>JBBAAC010000191.1:0-4580 GCA_041658465.1 bacterium | reverse complement strand
CAACGGCAAAAAGGTAGCACTCCTCTGGGAAGGCAACGACCCGAAAGAGACCCTCAATCTCACATACGAGCAGCTGCTCACCGAAGTATGCAAGTTCGCCAACGTGCTCAAGAAGCAGGGCGTGAAGAAGGGCGACCGCGTCTCCATCTACATGCCGATGATCCCGGAACTCCCTATCGCCATGCTCGCATGCGCGCGCATCGGCGCAATCCATTCGATCGTATTTGGAGGATTCTCTGCGGACGCCCTGCGCGACCGTATCCTGGATTCGGGCTGCACGGTGCTCATCACGACTGACGGCTCATGGCGCGGCCAGAAGCCGATTCCGCTCAAGACAGCTGCCGACGAAGCCATGCGCATGTGCGAAGAGGCTGGCGGGCCGGTCAAGACCTGCATCGTGTTCAAGCACACAAAGCAGGACGTCGCAATGAAGTCGGGCCGCGACATCTGGTGGCACGATGCGATGGAGGGCGCTGCCAACACATGCGAGCCCGCGCACGTAGGCGCGGAGGAACCACTCTTCATCCTCTATACCTCAGGCTCTACCGGGAAGCCCAAGGGCGTTCTGCACACCACCGGCGGATACATGGTCTTTGCAGGCACCACGTTCAAGTACATCTTCGACTATCATAATGACGACATCTTCTGGTGCACAGCGGACATCGGCTGGGTCACGGGCCACACATACATCGTGTACGGCCCCCTGCTCAACGCGGCGACCTCCGTCATGTTCGAAGGCGTGCCGACGTATCCGGATGCAGGCCGCTTCTGGCAGATCTGCGAGAAGCACAAGGTCACGATCTTCTACACGGCGCCAACTGCAATCCGCTCGCTCATGCGCGAGGGAGAGCAGTGGCCCGCGAAGTACGATCTCTCAAAGCTGCGCGTCCTGGGCTCTGTGGGCGAGCCGATCAACCCTGAAGCGTGGATCTGGTACTACAAGAACATCGGCCACGAGAAGGCGCCGATCATGGATACATGGTGGCAGACCGAGACAGGCGGCATCCTCATCACGCCGCTGCCGGGTGCTATCGCCACAAAGCCGGGCTCCGCTACGTTCCCGTTCTTTGGCGTAAAGCCAAAGGTCATCCGCGAGAACGGCAGCCAGTGCGGACCCAATGAGGGAGGTTATCTCGTCATCGAGGAGCCGTGGCCGGGGATGATGCGCACGGTGTACAATCATCACGAGCGCTTCAAGGAGACCTACTTCACGATGTTCCCGGGCGTATATTTCACGGGCGACGGCGCGCGCGTGGATGAAGAAGGATACTACTGGCTCATGGGCCGCGTGGACGACGTGATCAACGTGTCGGGGCACCGCATCGGCACGGCGGAAGTCGAGTCAGCGCTCGTCTCTCACCCGTCGGTCGCAGAGGCAGCGGTCGTGGGATTCCCGCACGAAATCAAGGGCCAGGGCCTCTACGCATACGTCACGCTCAAGGCGGGACAGCCGGTGACCGACCAGATCAAGAAGGACCTCGTCGCGCACGTGCGCAAGGAGATCGGGCCGATCGCTACGCCGGACAAGATCCACTTCACCGACGCGCTTCCCAAGACGCGCTCAGGCAAGATCATGCGCCGCATCCTGCGCAAAATCGCAGAGGGCGACGTCACCAACCTCGGAGATACATCAACGCTCGCGGATCCCAACGTCGTGAACGCGTTGGTGGAGGGAAGGCAATAAGACACCGATGCATGAAGCAGGACGCATGAGGCATGAAAAATCAAAGGCCCCCTGGAGACAGGGGGCTTTTTTGAGCTTATAACCCGTTGAAATGCTGACAAAAAACCACGCAACCTTTCTTATGGAAGCGCGATAATAGTCACAGATTCGCATGCTACATCGAAATAGAATACATAGATCGGAGAACCGCTATGACAACTGGTGCGATGGATTTCCTGAGCGTCTACACGAGCTTCACTACTTTGCCCGGCAATATCATGTTGAGCGAGGCAGGCGAATTCGAGCTGCCGCTATCGCTGGATGACAACGAGGCCCCTTCAATAGCGCCTGTACAGGCGTACATCCGCACAATGTATGAGACTGAGGGACATGTTTCCGATGATTTACAACGCGTCGCCAAGGGCGGACACAAAATCGCACGCGGCTTTGAATCGATGGCGGAAAGAATTGTCCGGGCCACGCCAGGTTTTTTGACTTCGAGCGAGGAGGAACTATACGTAGGCATTGGCACGCGCGATCCGAAATGGCGCAGAAGCCGGTCTGTTGAGCTTAAGAAATACAACGCAATAGAATTCAATCTTTATGATCTGGGAAATATCGGTGCAGGTCATGATGATGTTAAAAAATACATCGAGATCGTTTACGGGCTGGGCAACCCCCTCGCGTTCCTCACAGCCACCGCTAAGGTCGAGTGGAAATCCCCTCTCTTTGAATTGAGTGCACAGATCTATCTCGATGCTGGCAGCGAAAACGGCATCATCAGCTACAATCATAAGATCAGGTATAGTGATAAGTCCGGACACCAAATTGATATAGAGAGCTATACGGGGGAAAATGCGAGAAACCTTCACATCCAGGATAACCGGCGTGTTATGGAGAGGATTGTTGAGCAGACCTTTGCATCTTCACCTGATGCCCTGGCGTTTGTCATCAGGGGTCGGTGAACAAACAGTTCTCGACAGTCATTGACAAAGGCCCCCTGGAAACAGGGGGCCTTTTTATAGTGGGTCACACCGCGTTCAAATGAGATCGATCTCTCGCACGAAGTCCGCCGGCGAAATGAGGCGGATACCCTTCCAGGTTTTAATCGTGAGCAGATGCCGCTCATCGCCTGTAATTATGTAATCCGCCCCTGCTGTAAATGCGCATTCAAGGACTCGATTGTCCGCCGGATCGCCTCTTACAACATCGATCCGTTCCGTGGGATATGCCAGTTCCCCCGATTCAGCGACGAGTTTGATAAGTTCATCGACTTTTTTCCTGGGCAGTTCAAATTTTTTCTCAAATACACGCCTCAGTTCTGTGAGAAGGTCTGGCGACGTAGCGTGATGAATGCGTCTTATAAGGGCCGCGCGCACGATGCGGTCAGGCGCACCTCCTGGAAAGAGAAGGCCGGAGATGATGACATTGGTATCGAGGACGACCTTCATTTGCGCAGCCCGTGCACAAGACGGTTTACGTCTTCTTCTGAGCGTATGCCCATCTTGCGGGCCTTTGGCACAAGCTCGTGCTGCAGCGCTTCCCATTTTTTTATGTTGAGATAGAATCGCGCCGCCTCCTGCACGATCCCGCTGAGCGTGCGTTTTTCCGCCTCGGCCTGAGCACGCAGTTCCTCTTCCAGTTGTTCAGGCAGGGTGATGCTGGTTTTTTTGGCTAAAGATGATTTCATACCCTTTAAAATACTACTTTATACCCCCTAATGTCAAGACTTATACGATCAAACTGAATCACTTTTCCGAGAGATGAAAATCGAGCTTCGTGCGGATGTCGCGCTCGTGGTCGCCGCAGAACTCCTCGAACTTCATGATCTCGGTGAGCGACGCGCCCTTTTGCACGCTCTCTAAGACCTTTGCCTCCACGTTCTGGATCTCCTCCGCCACCTTGATCACCCCCTCGACGTGCATCTCGGGGATGACAACCACGCCGTCTGAATCGCCGAAGACCCAGTCGCCCGCCATAACGGTCACGCCGCATATCGATACGACCTCAGTAGGCGGTTCCACCGCCTCAGCGCGGCCGGCGCGTGGATTCGCAGCGCGGCAATAGACCGGAAAGTTGAGGCCTCGCATGCCGTGCACGTCGCGCACGGAGCCGTCGACCACGGCTCCTGCGAGCCCCCGGCGCAGCGCATCCGCTGCCAGCAGCTCGCCGAATATGGCGTACGTCTGGCCCCGGCCGTCGATCACGAGCACTTCATTTGCCTGAGCCTCGTCCAGCGCCTTGACGACGGAGAGATAGTCGTTCGAGCAACCGATCGTGCGCGCACGGCCCGCCATCTTGAGATGCGGATGCAGGGGTGTAAGCCCGGGAGCGAACGCGCGCACCAGCGGAGATGCATCGCACAGCGACGCGCAATCGAGTCTTTCAAGAAGTTTGCGGATGGTCTCATGTCTGTGTTCCATATCTACCTCCTGAATCAGGACGTAACACCCTCTCCCATGTGACGCAAGTGCCGAAAGCGGACGACCTCCATGCTCTCTAAAGCCAACACAGTGCCAAAAGTACGCGGTGACCTACGGCTGGCATCTCGCAAATCGACACGGAGTTGCGCCCAGATCATAAGACTAACGGTGGATTTCCAGCCTACGCGGTCCTCATTGCTCGAAGCCTGCCGCAGATCACCGCTCGCTCCGTGCCGTTGATCGTGGTCCATCGATAAACAGAGAAAACCCGCTTGCCACGTGCCACTCCTCACGTTGTATCAAGGCGCATGACGAGCGGGGTCCCCAGTCCAGCTTCGAGCAATGGGGACCGCAGTGCTGGTGATTCACCGTTAGCCTTCACAGCTGTCCCAACGTTGAAAAGCTAGGTTAATGTAACCATTTGTAATAACAGCGCAATTGGATCAAAATGAGTTTTTTCGACTTCAATTCCATTTCGTGTCATCGGCACCCTT
>JBBAAC010000190.1:0-4609 GCA_041658465.1 bacterium | reverse complement strand
ACGAGCGGGGTCCCCAGTCCAGCTTCGAGCAATGGGGACCGCGGTGGCAGGTGATTCGTCGTTAGCCTTATAATCTGACTTAGACTCGGTGTCGGCTTGCGAGATGATGGACTGGGGACCCCGCTCGCGCAGTGGCGATGGACAAGGTGCGTGAGTACGGATGCCAGCCGCGGGTCGCCGCGTACTCCGGCGCAGTGTTAGCTTGCGAGAAGAGGCGCGTTCCGAAACGGATGATCCCGGAACGTCGTCACAGGTGTGGCCTTCGGGAGCCCCGCGTCGCTTCATGACTAGCGGCCATTCATAATATCAGCATGCAGTCGCCGTAGGAGAAGAGGCGATAGCGCTCGCGGATGGCCTGCTCGTAGCATGACAGGACGAGTTCGCGGCCGGCGAAGGCGGAGACGAGCATGAGCAGGGTGGATCTTGGCTGGTGGAAGTTGGTGAGCAGCGCATCGACCGCGCGGAATGAATGCCCCGGGCGTATGAATATCTCGGTGACCCAACTCCCGTGCGCGATGGCGCCCGCGCGCCACTCGAATTTTCCTTCAGCGCCCGCCGGAGGCACTTCCTGCGCCGCAGACTCCAGCGCCCGCACGGCGGTGGTGCCCACCGCCACGACCCTGCGGCCCTCCTGCCTCGCTGTGGAGACGGCGCGCGCCGTATCCTGAGAGACCTCCACGCGCTCTCCGTGCATCCGATGGTCCTTGAGATCGTCCACCCTGACCGGCGTGAACGTGTCCAGGCCGACATGGAGGGTAACCCGGGCTATGGATATCCCCTTACCCTCAAGGGCAACCATCATGTCGTCGCTCAGGTGGAGACCTGCCGTGGGAGCCGCTGCCGAGCCGGGCTTTATCGCATACACGGTCTGGTATCGCTCCCTGTCCTTATCGGTGTACGCCTCGATCCCCTTGCGCTTTATGTACGGGGGTAGCGGCGGCACTCCATGGTGTTTCATCGCCAGCTCGAGCGCCCCGTGCTTGAATTCGACCATCAGGAATGTTTCGCTCCTGCCCAGCACTTTTGCCCTTGCCTGCATCCCGAAGAAGAGCATCTCGCCCGCGCGAAAGTGGCGTGCGCGCTTTATCATGCATAGCCACGCGTCGGGCTTTGCCGGGGCCGGCTCCACTACAAGGATCTCGATTTTCTCTCCGTTGCCGCGTTGTCCGAAGATGCGCGCGGGGATCACGCGCGAGTCGTTGACCACGAGCAGGTCGCCCTCGCGCAGCTCCGCGCCGAGCTTGGCCACGCAGGAGTGGCGCACGCTGCCGGACGCGCGCTCCACCACCATCATGCGCGAGGCGTCGCGCGTTGGGAGCGGTTGCTGAGCCACCAGATCTTCAGGATAGTTGTAGTCGAAATCGGATAACTTCATCATGTTCCTTTAACGCCTTCGCAAAAAACCCCGATGCCTCGCAGCATCGGGGTTTGTCTTTGCTTGCAAGAGCAGGGTTACTTCTTTTTCGCCGGCGCCTCTTTCTTGGCGGCTGGTGCTGCCGTCTTGGCGGGCGGTGTTGCCTGCGCCTGCTCGGCCGGCTTGACAGGCGGTATCTTGATCACCTGCTGGCCGCCCGGTGCTGGCATGACGGTCGGGGCTTCGGCCGGGTTTTCGCCGGCTGCGGGCTGCTGGGCTGCCTGGGACTTCTGGGTTTCCTCAGCTGCCTTCTTTTTTGCCGCCAACTCATCCGCATACACGATCTTGGCATCCTTCTTGAGCTTCGCCAGCAGATCCATCCTCACGTCTCCGCGCACCTTGAAGAGGACTGCCTGCTTCGCCTCTTCGAACGGCTCGAGTTCCAGGCCGCGGGTGACAGTGACGATGTGATAGCCGTCCTGCGTCTTTATGGGACCTGCGACCTCGCCGACCTTCATCTCAAAGGCCTTCTCCAATAGCGGGCCATAGCCGCGCGCGATCAGCCGCTTGTCGTCCTTGGAGACGAGCCCGATATCGCCGCCGCGGTTCTTGGTCGGCATGTCTTCCGATGCGTCCTTCGCCACTGCATCAAAGGCCTCGCCCTTGTCAATGCGCGCCTTGATTTCGTTGGCGATCTTCAATGCGTCTTCCTCGGAGTGCATGCCTTCCTTGCCCTTCTTCGCGTTCTTCATCGCATCGGGCGATGCGAACTTCACAGTTATGTCCGACAGCTTGAGCTTCTGGAACTCATTCTGGTGCTCGTCGTAGTATTTCTTGGCGGACTTATCGATCTCATTTTCGATGAGAGACTGGGCGATGATCACGCGGCGGTAGAGATCCACCTTTGCCTTGACCTTGGGATCGCGGTTCACGCCCTCCTTTACCGCTTTCTGGTAGAGCAGGTCCTGCTCGATCAGGTTGTCGATTATCTTCTGCTTGCCGTCTGGCGATGACATCTGCGCCTGGATGCGCGGGTTGATCTGGCTCAGGAAATCCAGATCTCCCTCAGTGATCTTTTCACCGTTCACGCTCACCAGCATCTTGCCGCCGGACGTGCCCTTGCCGCAGCCAGCGATGAAGATGGCAAGCGCCACTGCGCACAACACAACATACCTCTTCTTCATAGATCCTCCTCCCCTCAAAGGACGTAATTTTTTTGATTCGGTTGGCGATCTTTACACCACTGCGCTTGCCCGTGTCAAACCCTTAGGCCGGCCCTCAGGCGAGGCGGAAACCGTGCGGCTCGCCCGTCGGCGTCTCCCAGGAGACATCCACGCTATCCACGCGCGCGTATGCCGGACCATGGTGGCACCACTCGACGAACTGTTCGAGGAGGTCGCGCGGGCCCTCGGCCGCGGCCTCGACCGTCCCGTCGCTGCGGTTGCGCACCCAGCCGTTGAGACCCAGGCCCTGGGCAGTTCTTATGGCGTTATGCCTGAAGAATACCCCCTGGACCACGCCGTGGACGACCACGTGTACCCGCTCCATGCCTACTCCGATGCCAGTATCGTGCGTTGAAATCAAGAGGCTTGCAGTCACCCATGTCTGCCAGTTATATCGATGGAGAAGCATGAGGCAAGAGGCAGGAAGCAGGAAAAGATGGTTTTTATCATGCCTCGTGTTTCATGCTTCTTGCCTCATCATGTATGAGAATACTTTGCCTCGACATAGGTTCCAAGCGGATCGGCGTGGCAGCCACGGATCCCATGGGCTGGAGCGCGCAGGGCATCGCCGTGATCGAGCGCCGCGGCGGGGCAGCCGACTTGGATGAGATCGAGCAGAGATGCCGCGAGTTGGAGGCGGACCTTCTGCTCGTGGGTCTACCCCTCGACGCGGAGGGAGGGGTCGGACCCGCAGCCGCCAAAGTGCAGGCGTTTGCAGAGAAGCTCAGGTCGCATCTCGCGAAGGACGGGATCGACATCCCGATGGAGTTCTGGGACGAGCGTTATTCGACCGTAGAGGCGGAAGAGAGGCTCATTGCGGCGGACGTCTCCAGGGCAAAGCGGAAGCGGGTCATAGACAAGATGGCGGCGGTGGCTATCCTGGAGGACTATCTCGCCTCGCATGCCGGTCCTGCGTCTGACGACGAAGGGGCAATAGGATGAGGCCGACCCGTAAATTGATGCTGCTCGCCTTGCTCATCTTCATCGGCGCGGCGGCGCTCCTCGCGGGTTCATTATATATAGGCGCCACCCGCTGGCGCTCGCCGGTTGCCGCCGAGGTGGAGATAAGGCCGGGCAGCAGCGTGCGCGCGATCGCCCTGGAGCTTGCGAGAAACCGCGTCATCGGCACGCCGAAGCTCTTCGAGATAATCGCGCGAGGCCGGGGTCTGGCGCGCACTTTGCGCGCCGGCACGTACGAGTTCCCCGCCGGCATGACCATGTCTCAAGTGCTTGCAAAGATAGCGCGCGGGGAAGTGAAGCAGTACGCATTTACCATAGTGGAAGGATGGACGATAAACGAGATCAAGGCCGCGCTATCCGCGCAGCCGTTTCTAAACGGTTCGTCTATGCCGGAAGAGTTCGTGAAGCTGGCGACTGACCCGGCGGTCATACAGGAACTGGGCTTTGAGGGCATGAAAACGCTCGAGGGATATCTCTTCCCCGATACCTATCTGATCGCAAAGCCGTTCGATCCAAAGGCCTTCATAAAGAGGCTGGTCGCGCGCTTCCGCGAGGTCTGGGCCGCGCTTGATGCGAATGCGATAGCCGCGAGCAATATGTCGCAGCGGCAGATCATAACCATCGCCTCGGTCGTGGAGAAGGAGACAGGGGCGGCACAGGAGCGCCCGCTCATCGCATCCGTGTTCTTCAATCGTCTCAGGCAGAACATGCCGCTTCAGAGCGACCCGACCACCATCTATGGCCTGCCGAATTTTGACGGGAACCTGCACAAGCAGGACATGTTAAATCCGCACCCGTACAACACATACATGCATCCCGGGTTGCCGCCGGGGCCTATCTGCAATCCGGGCAAGGCCTCCATCGACGCAGTGATCCATCCGGCCCGGAGCGACTATCTCTATTTTGTCGCGAAGGGCGACGGCACGCACCAGTTCTCCTCAACGCTCGGCGAGCACCTGGCCGCGGTGAAGGAATATCAGATAGAACCCGCGAGGGCCGCGAGGAATAACCAGTAATCATCAGGCGCGGGGAGCCTATGTCTCTCAGGGATATCTTGATTTGTAATGCCGGC
>JBBAAC010000189.1:0-4708 GCA_041658465.1 bacterium | reverse complement strand
CTGATCGAAGAGGGTCGGATTGAAAACGAGCGGCTTTCCCAATACTTCGGCCACGGCCTCCCGCGTCAGATCGTCCAGGGTCGGACCGATGCCGCCCGTCGTGATGATGAAATCCGACCGGCCCATTGCATTTCGCAGCGTCGACTTGATTCGTTTCAGGTTGTCGCCGACGGTGGATTTATAGTGCAAATCCAAGCCTATCGTCGTCAACTGCTGGGCCATATGGGCCGAATTGGTGTCCACGATCTGCCCCAACAGAAGCTCCGTTCCAACGGCAATGATTTCTGCTTTCAATCTCTTTCCCTTCCAGCCCATGAGTTCGGCGTCGTTCTAAGGGCGCCGCTATCATCTATCGACGCTGTTTTCACCTGTCAAGCGAAAGAACTTCGGCTTGGCTCCATTTTCGGGGATCAACGGTTTTGACAGGAACGGCGCAACGGCATGCGACCACCAGATCCGCCGTTCAATTCTCTTGACACGCAAGATCCCTCTTCATATAGTCTTGGCCTCATAAAAAGAGAGTCGTTATCAAGGATGGCTCCAGAGAAAGGAGAAACAGGCATGGCAGGTGTTGATGGTGGTATCATGTTCCCCGCGGACAAGTTGCGGGGCTGGACGCAAGAGGTGTTCCAAACGATCGGGGTAAGCCGGGACGACGCGACGCTGCTCACCGATTCCCTGATCGAGGCCAACCTCCGGGGGGTGGACACCCATGGGATTACCCGAATGCTCTGCGTCTACGTGGAGCGGATCCGGAAGGGGGTCATGAGCGCGAAGAGCAATCTGGTCGTCGTGCGTGAGAAGGCATCCACCGCACTGATCGACTGCAACAACAGCATCGGCCAGGTGGGCGCGGCGCGCGCCATGCGGATGGCAATCGAAAAGGCCGGGCAGACCGGCGTGGCCTTCACGGCCGTGGCCCATTCCAACCACTATGGGATGGCCGCCTACTGGGCCATGACGGCCCTGCCGCACGGCATGATCGGCTTCAGCTCGACCAACGCCCCTGCCGCCGTCGCCCCCACGGGGGGCGGCACGGCGATGTTCGGCACCAACCCCTTCGCGATCGCCATCCCCGCCGGCCGGGAACTGCCGGTGGTCCTGGATCTGGCCACGACCGTGGTGGCCCGCGGCCGGATCGTACTCCACGCCAAACAGGACAAACCCCTGGAGCCGGGCTGGGCCTTCGACGGTCGCGGCATCCCCACCACGGACCCGCACGCCGCCCTGAAGGGTCTTCTCGCCCCCATCGGCGGCTACAAGGGCTATGGCATCGCGCTGGCGGTGGACTTTCTCTGCGGCGTACTGACCGGCTCGAATTACGGGACCCACTTCCCCGGCTTTCTGGCGGATAACATGATCGACCCGACCGACGTCGGAAGCGTTTTCGCGGCCGTGAATGTCGAGAGTTTCATGGACCTGCCGGAGTTCACGGCAGCCATCGACAAGGCGCTTCAGGAGATCAAGACCTCGACCAGGGCCGAGGGCGTGAAACGCATCTACGTTCCCGGCGAGATCGAGTTCGAGATGAAGGCCGAGCGCCTTGCGAAGGGCATCCCGATTCCCGAGCCGGTGGTCAAGGACTTCATCGCCCTTGGCCGGGAGCTGGCGATCCCCTTCCCCGGGGAGTAACAAGGAGCGAGGGTCTCCCGTTAGATTCCCGTTCGCGCCAGCCCGAGTATCTCCCTCGCCTCGGCGGGGGTGGCCGGTTCGCGACCGCACTCGCGGGCAATGCGGGTCAGACGGGCCACCAATTGGGCGTTGCTTCGGGCCAATTCGCCCCGCCGGTAATAGAGGTTGTCCTCCAGGCCTGTGCGGGCGTGTCCGCCCATCGCGATGGCCAGCACGTTCATCGACAACTGCCGCCCCCCCACCGCGCACACCGACCACAGCGACCCTGCGGGCAAGCTGTCGACCAGGTGGAGCAGCGAACGCGCCGTGGCCGGGGCCCCTCCCTTTACGCCCAGGACGAACTGCCACCACAGCGGCGACGGGATCATGCCTTTCCCTTCCAGGGCCAAGGCATTGCCGATCATGCCGCTGTCAAAGACTTCAATTTCCGGTTTGACATGGGCTGCCAGCATGCGCCGGGCCAGTTCCTCCAGAAAGTCCGGAGGATTCAGAAAGATGCGATCGTTGAAGTTCATGGAGCCCGCGTCCAGCGACCCCAATTCCGGCCCGGCAGCCAGGCTGTTAAACCGTTCTTCCTCGCCCACGCGGCCGGCCCCGCCGCTGGTGCTGAAATTGATCAGAATATCGCACCCCTGGTCGCGGATCAGTTCCTTGACCCGCAGAAACCGCGACAGATCGCAGCTCATCTTTCCCGCATCGTCCCGCACGTGGACGTGGACGACGGCTGCCCCTTCGCGCCAACTCTCCACCGCCGCTTGGGCAATCTCCTCGGGCGTGACGGGCAGATCGGGGTTTTGCGCCTTGGTCGGCCAACTGCCGGTCGTGGCTACCGATAGGATAATTTTGTCATGGTTCATGCCGGACCTCCGATTGTTGCTTCAAAAACCAGCTTCCCCCCGGCAAAGAGCTTGGCGATAGCGACATTTCCGGGGGGTACCCTGGATAGCTGATTTCAACAGATCACAATTCCGGAACACCGGCGTTTAAGATTCCGGATCACCCGGCGAGGCAAAGACCGCTTACCGGTGTTCCTTCAGATAAGCGAGCAGGTCGCCGAGTTTACGCGCGGCCTCCGCCTTTACTTTGGCCGGATCCTTCCCGCTCCAGTCGTAAAAACCCTTGCCGCTCTTGATGCCGAGGTGCCCGGCGGCGTAAAGGTCCTGCAGCATGCGCCCCGGCTTGTCGCCGTGATGCAGGACCGGTACCAGCGCCTGTTGTGACAGGGCATGGGTATCGAGACCGCTGATGTCCTTTTGCTCGATCAGACCGGTGATGCAGATGCGAGGGGCGAGGATCTCGCGTGCACAGCGGTCGATTTCCTCCGCAGTCACAACGCCTTCATCCATCAGGTAATAGGCTTCGTGCAAAATGGCGTGCTGCAGGCGGTTGATCAGCAGTCCTGGAACGGCGCGCTTCAGGCGCAATACGCTTTTACCGGTAGCCTCGATCAGCCGCACCGCCGCGTCCGTCGCCGCCGGCAAGGTCGCCCTCACCGGTGCGACCTCGACAACGGCGTTGACATCCGCAGGCATGAAGTAATGGATGCCGAGAAAGCGCTCGGGGTGTTGAAGCGGCCGCGCCAGCTCCTCGAGGTCGAGCGTCGAGGTGTTGGAGGCAAGCACCGGTTTTCCCGCATAAGCGGCTTCGATGGCGGCATAGCTTTTGAGCTTCAGCGCCATCTTCTCGGGCACCGCCTCGATGATCAGCTCGGGCGCATTCGGCGGAAGCTTTTCAACCAAGGCGACGCGTTCGTCGACGCCGGCGGCAACGTTCGCCACGTTGCGCGAGAGAATAGCGGTGGGAATCCCGGCTGAGACAAAACTTTTGGCGATGCCCCGTCCCATGACCCCCGAGCCGATGATGAGGACTTTAAACTGTTTCACGCTTGATCTCTTTCGCTTTCCCCAGATATTGGCCGGCAAGCACCACCGCCAGCAGGGCGAGGCCGACAAGGTCGGTGATCCAGCCCGGTTTGATCAGGCATAGCGCCGCAACGAACAGGATCGTCCGTTGCCACATCGTTGCCGATCGGATCAGGTAACCCTGCAGCGAAGCGGCAAGCAGAATGGTGCCAAGCGTCGCGGTGATGAACGAGGCCACGATGGTCTGCCAGTCGCCGATCATCAGCAGCGCCGGCTCGTAGATGAACATGAACGGTACGATGAAGCCGGCGGCGCCGATGCGCACCGCTTCCCAGCCCGCTTTCCAGAGGTCGGTCTTGGCAAGGCTGGCCGCGGCAAAAACCGCGAGCGCCACCGGCGGCGTGATCGCCGAAAGGATGGCGAAATAGAACGCGAACATATGTGCGGCCGGTGTGGCGGCGCCAAGTTTCACCAGCGCGGGAACGAGCAGCGAAACCATGACGATGTAGGCAGGGGTGGTCGGCATCCCCATGCCGAGGACGATGCCGGCGATCGCCGTGAGCGCCAATGCGAGGGGCAGCATTTCCCGGGCAAGCCCGACCACGATCTGGGTGAAGCTGATCCCCAGACCCGTGATAGTCACGCAGCCGATGACGATCCCGGCGCAGGCGCAGGCCATCGCCACCAGGAGCGTGTTCCGCGCCCCGTCTTCGAGCGCTTCAATGATGGACTTCCAGGTGATGCCCTCGCGTGTCGTCTTCCTGAGGAGGGCCATCGGAAGACAGGCGAGGGCGCCGACCAGTGCGCTCAGAGGGGCGCTGTAACCCTTGACCAGCCCGATGAAGACAAGGGCGATGGGCACGAACAGGTGGCCGCGCTCGCTCATCACCGCCCCGAGGCGCGGCAGATCGGATTTGGGCACGCCCAGCAGGCCCACGCGCTTTGCTTTGAAATGCACCGAGAAAAACACCGCAACGTAGTACAGGATCGCCGGGATAGCCGCCCATAGCGTCACCTGGAAGTAGCTCACCGCCAGAAACTCGGCCATCACGAATGCGGCCGCGCCCATCACCGGCGGCATGATCTGCCCGCCGGTAGAGGCGACCGCTTCGACCGCCGCGGCAAACGGCGGATTAAAACCGGTTTTTTTCATCAGCGGGATCGTGATCGGCCCGTCGACCATCACGTTGGCGACCGCGCTGCCCGACACCGTG
>JBBAAC010000188.1:0-4726 GCA_041658465.1 bacterium | reverse complement strand
TGTCGTAGTCGATACGCAGCTGCGTCCCGTCTTCGCAG
The DNA here is from genome assembly GCA_041658465.1 of bacterium. Classification (GTDB taxonomy): domain Bacteria; phylum UBA10199; class UBA10199; order 2-02-FULL-44-16; family JAAZCA01; genus JAJZQH01. Next base: position 4,688 of record JBBAAC010000188.1, on the reverse strand, counting down.
GTTCCGTTTTTGCCCGATATCTCGAATTTCAATGCCTCGGCTCGCTTTCCCTGTGGGTGCTTTTTGTCTGGCGCTCTGACTGTCGCTGTCGTATGGAGCGAATCATATCCATAATACATCATACATCGATCAGGAGGCCTTTGCATGAAACCGCTCATCATCACCGCTGCCATTACCGGGGCCGAGACCACAAAGGAGATGAACCCCAATCTCCCCACCACGCCCGAGGAGCAGGCGCGCGACGCGGCCGCGTGCGTGAAGGCCGGGGCTTCGGTGATCCACCTGCACGTGCGCGATGCGCAGGGAAAGCCGTCGCAGTCGCTCGATCACTTCCGCGCCTCCATCGAGGCGATCCGCGCCGCGTGCGACCCGAAGCCGATCATCCAGGTCTCGACCGGCGGAGCGGTGGGCGAGGCCATGGAGAAGCGCGTGGCGCCGATCGTCCAGCTAAAGCCCGAGATGGCCTCGCTCAACATCGCGTCCATGAACTTCGGCGACGACATCTTCCTGAATCACCCGAATGACGTCCGCAGCCTCGCCGCGCGCATGCGCGAGCTCAAGGTCCTGCCTGAGGTGGAGGTCTACGACGCGGGCCACATCGAGATCGCGCGCCGCCTGCTCAAGAACGGCCTGCTCTCGCACCCGATCCACTACCAGTTTGTTTTGGGAGTAGCGGGCGGGCTCTCCGGCGAGCTGCGCAGCCTGCAGTTCATGATCGATTCGATCGACCCGGAGGACACATGGGCTGTGGCAGGTATCGGTCGCTACGAGCTGCCGTGCGCGGTCATCGCGGTGGTATCCGGCGGCCATGTGCGCGTGGGTTTTGAGGACAATGTCTATTATCACAAGGGCGTGCTTGCAAAGAGCAACGCTGAGCTTGTGGGGCGCGTCTCGCGGATAGCCAGGGAGTACGGCCGCCCCGTGGCCACGCCGGATGCGGCGCGAAAGGAATTGGAGATCTAGCGATCCAGTGAATGAAAAGGGGATTGCTTCGCTGCCCTCGCAATGACACACTGAAAACAATCTTAACCAAATAGGGAGGCTTGTATGAAAAAATGGGGAGTATTCGCAGTAGCCTTGGCCTGCATGTTTGCGGTCGCGATCGCAGCGCAGGCGAAGAAGAAGTCCTCAGGCGATGAGGGCAAGGAAGAGTCGAAGGCGGCATCCAAGTCGCCGCAGCAGGACAAGACCTACTCGAATTATGATTACAAATTCGAGCTCAAATACCCGGGCAACTGGAACGCCAACGAAAACAAAGTTGGCGGCGATAAGGACGTAAACGTCAACGTGAAGGGCGTAAAGGTCACGGCCATGAAGATGGAGATACCGCGCATGCTCACAGTATGCTTCACCGAGGGCAACAAGTGCGAGTCCGGCAAGTTAGATGATGACCCGTCCGCCAACCTTATGGTGGTGGACATGAACGCCGCCAAGAAGATGGCCCCAAAGGGCAAGGCGGAGAAGGCGGACAGGCCGGAAAAGGTGGAGAAGATGGAAAAGCCGGAGTGCGAGACGATCGAGCGCACGAACGTCAAGTGGGCAGGCCGCTCCGCGCCGTGGATGACCATACGCTGTCCCGAGAAGAAAAAGTGGCGCTACACCACCACGGTCATGATGCAGCGCCCGAACGGCAAGGCTCAGGACGCCTACACGCTCATGTGCTCCATGCGTTCCAAGTCCAAAGACAAGGAGGAGTCCTTCACGGAATACAAGGACGACCTCAAGCCGCGCTGCCAGAAGATGGTTTCGACCACAAAATTCCGCAAATAAGCGGACGGGGAATAGAAAAGCCCCAATGGGGCCCTTCGACGTCGCCCCGCCTACGTCGGCGGGGCTTCACTCAGGGTGAGGGGTCGGAAAAAATCTCCGACCCCTCATTTTGCATAGACAGCCACCCCTCTTTTGGCTAAGACGCGAGACTTGGAGGGTCTTAATGCAACGCCTTCTTATAGCGCTTGTAATCGTTCTGGCTGCGGCCCTCTGCGGCTGCGCCCAGTCAGGAAGCATATTCACGGATCCGGGCGACAACGTCGCCACTCCGAGCGCCATGGAAGTGGACGTGGCGAACAACCGCCTCTATCTCGTCAACTCCAACGCCAAGGTCCTCTACGACTGGACAAAGGGCTCGTTCCAGGTGCTCGACATCACCAATCCTCTGGCGCCCGTGCTCATCAAGAGCGTGGAGACGCCCAGCTTCTCGGGCCAGATCTTCCTGGATCCGGTCCGCAAGCAGACCTTTGTGCCGAACCGCTTCAGCGCCAACGCAAACGACACCGTGGACGAGCTGCTCGTATTCAATGTCGACGAGACCTCGGCCAACTTCATGTCATTTACTTTGCAAACCATGGGCCGTGACGCATACGCCATCGAGTGCTGCTACCCCGTGGCCAACGAGCGGGCATGGGTAACCACGAGCCTTGGTGAGCTGCAATATGTCGACATAGCCAGCGGCAATCTTACGCCCGGCAACGTTACGCTGACGACCACGCTCAACTCCGGCGGCACGATCTCGCACGCAGAGGTCAACCACATAGCTATCCTCAACAACCAGGCGTTCCTCTCGCGCGAGTACGGCGGCATCATGGTAGTCAATCTGGACGATGCGGGCCTGGCCGGCGCGGTGGCTGTGGATTACTTCATCGGGGACGTGCAGAACCCGCGCGGCATCGCCACCGACGGCCGCTATATATATGTAGTGGGCGAGGGCGACGACAGCGGCGATTGGATCAGGTTCGTGCTGGTCCTGGACCCTTCCTCGCTCACGCCGCTCACGAACAATACGAACACGATCCAGGTGGATACTCAGGACAACAATCTCCTCGTCGCCGTCGTGCAGGTCGGCCAGAACCCTCAGGAGATTTTGCTCACCAGCCAGTACGCGTTTGTCACGAACCAGGACGACGACACCGTATCGGTCATCGACCTTGTGGCGCGGACGGTCGTGGCCACCATTCCGGTCGGCCTGCAGCCCTTCTCGCTGGCGCTTTACCGGGCGTTGGACGGTGTCGACAAATACGTATATGTAGGCAACGTGGAGTCGAATACGATCTCCGTCATCGACATCGCCTCGCTCTCCGTGGTTGCGACCTATCCGTGAGCAAGGGAAGTCGCTGAAAAATCTTGTATTTTTTGACACCGCAATATATGGTTGTCAAAATTTCGGCAGCCACTACTAATGGGGGTCAGGCGTATAAAAATAATGCCTGACCAGGGGGATTTCAGACAACTTTCCAGGCGGTTCCGCCGATATAGCCAGAGAGACAATCGACCATGCGCCTCAAGACCCTTGAGATGACCGGCTTCAAATCCTTCGCAGATCGCACCGTGATCGCATTCGAAGAGGGGATCACCGGTGTGGTCGGCCCGAACGGTTGCGGCAAGAGCAACGTGGTGGACGCCATCCGCTGGGTCATGGGCGAGATGAGCGCCAAGCACCTGCGCGGCTCCACTATGGAGGACGTGATCTTCAACGGCTGCGAGAGCCGCCCGCCGCAGGGGATGTCGCAGGTCTTCCTCACGTTCGACAACAGCGACGGCCGCGCGCCCGCCGAATACTCGCAGTACAGCGAGATCCAGGTCGGCCGCCGGCTCTATCGCTCAGGCGAGAGCGAATACTTCATCAACAAGACCCCGTGCCGATTGAAAGACGTCGTGGATCTATTCCTCGGCACGGGCGTGGGCACCAAGGCCTACTCGATCGTCGAGCAGGGAATGGTGGGCTCCATCGTCTCCGCAAAGCCCGACGACAGGCGCACGCTCATAGAGGAGGCCGCGGGCATCTCAAAGTTCAAGTCGCGCAAGGAGGCCGCGCTGCGCAAGATGGACTCCACGCGTCAGAACCTGCAGCGGCTGACAGACATACTTGCCGAGCTCACCCGCCAGATCAATTCGCTCAACCGTCAGGCCAGGAAGGCGGAGCGCTATACGCGAATCAGCGAAGAGCTGCGCGAGCGCGAGCTTAAGCTTGCTGCCACGAGGTACCGTACCCTCCGCGTGGAGGTAGACGAGCTCCTTGCTGAGAGCGGAAAACTCCACGAGAACGAGGCGTCATCCGCCGCCGAGCTTTCGGGCTTCGAGGCGGAGATGGAGAGTGCGCGGCTGGGCCTTTCCGAGGTTGAGCGCGAGCTCGATGGCGTCCAGCAGGACCTCTACCGCGTCCAGCACTCGATCAAGTTCTATGAGTCTGAGGTGCAGCACCGCCAGAAGGAGCGCGCCGGCATATCCGAGCGCGCGGCCGCGCAGTCGGGCGAGCTTGCTTCGCTCGAGTCGCGCGTGCAGCAGATGCAGGCGCAGATCGGCGAGCTCAACGCAAAGCTTGTGGAAGCGGATCTGCGGCTCGTAGGCTCCACGGATCTGGTCGCGGAGCTTGACGGCGAGGTCGCGGGACTGCGCGATGATTACAACACCGTTCGGCAGGAGTGCGACGGCGTCCAGAAAATGGTCATGACGGACGGCGAAGCGATTGCAAACCTGAACGCGAAGATCGAGCACCTCGATCGCCGCCGCGTGGAGATCACCGGCCGCGTAGCGAAGGACCAGGCCGGCATCGACGCGCTGGATCGCCGCCGCGCCGAGCTCACGGAAGAGACCGACCGCCGTCGGAGGGAGCTGGAAGGCGCAAGGCAGCTCAAGCTGCATCTCTCCCAGGAGCAGGAGGCCGCGGCCGCGACCTTGACCCAGCAGCGCGC
>JBBAAC010000187.1:0-4823 GCA_041658465.1 bacterium | reverse complement strand
ATCGTGTCAAGGCGAGCCTCGCCCACTGTGGCGCAGGCCGGCATGCCGTTAATGTCCGTCACGCGCATAGACCCCGCTGTCGCGACCTTCAGGCTCAAACCTGAGGAGGCGGCGACGCTCAAACAGGGCGCGGCCGTGAGGGTCATCATGCCTGCATCGGGCGGAGAGCCGATAGACGCCAAGGTGTCCTCGGTGGACGCTCAGGCGGATCCGGTGGATAAGACCGTGGCCGCGCACGCGCAGGTGCCGAACGCGCAGGGCTTCTTCAAGCCCGGCATGCGCGTGGAGGTTGAATTCGACGGACCGAAGATGCAACGCACCTACGTCATTCCGCGCGACGCGCTCATCCGCGATCAACGCGATTACTTCGTCTATACGGTCTCGCAGGGTGCGGCCCACAAGGTGCAGGTGATCCCGGTCAGGACCTCAGGCGAGCAGGTAGAAATTTCCCGTGGAATTAAAGATGAGGACATGGTTGTGGTCAGGGGGCAGGATAAGCTCGCAGAGGGGACTGTCGTTGATATCTGGGGAAAGTGAACGACATATGGTGCGATCGTAACACCTTTGAGCATGAAAAGGGCGGATATGTTACAGCGTCTCTTAACAACACTCCTCTTGATATCGGCGCTCAGCACGCAGGCGTGGGCGTCCCCCAAGGCTGCGTATGGATGGAACCGCCTGGCGGACGGAATTCTCTATACGACATATTCTTTTCCGCTGGGCGAGGGAGAGCGCAGCACCATACATGCGTTTCAGATCGATCCCGCGAAATACAGCCTGAGCGTTGCGATTGCCGGCGACGAAAGGCTTGGAGCCACTGCGCAGGAGTTTGCAAATCGCGAGCGGGCGTTGCTTGCGATAAACGGCGGGTTCTTCACGCCAGAGCATAGATCCATCGGACTCATCGCGAGGGACGGCAAGGAAATTAGGCCTTTGCACAAGACGAGCTGGTGGAGCGTGTTTAATATCACCGACGGAACGCCCGCGATCTCAGCCCCCAAGGACTTCGTCCTAAAACCCACGACAACTGTGGCTCTCCAGGTCGGGCCTCGTCTTGTGATAGACGGCTCGATCCCGAAGCTCAAGGAAAGCGTATCAGCGCGCTCCGCCATCGGCATCACGCCGGACGGGAAGATCGTGATCGCGATAACGCAGGGAATGGGCATTTCCATGAACGAGCTGGCGCGGCGCATGAGCGCTGCGCGCTATGATGGCGGCCTTGGGTGCCCGAACGCCATGGCGCTCGACGGCGGCAGCTCATCCCAGCTCTATGCGAAGATAGGCAAATTCGAGCTCTCGCTCGACGGCCTCGCCAGCGTCACGAATGCGATCGTTGTGAAACCTTATCACTGAATCGTTTTTTAATTGGTGCCAGGCACATTGACCTCCCTAGACCTCCAAAACTGACGCAGGCCGCTAAGAAGATCTTAAGCGACCAGCTTCGCGGGCCAAAAACGGCTCCATGATACATGCTTCAGGATTATATTAGAGATAAGATCGATAAATTGTCGACACTTGACGGAATCTGCATAGACCTGTTCACGTTTCTAGTGAAAGAACCCACAATAATCACCTATCAATGTTTCAAATACTTCACCTTCATGCGCTCGATAAAATCTGCTGAACCATAAAACAACTTGCGAAGCCCTGTTCTTATAGCTTCGGCTTCTACTGTGCCCATTGAACCATCCACCATAAGGATTAATTGGCGCTCACGCTCGGCCCGATCATCGCCCAGCATCAAGTACACCGTATCCTCAGTTACACAGAAATCGAGTTTTTTCCCCTTGGCATAAAATTCAAATGTGCTGAATCTCTCGTCCTCCGAGGCCCTCTTGCATAAACCCGCCTTCACCCCGTTATTGTAGATATACCACACACATCGTTCAGCATGTTCGTCGCTCTGAACTATTGTCGCATGATACCGCTCGCCCCAAAGATGCCCTGTCACTGCATTCCGTCTGTTGATACGCTTTGCTATCTGGTTATTGATGAACCACATGATCCTATCGACATTTGACGAAGGCGTCATGAGCTTGAGGTGATAGTGGTTGTCCATCATCTTGAAATGTTCGATTTTTACGTCGTAGCGCTTTGTGGCATCGGTGAGGACACCTATTATGATCTTGTACGTCCATTTCTTGAATATGAAGGCTCTGCCGTTTGTCCTAGTGGTTATGTGATAAGGATATTCGTCCTGTCGTATGCGGTGCGGCCTAGGCATACCTTACAGATAAGCAAAAGGCGGGCCAGGATTACGACCTTTATATATCAGTGAGTTATGTCTCGGCAGGTGCAGCGTATCTGGCCACCGCTGCTGCGTTTTCGTGCCTGGCACTTTTGAAAACTTGGTGAAAACTTGGTGCCTGGCACCTACTTCAGGGCATCGTCGTGCTCATTCGTTGCGGCGTTTCAGCCCATTTCCATTATCTTCTTCGAGCGGTGGAACAACGTGGGGAGTATCCTCGAGGCTGCTCACCATGGGGTAGGTGCCGCCTATCGCAATGAGTGGAACAACATGAGGAGTATCTGAGAGGCTCCTCACCATGGGGTCAAGGCCGCCTGTCGCATCATCTTCTTCGAGCGGTGGAACAACAAAAGGGGTATCCGCAATGGTTCTGACCGCGGGAAAATCTTCGGGTTCGCCCAGGAAAAGGGCTAGAAATTCAGCCTCATTACCTTTGATCGGCTTGAGTTTGAGCCCACTTGGCCTGCCGCCATGCAGCAAAGAGTCATTCTCGTTGCGCTCAGAAGGCGGAATATAGATGGAAGCGCTGTCGGTATCGACAGGCGCCTCTCTCGTTAAGAACCGACATCTGAAGACTTATGGTTGCCCTCTCGCCTACTTATTCATCGACATCAGGAATTCCTTGTTGGTCTTGCAGGGCGCCAGCTTGTCGAGCAGGAACTCCATCGCATCGATCTGGTTGAGCGGCTGCAGCATCTTGCGCAGGATCCATACCTTCTGTAGCTCCTCTTCGCTGAGCAGGAGTTCTTCCTTGCGCGTGCCGGACTTGTTGATGTCCATGCACGGGAAGATGCGCTTCTCCATGAGCTTGCGGTCGAGATGTATCTCCATGTTGCCCGTGCCCTTGAACTCCTCGAAGATGACCTCGTCCATGCGCGAGCCGGTGTCGATGAGCGCAGTTCCGATGATCGTGAGCGAGCCGCCCTCCTCGATGTTGCGCGCCGCGCCGAAGAAGCGCTTGGGCTTATGCAGGGCGTTTGAGTCCACGCCGCCGGAGAGGATCTTGCCGGAGGGAGGAACCACCGAGTTGTATGCGCGCGCGAGCCTCGTGATGGAATCTAGCAGAATCACTACGTCCCTGCCATGCTCGACCATGCGCTTTGCCTTCTCGATCACCATCTCGGCGACCTGTACGTGGCGCTGCGCGGGCTCGTCGAACGTGGACGAGACCACCTCGGCCTTGACCGAGCGTTGCATGTCGGTGACTTCCTCGGGCCGCTCGTCTATGAGCAACACGATCATCATCACCTCAGGGTGATTTGCGGTGACGGCGTTTGCCACGTTCTGAAGTAGCATCGTCTTTCCAGCACGCGGCGGCGAGACGATGAGCGCGCGCTGCCCCTTCCCGATCGGGGTGAAGAGGTCCATGATGCGCGTCGAGTTGTTCTTGGCATCGAACTCGAGCCTGAGCCGCTGCTGCGGATAGAGCGGAGTCAGGTTGTCGAAGAGTATCTTCTCCTTGGCCTTCTCCGGTCCCTCGAAGTTGATATTCTCGACCTTGAGGAGCGCAAAGTAGCGTTCGCCCTCCTTTGGCGGCCTGATCTGTCCGGAGATCGTGTCGCCCGTGCGCAGCACGAAGCGGCGGATCTGCGACGGCGAGACGTAGATGTCATCCGGGCCCGGCAGATAATTGTAATCCGGCGAGCGGAGGAAGCCGAAGCCGTCCGGAAGCGTCTCTAGTACGCCCTCGCCGAATATGGCGCCGTTCTTCTCGGTCTGCGCCTGAAGGAGGGCAAAGATAAGCTCCTGTTTGCGCATCGTCGCCGCGCCCTCGATGTTGAACTGGTTGGCGAGTTCGAGGAGTTCGCCGATCTTCTTCTCCTTCAGTTCGTTAAGATGCATGCTCCACCATTTCCTTTCGTTGCAGTTCTATACAATGCGCAGCGCACCCGCGCCGGCACAAAAATACCTTCGAATTTTCGATATTAAGCTATTCATGCGGAGGAATTATGAAACCCACAATTATCAGTATCCGAGTGTTAGTGCGGCATTACAGAGAGGCACAGGCCATATGAGCGGATGCCCTTGTTTTTTGAGGTTTGTCAGCTGATCTAGAAAAACGATCTTTCCGAATGGCAAGGCCATTAATGTGCGAAATTCCTAAAAAAGTCAAGGTGTTTGATGCAGTGCCGCGCAGAAGAAATCCGTGCCCAAAAAAAGTTCTCGAATTTTCGCGGTCTTAAAAGATATAGCTCGATCCGAATACCTTGACAAAGCAGACTCCACCTGTTATCGTATGTTCTACTTTCATTATATAAATCAACAAGTTAGACGTCAGAAGCAACGGCACAACCGGAGGGAGCACTATGAGCGCCCAAGCAAAGACCAAGATGCGGCCTTTCGTAAAGATGCAGGGCATCGGCAACGACGCCATAGTCTTCGATTGTCTGAAGTCCGCGATCGCCAATCCGGTCCACGCGGCCCGCAAGCTCTGCAACCGCCACTTAGGCATCGGCGCGGACCAGCTGCTCCTGCTCACGAAGTCCCGCAAGTGCGACTTCGGCATGCGCATATTCAACGCGGACGGCAGCGAGGCCGAGATGTGCGGCAACGGTATCCGCTGCCTGGCGCGCTA
>JBBAAC010000186.1:0-4824 GCA_041658465.1 bacterium | reverse complement strand
TAAATCCCCTGTCGGATCATACGGTAGGGGATTTTTTAATCATTGCATTCGGACCGCCCCCTTCGCTAAATTATACGCCTATGATTTTGCTGAAAAATTATTTCGTGAGCACGACTGAAGACGTGGATGTGATGACCATCGTCCATGAGGTGAATCGCACCATCAAGGAGTCCACGATCGTCGAGGGCGTAGTGACCGTCATGGTGCCTGAGGCGGGGGGAGCTCTGGCAATAATGGAGCCGCTGCCAGAGCTCGTCGAACAATTCAGGCATGCCCTCCAAATCTATCCGGGCGAAGGGGTGGAACTCAAAAGCCGTAGCAAGGAGGAGATCGACGTAGGGCCGAGGATAGCCGCGGCCATGCTCGGCAGGAGCCTGCAGATGCCGCTTGCAAAGGGAAAGCTGGTGCTCGGGCTCAGGGAGGAGCCGATGCTCGTCGACCTTGAAAAACACGGCCGGCGGCGGGAATTTTATGTGCAGGTGATGGGGGACCCGGCACAGCAGGCCCAGCAGCAAAAGCCTGGACAGCGCAGGTGAACTCGATGACAAAAAAATCCCATTCCACCGCAAAGGTGGTGACGCTCAAATTCGACAACAATCGCCTCGCGCGCGACCTCTTCGGCGCGGAGGATACGCATATACGCTTGCTGGAGGACCGGCTGGGCGTTGATATAGATATTCGCGGCGCCGACGTCAGGATACAAGGCCCGGAGGCGAGCGTCGCTATCAGCGAGAGCATCCTCAACCAGCTCTACACCCTCCTCAAGAAGGGTTATCCCATAATGGGCTCGGACATAGAGAAGGCGTTCCGCCTCCTCTCGCGCGATCGCAATGCCGACCTGGAATCGCTCTTCTCCGAATCGATCTTCCTGCCGGCGCAGAAGCGCGTGATCATGCCCCGCTCGCCGGCGCAGAAGGCCTATCTGGAAGCGATCCGCACGCATGACGTGGTGTTTGCCATCGGCCCCGCAGGCACCGGCAAGAGCTATCTGGCAGTGGCCATGGCGGTCGCGTCGCTCCTGCGCAAGAAATTCGACAGGATCGTGCTGGCGAGGCCGGCCGTGGAGGCGGGCGAGAAGCTCGGCTTCCTGCCCGGCGACATGCAGGAGAAGGTGAATCCATATCTCAGGCCTCTCTACGACGCGCTCCACGACATGCTCGAAGTCGAGCGCGTGGAGGAACTCCTCGCAGAGGACATCATAGAGGTCGCGCCGATCGCATTCATGCGCGGCAGGACCTTGCACCGCGCGTTTATAATCCTGGATGAGGCGCAGAACTGCAGCTATCCCCAGATGAAGATGTGCCTCACGCGCCTCGGACCGGATTCCAAGATGATCATCAACGGTGACGTGACGCAGATCGACCTGCCCGCCGGGCAGCTCTCCGGGTTGCTCGAAGCCTGGCGCATATTGGAAGGCTGCCCGGGCATCGCGTTTCATGAATTCACCGACGTGGATGTGTTTCGGCACGAGCTTGTGGGCGACATAGTGAGGGCATACCAGAGGGACGAGGAGAGCCATGGTAGGTGATGCCAGAAAGATGTTCCTCGCTATCGCAGCAAAGGCGAGGGGATTCGCGGGCGAGCGCCTGGAGCCGCTCTTCCGTTCGCACCTGTTTTCATGGTGCGCGCTCGTGACGTTGGCTGCCGCAATCACATCGGTGACGACGATGTCGCTCCAGCAGATACCTACGAATCTGCAGGTCGGGGCTATCGCCGTGCGGGACATTAAAGCCGATCGAAACTACGAGATCATCGACGAAGAGGCCTCTGAAAAATTTCAGGAGGAGGCCATGCAGGGCGTGCTGCCGATCTTTGACATGGATACCATGCTGGACGAGGCGCTTGAAGGCAGGATCAAGGATGCCTTTAAGGCCGCGAGGCATGTCTTCGCAGAAACAGCTGGAACCGGTCGGAGCGCCCTGCCGGACGGAGAGCCATCCGAAGAGGTCGTCGAATTGGTCAGGCGGACTCTGTCCGAGCGACTGGGCGTAGAAGCCTCTTCGCAGGATGCCGTTGCGCTTTTATCAGACCGGCTGAGCGAACGAGCTGAGAAAGCGTTTTCAGATCTGATCCGTCGCGCTCTGTCGGTGCCCATCGTCGGTGACGGCGCATCGGCAGAATTCAAAGGCGGCGCCGTCGTCCGGAAGTCGAAGGAAGGCGTGACAGGAGAAGGGCAGTACGACGAGCTGATCATCGACAATATCGGTTCTCTGTCCACGGTTGAGCAATCCAGGGAGCGGATAAAAACGCTGTCCGAGGCAGGGGGCGCGTTCAGGGACGCGGCAGTATCGGATGCGATAATAACGATAGCCAGATCTCTCGTGGTGCCTAACTGCACGCAGGCGATGGAATCGCCCAGCACGCCGCATTTGGCGTGGATCCAGTGCGAGCTCAGCTGGGTCCCGTCATAGGTGATTTCGTCGTCTATCCATATGCTCTTCATGCGGTCGCTCGAAGTTTAGGGGCGGGCAGGGAAGCGGCGCATGACGAGGTCCCATGCATCGGCCTCGTGGAACGCCCGTATCGTGCGGGCGCACGACTCGCACTTTCCACATAGCTCGTCGCCCCCGTCGTAGCAGCACCAGAACGAATCCGGGTCCAGCCCGAGCGAAGCGAATTCTCGCGCAATAGCCGTCTTGCGCATAGAGAGCGTAGCGCTGCGCACCGCCACCTTATTGATCGTCGAGACGGCGAGCGCCTCGTTCATCGCCGTCACGAATGCCTGGGAGTTGTCGGGGAAGGTCTCGCCTTCCTCGGCATTGAAGCCCACGATTATGCAGTTCGAGCCGCGCGCCTCGGCTATGGCGGCCGCTATGGATATGAATACCCCGTTTCGGTTCGGGACCCAGACGGAGATAGCGCGCTTCTCTGCATCCTGATCCAGCGCGTCGGGCGAGACCTCGGGCAGTTGCATGGACTTGTCGACGAGCGCCGTCTTTGTGGCGCCCGAAAGCCAAGGCAGCTCGATCACGCGATGCTCGATTCCGTTTGCGCGGCAGAAGATGCTGGCCATTTCAGTCTCGCGCTTGCGTGCGCGCTGACCGTAATCGAACGTTACGGCCAGCTCGACCGGCTCATTGCGCAGCGCCAGTTTAACCGCAACTACGCTGTCGAGCCCGCCTGACAGAAGCGCTATCGCACCGGCCATAGAGATCCCCCTTCAAACATTTTGAGGAGACTTCGGATATGCGCGATACCTACATCGGCAAATGGGTCAAGTAAACTCAAATCAAGCCCTCAGGACGGCAGGGGGACGATGTCCCTGATGTTGAGCTGGATTGATGTGATGCCGTTCCACGTGTTGAATTGTGGCGAAAAGGCTATGGATGCGGCGGGGGTGTTCGGAGGGAGGCGCTCCGCCATGTTGAAACCGATGGCGTTAAAGTGTTTTCCCTTGGCCTTGAGTTTGAGCTTCAGGTGGCGCTCGCCCACTATCCTCCGCTCTATGATCCCGGCGAACGACAGCGCCAGTACGGGTTCGGGGTTTCCGACCCCGAAAGGCCTCATCCGAAGGGTCTCCTTGACGATGCGCTCCGTGATATCGGAAGGCTCCGCTATGGCATCGATCGCGAGGACGGCCGCGGTGGATGGTCCGGCCTTGAGCGAGCACGCCTCTGAAAATCTCCTGCTGAACTCATCGATCCTTCCGGGTTCGATCGAGAGGCCGGCGGCCATGGGATGCCCGCCGAAACGCACGAGGCAATCTGCGCAGAGCGAAAAAACCTCCACGAGATCTATCGCGCCGCCGCTTCGCGCCGAACCGCGGGCGGGCCGGCTGCCGGAAGATATCACTACCGCGGGCCTGCCCATGCGCTCGGCCAGTTTTGCCGCCACTATGCCGATCACGCCGGGGTGCCAGTCATCCGAATGCACGACTACGGCGCTGCCGGTCGCGGTGGTTGGCAGGGAGCCTATTATCTCCTCCGCCTCGCTGAGTATGCGCTCTTCGATACGCTGGCGTTCGCGGTTTGCGGCATCGAGCTTTGAGGCGATCGCGCGCGCCTCGTCGTCGCTCGACGTGCGCAGGAGCGCCAGCGCGTCGTGCGGGTCGCCGAGCCTTCCTGCCGCGTTGATCCTCGGCGCCAGGCGGAAGGCGATCGCCGAGGCCGAGAGCTCGGAAGGGGAGGTGCATGATGATTCAAGAAGTGCCCTGACGCCGGCCCTGTGCCCGCTTGCCAGCTCCGCGAGCCCGAAACTCGCCAGCACGCGGTTGAGCCCCACGAGCGGCATGACGTCCGCTATCGTGCCGAGCGCCACCAGATCGAGCATGCGCTTGAGATTTGGAACAGGTTCCCTCATGAGCCCCGTCTCGCGCAGGCGCCGCCTGAGCCCCGCCGCGAGCATGAACGCCACGCCGCAGCCGCAGAGATTTGAAAGCGAGGAGCCCTTATCCGCGAGTTTCGGGTTCACGATGGCCAGGGCCGGTGGGAGCTTTTGGTCTGGGTCGTGGTGGTCCGTGATAATGAGATCCATGCCCAACTCGCGCGCGCGTTCCGCTGCATCGAGGGCCCTGGTGCCGTTGTCGACCGTGACTATGAGCCTTGCTCCCTGCGCTGCGAACGCATCCACCGCTTCGATGGAGAGGCCGTAGCCGCTTTCCTGCCGATGGGGGAGCGCTGTGAGCACGGGCGAGCCGAGCGCCTCCAGGAACTCCGCGAGAAGGGCCGTGCCGGCGATTCCATCCACGTCGTAGTCGCCGAACACCGCGATACGCTCGCCAAGCGCCACAGCCGCGGCCAGACGCGAGACCGCTTCCTCCATGCCTGAGATGGAGAACGGGTCAGGGATTTCATCCAGGCTTGGTGAGAGGAACCGGGCGGCAAT
>JBBAAC010000185.1:0-4850 GCA_041658465.1 bacterium | reverse complement strand
CAGAAAGAGATCTCAGCCGACATAAGGGTCGAGGAGGTAAAACGATGAAGACCGTCTACCTCGACAACAACGCCACGACTTCCGTAGCGCCCGAGGTATTCGAGGCGATGCGGCCATTCCTCACCGACCTTTGGGGCAACCCTTCCAGCATGCATACCTTCGGCGGACAGGTCGCGCGCCACGTGGAACGCGCGCGCGAGCAGGTTGCTCAACTGCTCGGCGCGGAGAGCGCATCCGAGATCATCTTCACGAGTTGCGGCACTGAAAGCGACAACACCGCCCTGCATTCGGCCATTTCGACCGCGCGCGACAAGACGAGGATCGTCACAACCAGCGTCGAGCACCCGGCGGTCTTGAATCATGCAAAGCAGCTGGCCCATGAAGGCAAAGAGGTCGTATTTCTCCCGGTCGATCACATGGGCAGGCTCGACCTGGCCCTGCTGGAGCGCTCTATCACCGGCAGGACCGCTCTAGTATCGGTCATGTGGGCGAATAACGAGACCGGCGTAGTATTCCCGATCGAGCGGATCGCAGAGATATGCGCGGAACGCGGCATCCTATTGCATGTGGATGCGGTCCAGGCGGCGGGAAAGATACCGATAGACCTGAAGAGAGTACCAATCACATTCCTGTCGATTTCAGGTCACAAGCTTCACGCGCCAAAAGGCGTTGGCGTACTCTATGTGAGGCGCGGCACGCCATTTGTCCCTTACATCATAGGCGGACACCAGGAGCGAGGCCGCAGGGGCGGCACAGAGAACGTCGCCTCGATCGCGGGCATGGGCAAGGCCTGCGAAATGGCGATGTCCCATATCGAGGAAGAGCGCGTGAGGCTTGCAGCGCTGCGCGATCGACTCGAAAAGGGAATCATCGATCACATACCGCGGGCATTTGTCCACGGCGATACGAAAGAGCGCCTGCCGAACACCTCGAATATCGGCTTCGAAGCGGTCGAGGGCGAGGCGATACTGCTGCTCATGAACGAACACGGCATCTGCGCCTCTTCCGGCTCTGCCTGCACCTCAGGGTCGCTCGACCCCTCACACGTAATGATAGCGATGGGAATACCGTTCACGCGTGCCCACGGCTCTATACGATTCTCGCTCTCGCGCTATACAAAGGATGAAGAGATCGATTTTGTGCTTAAGCACCTCCCGGCTATTATAGCTCGGCTGCGCGAACTCTCGCCGTTCGCTTAAGGGCGGATATTACCGGGGTTTTCGCTTGACTTTGCGGCTCTATTTCCGATAGATTGCCGCCCCTCTGAAGGATGTATATTTTATCTTTGTAAATCAATGAGTTGTAAGGGAGAGGTCGTCATGGAACGGCAAAAAACCACCTTTATGAACAATGCCACAGCAGATCGAGGCTGGGTCCTGATCGATGTGGAAAACCAGGTCGTGGGACGCGCGGCTTCCCAGATCGCCGACATACTCCGCGGCAAGCACAGGCCCACCTACACGCCGAATACGGACGCAGGCGATTTCGTCGTGGTGATCAACGCATCAAAGCTGCGCTTCACCGGCAACAAGCTGCTCGACAAGGAATACTTCCATCACACCGGCTATTTTGGCGGAATCAAGTCGATCACGGCGGAGAAGCAGCTGGCCAAGCACCCGGATCGAGTGCTCCGCGATGCGGTCTGGGGAATGCTGCCGAAGAACACCCTTTCGCGCAGCCTTATCAAGAAGCTCAAGATATACGCAGACAGCGAGCATCCACACACCGCACAGAACCCCGTTGCGGTTAAGATCGAGGGCAATCTATGAGCCAGACAAGCACGCAGACAGCCGCTACACGCGTGAAGAAGCGCAATGAATTCTGCTCCACCGGAAAACGCAAGACCTCCATCGCGAGGGTTCGCCTTCAGGCGGGCGAGGGAGTGATCACGGTCAACGAGAGGCCGATGATAGAGTACTTTCCCCGCCCCACTCTTCAGATGGCCGTCAACCGTCCGTTCGAGGTGACCGGCACGGTCGGCAAGTTCGACGTGATCGTAAACGTTAACGGAGGCGGAATCGCCGGACAGGCTGGTGCAATTCGCCACGGCATATCGCGTGCGCTCCTCGCCATGAACACTGACCTGCGCAAGCCGCTGAAGGGCGATGGCCTTCTCACTCGCGATGCAAGGGAGAAGGAGCGCCGCAAGGTCGGCTGCAGGAAGGCAAGGCGCCGTCCGCAGTACTCGAAGCGCTAGTACAACTGATAATTCTATCTACGAAAAACTACGCGCGATTTTATTTTCAAATCGCGCGTAGTTTTTTTTAGCTGCTTTCTTGACACGCAGGGATCGCGTCCCTATACTCGCGCGCGATCATAGAGCAGAGCATGCCTCCTAAAACAAAATTCATCTTCATAACAGGCGGCGTCGTTTCAGGCCTCGGCAAGGGCATCGCCTCTTCGTCTATCGGCTCTCTCCTCGAGAGCCGCGGGCTTTCCATCACCCTTCAGAAGTTCGATCCGTACATAAACGTCGACCCGGGGACAATGAGCCCTTTCCAGCACGGCGAGGTCTTTGTCACGGACGATGGAGCGGAGACGGATCTTGACCTCGGTCATTACGAGCGTTTCACGAACGCGCGCATGTCGAGGCTCAATAATTTTACCACCGGAAAGATCTACGACACGGTCATTCAAAAGGAACGCCGCGGCGATTACCTGGGCCGTACCATCCAGGTCATCCCGCATATCACCGACGAGATCAAAGCATCCATAATGAAGGTCGCTGGCGGAGTGGACCTCGTGCTCGTGGAGATCGGCGGGACTGTCGGCGACATCGAAAGCCTCCCCTTCCTTGAAGCGATCAGGCAGTTCAAGGTGGACGTGGGCCGCGAGAACGTACTCTACATCCATCTTACGCTGGTGCCGTTCATCGGCGGATCGGGCGAGCTGAAGACAAAGCCCACGCAGCACAGCGTGCAGAAACTCCGCGAGATCGGAATTCAGCCCGACATCCTTCTATGCAGGTGCGAGCAGAAGCTCTCGAAGGAGATCAAGTCCAAGATCGCCCTCTTTTGCAACGTCCCTGTGGAATGCGTCATCACCGCGATCGATGTCGAGCATATCTACGATGTCCCGCTCTGGTTCCACCAGGAGGGCCTCGACGAGAAGATCGTGGAGTTGCTCAACATCTGGACCAAGGCGCCGGATCTATCTTCGTGGCAGAAGCTTGCTGACACGATCAGAAATCCCGAACGCGAGGTCACGATCGGCATAGTCGGCAAATACGTCGACCTCACTGATTCATACAAGAGCCTCAACGAGGCGCTGCGACATGGCGGATACTCGAGTCAGACCTCCGTAAAGCTCAAGTTCATAGACTCCGAGACGACCGAGGATGCAAAGGGGCTCGATGTGCTGGACGATGTCGACGGCATACTGGTCCCGGGCGGATTTGGAGAACGCGGAGTCGAGGGCATGACATCCGCTATTCGTCACGCGCGAGAGAAGAAGATCCCCTTCTTCGGAATATGCCTCGGCATGCAGGTGGCGGTCATAGAATTTGCGCGCAACGTCTGCGGGCTGACACAGGCAAACAGCCTGGAGTTCAATCCGAATACACCGGATCCAGTCATTAGCCTCATGGAAGAGCAGAAGGCTGTTCACAACAAAGGCGCCACAATGCGGCTCGGCGCATATGCATGCACGCTCGAAAAGAGTTCCAAGTCCTTCGCTGCATACGGGGAACGCGAGATCAACGAACGACATAGGCACCGCTACGAGTTCAACAACCAGTACATGGATCTGCTGACGCAGCACGGCCTCAAGGTCGCGGGAATCTCTCCCAAGACGGGCCTTGTCGAGATAGTGGAACTCGACGGGCATCCGTGGTTCGTGGGCTGTCAATTCCATCCGGAATTCAAATCGCGTCCCATGTCTCCGCATCCCCTCTTCACCCACTTCATTGACGCGGCAGTGGCCCAGTCAAAGCGTCGCCAGTGGGAGCAGCAAAAGACGCAGCTCTCCGCCGCATCCTCCTCTCTTGAGTCGGCAGAATCAACCCCTGCAGAAAAGCAGGAAAAGTCAAGCGCCTGCTGAGAGCGCCCCGGCTGTCTGGTTGACTTTTTGCATGCCCAGCCGTATCATTTTATCCGTGGTTACATTGTATTTTGCCTATGAGCGGGCGGTGTCATGGCACTTGAATTAAAACAGAGCGTCAGGCTTTCCCAGCAACTCGTAGTCACGCCTCAACTGCAGCAGGCGATAAAGCTGCTGCAGCTCTCGCGGCTGGAGTTGCAGGAAATCATACAGAATGAGATGCTCGAAAACCCCGTGCTCGAAGATGCCGAGACGCTGCCGGAAGAGCCCGACGGGGACAAACAGTCCGCTGGCGAGATACACGAGCAGGCCAAGGACGAGGACAAGGGCCACGAGCATACGATGGATGAAGTAGGCGGGGCCGACGGCTCATTGAAAGAGCCGGCCGATTTTGACTGGGAGAACTATCTCAATACATATAACGCGCCGGGCTACTCCGCCGAACGGGATGTGGGCGGCGAAGAAGCCACGACATTCGAGAACGTCCTTCGGCAGACGGAATCCCTTCAGGATCACCTGCTCTGGCAGCTTCACCTCTCCAACTTCACTCCGCGCGAGCAGGAACTCGGCACAGAGATAATCGGCAACGTGAACGATGACGGTTATCTGCAATCGACCGTGGATGAGATTGCCGCAAAGGTGAACGCACAGCCGGCAGAGGTCGAATCGGTCCTCAAAAGAATCCAGGAATTCGATCCGATCGGCGTTGCATCCAGAGATATTCAGGAGTGCCTGCTGTGTCAGGCCAAACTGCTCGGCGACGCTGCGCCGCTCGTCTCCGAAATTATACGAGGACATCTTTCAGACCTGGA
>JBBAAC010000184.1:0-4882 GCA_041658465.1 bacterium | reverse complement strand
AAGGGCGTGCTCCATGCCGTTGAGAACGTGAACACCAAGATCCGCAAGGCCCTCAAGGGTATGCCTGTCACAGGTCAGCACGTGATCGACTCCACGCTCATCGAGCTCGATGGTACGCCGAACAAGGCGAAGCTCGGTGCCAACGCCATACTCGGCGCATCGCTCGCAGCGGCAAAGGGCGCGGCACAGTATCAGAAGCGCGACTTCTACGATTATATCGCTCATCTCTTCGGCCTGCGCTCGGCAAGTCTCCTGCCCGTGCCGATGATGAACATACTCAATGGCGGCCAGCACGCGGATAACAACGTGGACATCCAGGAGTGGATGGTGATGCCTGTGGGCGCGCCTAACTTCCGCGAGGCGCTGCGGTGGGGTGCCGAGGTCTTCCACAACTTAAAGAAGGTGCTCAAGGAAAAAGGCCTCAACACCTCAGTCGGCGACGAGGGCGGGTTTGCGCCGAACCTCAAGTCAAACCAGGAGGCGCTGGATGTTATCATGATTGCAATCGAGCGCGCGGGTTACAAGCCGGGCGAGCAGATAGCGCTGGCCATCGACGCTGCCGCATCATCGTTCTTCGAGAACGGAGTCTACAACATGGCGGCTGAGCAGAACCCCAAAAAATCCGCGGCAGAGATGGTGGACTGGTACGAGAACCTCGTGAATAACTACCCCATCGTGTCGATCGAGGACGGGCTCGCTGAGGACGACTGGGACGGCTGGAAGCTCATGACGGAGAAGCTGGGCAAGAAGGTCCAGATCGTGGGAGACGATATCTTCGTGACGAATCCAAAGAGGCTCAAGAAGGGCATCGAGATGGGCGTAGCGAACTCGATCCTCATCAAGCTCAACCAGATCGGCACGCTCTCCGAGACGCTCCAGTGCATCAAGGACGCGCACGCCGCTCACTACACGACGGTGATCTCTCACCGTTCAGGCGAGACATGTGACACTTCTATCGCAGATGTCGCGGTAGGCACGAACGCCGGTCAGATAAAGACCGGCTCAGCCTCGCGTTCGGATCGCATCTCCAAGTACAACCAGCTCCTTCGCATCGAGGAGCACCTTGCATCCCGCGCGGCATTCGGCGGGAGAAAGGCGCTGGCCAGGTGAGCGCAAGCCAGACGCGCGAGAACGAGGCGTCGGTCTCCATGCAGCCTTTTGATCCGTCGGATATGGATGAGCTGATGGAGATAGAGAATAGCTCGTTCACCCTGCCGTGGTCGCGCGAGTCGTACGAGGAACTCTGGCCGCTTGAATCAATCAAGATCTGGGTCGCGAGGGCAGGGGACGAGCTCGTCGGTTATTACCTCACGCAGATCGTGGGCGAGGAGATGGAGCTTCACACCTTTGCGGTGAAGCCCGAGTTTCGCAGGCGCGGCATCGGCCGCATGCTTCTCAACCACATGCTTGATGAGGCGAGAGTTCGCGGCACGCGACGGATCTATCTGCAGGTGCGGCCGTCGAACGACGCAGCCAGGTCTCTCTACAACAGGCTCGGCTTCGTGGCAGTGGGCGTGCGCCGCGGTTACTACCGCGATAACAGCGAAGACGCGATAGTGATGCGTCTGGAGCTGAAATGAAAGATTATTCAACATCAATAGAACTCAATGAACCCATGTCGAGCGACGCGTATCGACTGCGCTTCGCGGTCGACTGGTCATCTTACGATCCGGGCCAATTCGTGATGGTGGCGATTCCCGGCAACACCGTCTTCCTCCGCAGGCCTTTCGGCATCGCACGTTTCTCGAACGGCCGCGCGGAGATCTGCTACAAGGTTGTGGGCAGGGGCACTGCGGCGCTCTCGCAGTCCGGCGTCGGCACGCGCATCGACGTGCTGGGGCCATGCGGTCGGGGCTTTGAGTTTCCCGAGGCGGACTCCACGGCCGTTCTCGTGGCCGGCGGTTACGGAATCGGGCCGCTCTTCGGGCTGTGCGAGAGGCTCGTGAGCGAAGGCAGGCGCTGCGTCCTCTACTACGGATCAAAGACTGAATCGCATTTCCTTTATCTGGACGAGCTCACAAAGCTCGGCGCAAAAGTAGTTCTCTCCACCGAGGATGGAAGCCTGGGCGCCAGGGGATTCATAACGCATACCCTTGAGAAGGACCTCGATAGTATCGAGCGGCCTTCGCTCTATGCGTGCGGTCCTCACGGACTCCTGAAATCGGTAGCGCAGATCAGCTCCAGGAAAAATTTACCGGCGCAGGTCTCGATGGAGGCGTACATGGCCTGCGGGATCGGCGTGTGCCTTGGCTGCGCGTGCAAGGACGCTGCCGGCGATTTCGTCCGCACGTGCCGCGAGGGGCCGGTGTTTGATGCGAAGGAATTGAAGTGGGACTCCTCCCCTTTGTAAGGGGAGGATGGGTGGGGTAGCGGTCCTCCCCCTTTGTAAGGGGGAGTCAGAGGGGGTAGATCATGATCTACCTCCCCTTGCCCCTCCTTACAAAGGAGGGGATGGGTTATGGACATGGATCTGACTGTTAAAATAGGCAAACTTCAGCTCAAGAACCCCGTCATCGTGGCCTCGGGCACGTTCGGCTATGGCGAAGAGTTCCACGAGTCGTTCTTCGATATATCGAGTCTCGGCGCCGTCGTCACCAAGGGCATCTCGCTCGCCCCGAGGCTCGGCAACGAGATGCCGAGGGTAATCGAGACGGCATCCGGAATGCTCAACGCGATCGGGCTTGCGAACGTGGGGCTCGATGCGTTCATCTCCGACAAACTCCCGTTTCTTGCGCGCGCCAAGGCCGTGGTGATCGCGAATATATTGGGTTCCACGATCGAAGAATACGGCGAGATCGCAAAAAGGCTCGAGGGCGCCGAGGGCGTGGCCGCAATAGAACAGAATATCTCGTGCCCCAATGTGAGCTGCGGGGGGCTGCAGTTTGGCATTGACCCGGAATCAGCCGCCGCTGCGGTGCGGGCGGTACGAAAATCGTTCACGCGCACGCTCATAGTCAAACTCTCGCCGCAGGCCGCATCGATCCCCGCGATGGCGCGCGCAGTGGAGGAGGCGGGCGCCGACGCGATTTCGCTCATCAACACTATCCCCGCGATGGCCATCGACGTAGCGAGCAGGAAGCCGATTCTCGCGAACATCACGGGCGGTCTCTCGGGGCCCGCGATCAAGCCCATCGCCCTGCGCATGGTTTACGAGGCATACCGAGCCGTCAAAATCCCGATCATCGGCATGGGCGGCATCATGAACGCGGTCGATGCGGTGGAGTTTATGCTGGCCGGCGCATCTGCCGTGCAGATCGGCACTGCAAACTTCGTGCATCCGATGACGGCTGTCGAGATCATCGACGGCATAGAGTCGTATTGCAGGGAACAGAAGATCCCGCGCGTATCCGAACTCACCGGCGCGCTCAAGCGCTGATCATAATGCAAACCAGTACTACAATCGTAGATAAACAACACGACGGCATGAGGCTGGATGCGTTCGTCGCTGAAACCGTGCCGGGTGTATCCCGCTCCCAGGCCAAGCGTCTGATAGATCAGGGGCATGTCATCGTTGCGGGCCGCGAGGCCAAGCCGTCGCTTGCCGTGAGCGCAGGCGACAGCGTGAGCGTGACCATACCGCCGCCGGTCGAGCCGTCAGCTGCTCCCGAAGATATACCGCTCGAGATCATCCACGAGGACGACGACGTCATCGTGATCAATAAGCCCGCCGGCCTGGTGGTGCACCCGGCTGCGGGACATCCATCAGGCACGCTGGTGAACGCGTTGCTGTCGCACTGCGGCGGGCTTTCCAGCGTTGGCGGCGAGATGCGCGCAGGCATAGTGCACAGGCTCGACGTCGGCACCAGCGGCGTCATGGTCGCGACCAAGAACGACGCGGCGCACCGTTCTCTCACCTCCCAGTTTCAGGCGCGCACGGTCGAGAAGGTATACGTCGCCATGGTCTTGGGCTCGCTGCGCACGGAGAGCGGCAGCTTCGATGCGCCGCTCGGCCGCTCGCGCGGCGATCGCAAGCGCATATCCTCGCATACGACGAAGGGGAGAGTGGCGCTGACCGACTGGCGCGTGCTGGAGCGCTTTGGCAAGGCGCTCTGCTGGGTGGAAGTGACGCTGCACACCGGCCGCACTCATCAGATCCGCGCGCACTTTGCAGAGGCAGGACATGCGCTCGTCGGCGATCCGCTCTACGGCGGAGAGAAAAAACTTTCGCGGGTGCCGGCCGGGCCCATGCGCGATGCGGTGGAATCGCTGGGCAGACCCGCGCTGCACGCATGGAGGCTGGGCTTCGATCATCCTCGCACAGGAAAGCGGATGCGCTTTACGGCGCCGTTGCCGGATGATCTGGAGTCATTGCTCAAGGCGCTGAGAAAGGCTGCAACATGATTCGCTCCGAATTGCTCCAGTCGGCCTTGATCTCCGCGCATGGTTTTGGGAAGCGCGGCGTCCCTGTCGAGTCGTATATCGGAGGGCTCGGGATCGAAGCGTGCCGGCATTTCCAGACGAATCAGATCCACGGAAACCGCGTTCATCGTCTGCCCGTACGCGGTGGCGGCGACGCGCTGCAAGGCGATGCGTTCATGACCGATGAGCCGGGCGTGGTCTGCTCAGTGCGCACCGCGGACTGCGTGCCGATCATCATAGCTGATATAAGGCGCGGCGCTGTCGCTGCAGTGCACGCCGGATGGCGCGGCACCGCGTGCGATGTCGCCGGCGCTACGATCGGAGAGATGTCGCGTGCATTTGAAACTGAGCCGGCGGATTGCGTAGCGGCGATAGGCCCGCGCATCTGCGGCCGGTGTTATGAAGTGGGCGAAGAGGTGGTAAACGGCATCGAGGCGCTGGGGATTGGCGGGGAATGGAGGCGGGGCGGTAGCCGCGTGGATCTCGGCGCAGCCAACTTCGAGCTCCTCGCGCGCGCCGGCAT
>JBBAAC010000183.1:0-4905 GCA_041658465.1 bacterium | reverse complement strand
AGCCGCCGTCGTCGTTCTGCATGGAGAGGATCCAGTTGAGCCCAAGATCGAATGCCTTTGCCTTCTCGCTCCACGGGATTGCCAGTCCTGAAATCGCGGAGAGGACCTGGATGGTATCGTCAACGTCCGGGAAATAATCGTTCTCGAACTCGAACGCCCAGCCGCCGGGGGCTGCCTTTGAGTTCCGCACTGCCCAGTCACCGCGCACGCCGGTTATCTGCTTGCGCAGCAGCCATCGGCCCGCGCACAAAAGGGCAGGGTCGCTGGAAGGAACGCCGGCCTCGAGCAGCGCCGTGACCATCCATGGCGTGTCCCAGACCGGCGATATGCAGCACTGCTGGTGAACGGCGTCGCTTTCGTGAATCGTTTCGCAAGTTCCCCTCCTTTGTAAGCCTGCCCGCCGGCCGGCAGGCGGGGAGGGGCTAGGGGAGGTAGATCTAGCAAGATCTACCCCCTCTGACTCCCCCTTACAAAGGGGGAGAACCACTCTTGGATCTATCCCAATATCCCTGAGCTCAGAGGGCCTTGCGCGGCCGTCGTCGCGCACTTCATCAGGCAACGCCGGGACATCAAGAGACGTATAACGCTGCTGGAACATCTTGAGCGCGGTGAACGGCCTCTTGATCTGTGGAGAGTCGTTCTCAAAACCCATGGCCTTGAAAGAAAGCGCGCCGTAGGCAAGGGCCGGGTAGATATCTTCGGTCCTTCGGACGTGCTCCCATATCCACGCAGAGCACTTTTTTATCGCATATTTACGAAGAGGTTTTATTGGACTGCGTTCATAAACCTTAAGAATCTTGTCCACATACAGGAAGAAACTCTCCCATGAAATAAGGCCTTTATCCGTCTTAAAGGAGTAGTTTCGCTTTTCAGGTGGGTTCACAAAAAGCTCGTCAATACGAGCACTTAGCGGTACTTCCTTCACCCTTTTATGCGACATGAAAACGAGGAGCGGCACGATCGTGGCCCGGGCCCAGCTCGAGAACGAATAGATCGTGAATGGAAACCATTTCGGCAACAAGATGAATTCAGCCGGCATCTCGGGCGCAGCCACCCACGGAACCTGGCCAAACATGGCGAGGTGAATCTTGGTAAAGACGCGCGTCTTTTCGATGCCGCCGTTCATCATTATATAGTCGCGCGCCAGCTTGAGCGCCGGGTGATCCGCATCGTAACCAGCAAGCTTCAGGGCAAAATAACACTCGACCGTAGCAGAGAGGTCGGCCGGGCCGTCAAAGTACAGTGCCCAGGTCCCATCAATACGCTGCACGTCCAGGATGCGGCGGCAGATGCCGGCCTGGATCTCGGGGTCCACATCGCCGAGGTAATGCATGAGGAAGATGAATTCAGCACCAATGGTCTCGTTGGCCTCGAGGGAGAACCACCAGTATCCATCCGTGCGTTGAAGGGATTTCATGTAGGCAATGGACTTTTGAAGTGCGGCAGGCATGTTAGATAGCTCGGCTGCAAAAGGCGTGGTGCCAAAAGGCGTGGTGCCAGGCAAGACAGGCTGTGGTGAGGGCTCAACCCAAGAAGTCTCGACAACATCAGGAGATTTCATATTGTTTGTCATTCTGAGGCCCGTCCAATTCTCTTGTTTGCCGAAGAATCCCGAGGCGTCAACGGGATCCTTCACTTCGTTCAGGATGACACCATAAGTCGTATAAGGTATATTATGTAAGGTTTAATTTGCCGACTTCATCCCCCGTGAAATTAGACCTTACATAATATAAACAGGCGTTTCTCGCAATCTCTCTCTCCTATCATAGCTGTGTACATGACGGACTCTTCGAGGAGAAGAGTCTCTCATAAACCCAGCGCCTCCACCTCGATACCGCTCTCTTTGAAGAAGACCTTGAGCCTTGCGATCAGCCGTTCCTCCAGCTGGCGCACGCGCTCCTTGGAGATGCCGTATTTGTCCGCAATCTCCTGGAGCGTCTTTGGAAGCTCGGCGAGCAGCCGATCGTGAAATATCTTCTTATCCCGGTCATTGAGTGTTGAGGCAAAGGCCGCGAATTTCTCCTTGAGCAGGTCGTGGGCCTCGTGCCGGGCCAGACGCTCGTCCACAGGTACTTCGTCCAGCGGCAGAAAGTCCTGGAGTATTGCCGCGCCCTCGCCCTTTCCGCCCGCCACCGGCGCCTGAAGCCCGTATTCGGGCGTCGTGAGGCGGCCCTCCATCTCTACGACCTGCGCCTCGGTCACGCCCAGGCGCTTTGAGAGCTCTACCGGCGTGGCTTGGAAGCCCATGGCCTCTATGCGCTCCTTCTCCTGCATGAGGTTGAAGAAGAGCTTCTTCTGGGCCTTGGTAGTGCCGACCTTGATGAGCCTGAAGTTGTCCAGGATGTATTTGAGGATATAGGAGCGGATCCACCAGGACGCGTAATGCCCGAGCCTGGCGCCCTTTTCCGTGTCAAAGTGGCGCACCGCCTGCAGGAGCCCGACGTTTCCCTCCTGGATGAGGTCAAGCACGTTGTAAAACGCGCTCCGGTACTCCATCGCGATCTTGACCACGAGCCGCAGGTGCGAGGCCACGAGCCTCTTTGCGGCCTCGATGTCTCCCTCCTCATGGAAGAGCCGAGAGAGCTCGTTCTCATCGTCGAGGGAGAGCATGGGATAGCCATGCACCTCCTGCACATACCGCTGCAAAGGATCGGCAATCGCGATCGCCCGACTCTCCCGAGCGTTGTTAAGGACGTTTTTACCGATCATGAGGAATATACGATCCTGCCGCGTGAGAATGTGTAGCGGACCTTGCCGCGGGCCCTGAGCCCGTCAAATGGCGTGTTGCGGGCCTTTGAGGCAAAACGCGCAGCTTGGATGGTCCAGGACTGTTCCGGTTCAAAGATCACGATGTCCGCCGATGATCCCTCTGCCAGCGTCCCCTTGCCTTCGAGCTTCAAGATCCTCGCTGGCGACTGCGTCAGCGCCTCTATGAGCCTCTTCATCGAGATCGCGCGATCGTGCACAAGGGCAAGGGTCAGCGGCAACATGGTCTCCAGCCCCACCATGCCGAAGGCCGCCTCCTCGAAGCCGGCCTCTTTGTCTGTGATGTCGTGCGGCGCGTGGTCCGTGGCTATGACGTCTATGGTCCCGTCGGCCAACCCCTTGATGAGCGCGCGCTTATCCGCCTCGGATCTGAGCGGCGGGTTCACCTTTGCGTTCGGGTCGTAATCAGCAACAGCCTCTTCGGTGAGGGTCAGGTGGTGAGGCGTAACCTCCGCAGTGACCGCGACGCCCCGATCCTTTGCCGCGCGGATGAGCCTCACTGTGCCCGCGCTGCTCGCGTGCGCTATGTGGAGCCTTGCGCCCGTGAGTTCGGCGAGCAGTATGTCCCTCGCGACCATCGCCTCTTCTGCAGCGGACGGTATTCCGCCGAGGCCGAGCTCGGTGGAGACGTTGCCCTCATGCATGACACCGCACGCGGCCAGGTGCGCGTCCTCGCAGTGCGAGATCACGGTGAGATCGAACGCCTTGGCGTATTCCATCGCGCGGCGCATGATCCCGGAATTCATGACGGGCTTGCCGTCGTCGGAGATCGCGACAGCGCCGGCATGCGCCAGATCGCCGATGTCAGCGAGGGTCTCTCCGGCCAGGCCGCGCGTGATCGCGCCGATGGGCCGCACATCGATGTGGCCCGCCTGCCGCGCACGTTCAAGCACATATTCCGTGACCGCTGCACAGTCGTTGACGGGATTCGTGTTCGGCATGCAGCAGACGGTCGTGAAGCCTCCTGCCGCAGCCGCGCGCGTCCCGCTCTCTATATCCTCTTTGTATTCCTGGCCCGGGTCGCGCAGGTGAACGTGCATGTCAATGAAGCCCGGCGCAACTATGCAACCTGAGGCGTCTATCTCGATGGCGCCGTCCGGCGCTTTCCTGGACTGGGTCAGCGAGTCGATCTTGCCGTCCACGACGTGGATCGAGAGCTTGGCATCCGTCTTCGCCGCCGGGTCGATCACCCTGCCGTTTGTTATGAAGTATGATGGCATTGTCAGCCCTCTTTCCCCCTCCCCTTTGTAAGGGGAGGATGGGTGGGGTAGATCCCAGATTCGAACATGGTCTACCTCCCCTTCCCCCTCCTTACAAAGGAGGGGAATATCTTTAATGTTTTATTCGCTGCTGCCGTCGCCAAGCAAGAGATACAGCACGGCCATGCGCACAGCCACGCCGTTAGTGACCTGGTCGAGAATGATCGAGCGCGGTCCGTCCGCAACCTCTGCGGTGATCTCCACCCCGCGGTTCACGGGGCCCGGATGCATGATCACGAGGTCGTCCTTGCACCCTTTAAGAGACTCGGTGGAGACGCCAAAGTAGCGCGCATACTCCCGCGCGCTCGGGAAGAACTGCTCGCCCATGCGCTCGCGCTGCACGCGCAGCAACATCAGCGCGTCCAGCTCCGGAAGCGCCTCGCGTATGTCGTAGCAAACGCGCACGCCGAAGACCTCCTCCACTCCCAGAGGCATGAGCGTCGGCGGACCAGCCACTACCACGTCGATCCCCATCTTCTTGAAGAGGAGCATGTTGGACCTGGCGACCCGCGAATGCAGAATGTCGCCCGCGATTCCGACCTTGAGCCCCTTGATGCGGCCCTTCGCTTCGCTCAAGCTCATGAGGTCCAAAAGCGCCTGGGTCGGATGCTCATGCATCCCGTCGCCGGCGTTGATCACATGGGCGCGCGTCGCGGTGGCTGCCTGCGCGGGCGCCCCGGCCGCGCTGTGCCGGATGACGAGTATGTCCGGGCGCATCGCCTCGATGTTGCGGACCGTATCAAGAAGGGTCTCGCCCTTCTTCGCCATGGCGCTGCCGGACTTTCCGATGTTGGAGCTGTCTGCGGACAACCTCTTCTCCGCGAGCTCGAAGCTGAGACGGGTGCGCGTGCTGTCCTCGAAGAAGCAGTTGATCACGGTC
>JBBAAC010000182.1:0-4918 GCA_041658465.1 bacterium | reverse complement strand
CCCGATGATGGCGAAGGAGACCAGAAACCAGCCGGCAAAATTAGAGAATGGTACGCCGAAGTACCAGCCGGGATAGACATAGAAATGGATCTGGCCCAGAAACCAGCGGCTGCCCATCGTCGCGACAGGGTCGACGATAACATCGAGCAGCATCGTGAGCAGCGCGCCAAACGCCACCGCTTTGAGTCCAGTCGCGCACCGACGGCCCAGGATGAACGACGCGGTGGCAAATCCCGCAAAGTTGAGAAACGGATACGAGAGCGAGTCGAAGAAAGGCACGCCTGCGACCATGAGCTCGTCCCTCATGCTGTCGTACACATATTTATAATCGCCGTAGGGAAAGCCATTTTGGATCGAGGAGAGTTCCGAAGCCCAGGCGATCGCGTAGCCGGATAAGAGCCACAGGATGGTTCGCCGCATCCCGAAGTATCTCCACGCCAGCACGAGATATGCCGCGAGGAATGCGAATACGTACGGGCGATGGATTATGGATTGGAGGAGTCCGTTCATAATTCCCCTGCGAGTTATTATTCAGGAGTTTGCTCCGTGCCATGAAGTGCGCGGGGTTCTCCCGTTCATCGCTCAGCAAGCCGACACTGTGCCAAAGCACGCGGTGATCTGCGGCTGGCATCTCGCAAACCGACACCGAATTATTCGCAGCTCATACGGCTAACGATGGAATCTTAGCCACCGCGTTCCCCATTGCTCGAAGCCTGCCGCAGATCACCGCTCGCTCCGTGCCGTTGATCGTGGTCCATCGATAAACGGGAGAAACACGCTTACTGCGTGCCGCTCCTCACGTTGTATCAAGGCGCGTGACGAGCGGGGTCCCCAGTCCAGCTTCGAGCAATGGGGACCGCAGAGCTAGTGATTCACCGTTAGCCTTATAAGCTGACACAAACTCGGTGTCGGCTTGCGAGATGCCAGTCGCGGGTCATCGCGCACTCTGGCACGCTGTCGACTTGCCTGCCGGTGCGGTGGAGTCGCGGATCGTCTCTTCGAGCGGCCGCGCCTCAAATCCCAGCTCGCGCTGCGCCTTCGACGAATCGAAGAACCACGGGTAGCGGACCGTGCGCAGCCCGCTGATCGTCACGCCGGGGTCCACGCCAAGCGCCGCCGACTTCACGCAGCGCACGGCCGTCATAGCGTATGCGGTCCAATATCCGACCGTTAGCCTGGGCGCCTTAACGCCGGTAAGCCTTGAGAGTTTTGCAAACAGCTTCGAGAGCAGCAAGTTGTGACCGCCAAGGATGTACGTCCCGCCGCGCTCGCCATCGGTCAGCGCGGTCACGTGAGCTGTTGCCACATCCCTCACGTCCACGATGTTGATGCCCGCATCGTAGTAGGCCGGGATGCGTCGCTCCACGAATGCGCGTATGAGCATGCACGGCGGCGTGCAATGAATGTCTCCCGGGCCCATCACGGCGGTCGGTCTTAGTATCACAGCCGGCAGGCCGTTCACGACGTGGCGCCGCACGGTCTGCTCCGAAAAAAACTTACTCCTCTCGTAGTGACCGTGCACGCGCGACGGATCCAGCGGCCGCCGCTCGTCTGCGGGCGCACCCGGCAGCGCAGGGCCGGTCACTTCGCACGAGCTCGTGAAGACGAATCGCGCGATGCCGGAAGCCATGGCAGCGCGGCATGCTATCTCGGTGCCCTCGACGTTGACGGAATAGAATTCTTTTGGGTCCTTGCGCCAGAGCGAGTTGAGTGCCGCGCAGTGAACGAGCGAACCGCATCCCTTTGCAGCTTCGTATATCGCGGTCGCATCGCGCACGTCGCCGCGCAAGATCTCCACGCCGCAGAGCCCCAGCAGATTCGTGGTCGGCTCCTCGGGTGCCAGGAACGCCCGGGTCGCTATGCCCCTTGCCGCCAGCTCGCGGCAGATCGCGCTACCTATCAGTCCGCCGGCTCCGGTGACAAGCACTGGGGCTGCTATGGAAGTCAGTTCGTTCAAACGCGCTCCTTGATGATATCGAACAGCGCCTTGACGCATGAGGAGTCCCACTGGCCGCTATTCATCTCGTTCTCGAATATGGCGCGGGCCTCCTCCGAGGTCATGCCGCGTCGGTATGGGCGGTCCGTGGTCATAGCGTCGTAGGAGTCCGCGACCGCGGCGATGCGCGCGGCGAGCGGGATCTCCTCGCCCGTGAGTCCGTCCGGATATCCGTCGCCGTCCCAGCGCTCGTGGTGCGATCGGATGATGGGCAGACACGGCTCCAGGCTCTTGAGGGGCGCGCATATATCGTAGCCGCGCGATGCGTGGGTGCGGATGTGCGCCATTTCCTCCTCGGTCAGCCGCCCCGGCTTGAGAAGGATCGATTCCTTCACGCCGATCTTTCCGATGTCGTGCAGAAGCCCGCCGCGGCGGATCGATTCGAGTTCACGCTCGTCTAGCTTCATCTTCCTTCCCAGCTCCACCGCGAGATCCGCTACGCGCTCCGAGTGGCCGCTGGTGTAGAAGTCCTTTGCCTCGAGCGCGGCTGCGAGAGAGAAGAGTATGCTCTCGCTGGTGTCGAGGTCATCGTGCAGGAGCTTCATGCGCAGCAGCGACTTGATCCTGGTTGTGAGTTCGAGCCGGTTGATCGGCTTCACGAGAAAATCGTCCGCCCCGAGTTCGATCGCCTTGAGCTTGTCGCCCTGCTCGGTGAGGGCCGTGATCACGATGATGGGAATGAACTGCGTGTTCTTGTCGCTTTTGATCCGGCGGCATATCTCGAACCCGGAGATCCGCGGCATCATGAGGTCCAGCAGGATGAGATCCGGCGGGTCGCGCCTGATCTTCTCCAGCGCTTCCTCCCCGTCCAGCGCCGAGTCGAGCTTGTACTGGAAGGGTTTGAGCTGGGATCTTAACAGCTCCACAACCGTGGAGTTGTCGTCGACGATGAGTATCGAGGGGTCGCGGTTCATAGCCGCTGTATAACAGAGCCGGCGGCCTCTGTCCACGCCGAGGCCGCAAAAAAGCGGGTTGACAGGCATGGGAGTGCTCCATTACTGTGCGCAAAAGTCCGGGGGGCATATGTTTAAACTGATAAAGTGGCTCATTTTCCTGGCGATCATAGGTGCTGTCGTGCTCTGGTTCACGGGCTGGAAGATCCGGGGCAAGACGTTGGAGGAGCACGCCAAGCCCTATCTTGATACGCCGATGGTCAAGGAGGGGATTCGCGACATCCGCTCCCTGGTGGGGGAGGGCCTCAAGGCAGCCGGCGAGGCGGTATCCGAGGATGTCACCCCTGACGAGCGCAAGCAGCTGGACGACATGGTGAAGAAAGAGCTCATGGAGGGCAGGCCGCTGCAGGGTGCTCCCGGTCAACAGGCGCTTCCGCCGGAGCAGAAACCCGGCGCAGCGGCTGGGGCCCAGCAGCCTGTGCAGCCGAGGCCTTCGGTCGATCAGATGCAGGTCATGAAGCCGCCCGCTCCGCAACCGCAGGTATTGCCGTCTACGCAACAGCCGTGACTAGTGACTGGTGACTAGTGGTTATGCTCAAGATCTACCCCACCCTGACCCTCCCCTTACAAAGGGGAGGGAAAATATTCCCCTCCTTTGTAAGGAGGGGCTAGGGGAGGTAGATCGAGTCGTTCACACCAGTCACGAGTCACCATTCACCAGTCACGAGTCACCATTCACCAGTCACGAAAAAGAGAGGAGCAGAGAAAATGGCAGCGAAGAATGAAAAGGCAAAGGCAGCTACGACCAAAGAAAAGACCCCAGCCGCGAGCGGGAAGAGCTGCACGGTCGAGAACTGCAAGAGGCCGTATCGCGCAAAGGGATACTGCACCGTGCACTACCAGAAGTGGCGCCGGGGCGAGCTCACGGCCAAGCCGCGCTATCGCACCTGCGGCGAGGAGAACTGCCGCAAGCAGACCTTCAAGAAGGGCTACTGCGAGCAACACTATTCGGCGTGGTCTGCATCCAAGAAGCGCGAGGCCCCTGCCGCAACCGCGCCGGCCGCTGCTCCAGCAGCAGAGGCACCGGCAGCCGAGAAGCCGGCAGCAGAAACTCCGCAGGCGTAAGGGTTCTCGATGAATAAACAGCCCGTCCGCTCTCCGATCTCTGCAAGAGCGGACGGGTTTTTTATGTATTCGCGCGGGAACTACTCCCTCCCCTTTGTAAGGGGAGGATAGGAGGGGTAGCGGTCCTCCCCCTTTGTAAGGGGGAGTCAGAGGGGGTAGATCATGATCTACCTCCCCTAGCCCCTCCCCTTCGACTTCGCTCAGGGCAGGCTTACAAAGGAGGGGATGTTAAAACGCATGATTAAACCGGACAATAGTGAAACGATATGCCTTCAAAAAAAATTCTGATGGAGGCGTTTGAACGGATGCTCCGCCGCTTCGGCCCGCGCGGCTGGTGGCCTGGCGAGACGCCGTTCGAGGTGATGGTCGGTGCGATACTCACGCAGAACACGAACTGGAAGAACGTCGAGCGCGCGATCGCCAATCTCAAGTCTGCCGGCGTGCTCGATCCGCGCGCCATGTTGTCGCTGGATCCAGCGGCGCTTGCGGAGCTCATCAGGCCTGCCGGTTACTTTCGCATCAAGACAGGCAGGCTCCGCTCGTTCCTGAAATATTTTGTGGATCGCTACGAGGGTAGCGTGCGGCCGATGGCTGCTGGAAAGCTCGAGGAACTGCGTCTGGAACTCCTCGAGGTGAAGGGCATAGGCCCCGAGACCGCGGACTCGATCCTCCTCTATGCTCTCAAAAAGCCGACCTTTGTAATCGATGCGTATACCAAGCGCATCTTCCTGCGACACGGCATCTGCTCGGAGGAGGATGGATATCTGGAGCTGCAAGAGCTCTTCATGAATAACCTTGCCGACGACGTGCCGCTATTCAACGAATACCACGCGCTGATCGTGGAAGCGGGCAAGGAGTTCTGCCGCACGACACCGCGATGTGAGGAGTGCCCGCTGAATGGGTG
>JBBAAC010000181.1:0-4953 GCA_041658465.1 bacterium | reverse complement strand
TCTTAGAATCCCACTTGGACCATCCCGGCGGATAAGGAGAGCCGTGCCATCCCGTCTTCTTGCCGTGCGACCAGCCGGGAGGCGTGCCCGGGGCTGCGGTATCCGTATGGCCTGTTGAGGCCTGAGAAGTGGCCGCAGCCTTCTTCGCCTGCCCGGGCGGGACCTTATCCCCGCCCTTCTTTGCCCACGCATTCGACTGCAGGATGAGAAGAAGAGATGCGACTGCGACCATGCCGATAATACCCTTCATGACGTTTTTCATAATTCGCCCCCTTTCAATAGGCTTCTCTTAATTTTGCCGAGACGGCCGTGCAAGCGGCATCGTATTTTTTGCTGGAATAATAATGTCGTATAACATATACGGCCGGCTTATAAAGCATAAATTTCAACAATCTCAAGTGCCCTCGCGGCAAACCGATTAAGGAGAATGAAATGGTACTGACACCACTTCCAGTTCCGACACAGGCCACGAGTCTCGGCGCCGAAGCCGCCACAACGCAGGAACTCCCTGATTGCCAGGAGGCCCGGGACGGCGATGGAACATCGGAAACGCCTTCTGCCCCACAAGACAGTTTCGTGATGGCTGCTTCTGATTCAATTGGCGGCGCAGGCACGCCGCCTCCATCGGTGATTCCCAATCCTAAGGTCAATGGCATATTCGCTTCAGATGCAAATCAGATCAGCGGCGCAACGGGGCCTGTCGAACATGTGCGCATCATTCAAGGCTGGGAGGACCTGCTCGCGCTTCGCCCTGATGATGGCATGAGATATTTCGACTTGAATTCTGTCATCGTTCGGAAACCGGATGGCTCCACGTGGATATACGCCTCTCCGTTGCGGAGGAAGGACGATCAAGGGAATGAGCACCCACAACCTCTACAGGTTTTTGAAGGCGATGGCATCGTGTGCATAGACAGGATGAGGATATTCGCTGATGATCGCAGGATATTATTATTTGATGCATCTCCTCTAAATAAGATCTCCTACGAAGCTGCGGCAGCCTCGCATTTTGAAACAGAATCTGCGTTAGCCAGGCGTGCTGGAGAAGAAGTCCCCGACTTTGCCACTTGGCTTCCTGCCTGGGTAAAATCTGTGCTGGAGGAGAATCCTGAAATAAAGTCGCCAGACAAGCTTTCCTTTTACACCGCCGAATCCATAGAAGCCATGAATTCTGGAATAAGATCCATGCAGGGGCTTTTTAACAAGGATGGCGTAACAGTTGAGGAGTTCAGCGAGACAGTGGCATCTCGCTCGCGCGGCCCCGCGGCCAGGCCCCCCATATTAGATTCCGATGCGAATCAAGTGAGCGACGCGACGGATCATGTAGAACCTGAGAAAAGGCTTGGAGCCCTGCCGGCCAGCATCCGCGAACAGGAAGAATTGTTGAGCAAGGCAACCGGATATCCTGTGCGCGTCATTCAAGGCTGGGACGACCTGGTCGCGCTTCGCCCTGATTGGTTCGGGCCGGGCCACCCAGATTTTCCCGTAAAGGTTGTCATCGCTCGGAGACCGGACAGATCCACCCATGTATATGCAGTCCCGTTTGTGGTGGTGAGCGAACGTGGGGCAAAGTACCCGGAACTTCGTCATGTCTTTGAAGGCGATGAGATCGTGTACAGGAGCGGTATGTCGATACTGGTGAATGATCGCACGATAATAATTGGTTCGGCGGCTTCCGGGAATGACCTCCGCGAACGCTTTGATGACCATGACGTCATGCGAACTGTAATGGAATTCATGCAGGACCATTTAACCAAGGACGACATCAAAGTAGAGCTGGCCGTGGAGCCCGTATTTCGCGGGCGCTCAGTGGATTGGGCAGCGCTCTATGAAGGAGGGTTGGAGGATAAAACCGGCGAAGACAAACGATGACAGCGCTTGTTCTCCTGTCCCTCCGAGGTGCGCTAAGAAATAAATTTTTCAAACACCATGTTCGACAGCTCAAGCCCCCTCTGCGTGAGAGCGATGCGATCGATCGTCCTTAAGATCAGTCCATCCTTCTTGAGCGATTCGCAGACGCCTCCGAATACGGCCTCGAACGATTCGTGAAACAACCCTTCAAATGTGGCGGCGGAAATCCCTTCCGTCGTGCGCAATCCCAGAAAACAATACTCGCCCATGGCGGTGCGCGCGTCGAGCTCTTCCGACTCCGCGAGATCGGCACTTCCTTCGATGTATGCATTGACGTCGCGCGCCTGCGTCCATCTCCTGGCAAAAATCGTGCGTTGGTGCGTTGGTGCGTTGGTGCGATCGTTAAAAATCTCGGGTTCGCACGATGCTACCCGTTCAGTCGTACTAACGCACGATCGCACGATCGCACGATCGCACGTTTTTTTTAGCACGAATGACGTGGCCCCTGCCCCAAGCCCCAGATACTCTCCATACCTCCAATAATTCAGATTGTGCCTGCATTCAAATCCCGGCTTCGCAAAGTTGGAGATCTCGTAACGCGGCCAGCCGCTGCGTCCGAGCATTCGACCCACCGTGCGCATCTGTTGCAGCTGGTCATCTTCGGAATCGACATCCGGACCAGGGACCAGGGACCGGGGACCGGGATTGTCCTTTCCCGGTTCCAGGTTCCCGGTTCCAGGTCCCGAAATATATTTCT
Source organism: bacterium (assembly GCA_041658465.1). GTDB lineage: Bacteria > UBA10199 > UBA10199 > 2-02-FULL-44-16 > JAAZCA01 > JAJZQH01. Next base: position 2,345 of record JBBAAC010000181.1, on the reverse strand, counting down.
CGTGCATGGGCGTGCCCTCTTCGATCGTGAGCTGATATGCGGAGATGTGATTCGGCTGAAAGGTCATGGCCGTGCGCACGTCCTCTTCCAGCTCGCCCATGGTCTCGCCCGGCATCGCGTACATGAGGTCCATGCCGACGCTGTCAAAGCCCGCGTCCTGCGCCTCGGCAATGGCTCGCATTGCGTCGTCGGCCGTGTGAATCCTGCCGAGCCCGCGCAGCAAGCGTTCCTGGAACGACTGGACCCCGATCGAGCAGCGCGTGATGCCCGAAGAGCGCGCATTGCGGAACCATCGCGCATCCGCGGTCGCGGGATTGACCTCGCAGCTCACCTCCACGTCCGCACTGAATTTGAAATGGCGCGAGAGCGCGTTCAGGAGAGAGGAGAAGAACTCTGCTTTCATTATAGATGGAGTGCCGCCGCCGAAATAGACGGAGGTCACCTGGCGCCCTTCGAGGCGAAGGGCTTCGACGTCGAGCTCAAGCTGCGCAATCACCGCCTGCAGATACTGCTCCTGCGGCGCCAGGCCCGGTTCCACAGGTATCGAATAAAAGTCGCAGTAGTCGCATTTGCGCACGCAGAACGGGATATGGATATAGATTCCAAGCATGTTCAAGCGGTACCAGCGAAAGGCCGGAAGGACAAGGGATAAGGTGCCGGCCCAAATTTCCAGCCCCGGCAATTATGAATGGACAGGCGCTGGAACAATATATATTCAGGCAGCATGACGCAGACAAAACTTGCAGGAAAGACCGCGCTGGTAACTGGTGCAGCAAAGCGCATCGGCCGGGAAATAGCTACCGCCCTCGCTGCTGAGGGCGCCAACGTCATCGTGCACTATCGAAGCTCAGAGGCCGAGGCCCTGGATCTCTGCGAAAAGCTTAAGGGACGCGGTGTCAACTCGTGGCCTTTGATGGCTGACCTCGCTGATCCGGAAGCATGCGAATCCCTCATCGGCCGCGCAATCGAGACAGCAGGCTCGCTAGATATCCTCGTGAATAGCGCCGCGATCTATCTCCCGGGTACGATTGGGGATATGAACTTATCGAGTCTCATGCAGCACATGCAGGTGAATGCGTGGGCGCCATTCGTGCTCTGCCGCGACTTTGCGAGACTCGCGGGCCGCGGCAAGATCATCAACATGCTCGACACGAGGCTCGCGAGCTTCGACTTCAAACACGTCGCGTACATCCTCAGCAAGCAGGCGCTGTCGATGCTCACCCGGATGATGGCGCTGGAGTATGCCCCGAACATAACCGTGAACGGTATCGCGCCGGGCCTCATCCTGCCCCCGCCCGGTTCGGACCATAGCTACCTGGACAGGCTGGTGGACACCGTCCCGCTCAGGCGGCACGGCGACCCGTCCGACATCGCCCTGGCGGCGCTCTATCTCCTCAAGAGCGATTTCGTCACGGGAGAGGTGCTCAGCGTCGATGGCGGAAGGCACCTGAAGGGAACGAACTATGGACCGGATAATCGTTAGCGACCTGCTCACGCGCTGCATAATCGGAGTGGACAAGGAAGAACGGCGCGAGAAGCAGGAAGTAGTCATCAACCTCACGATCTCGGCGGATCTCACAAAGGCCTGCAAGAGCGACCGCTTCGAGGATGCGCTGGACTACCGGGCGCTGAAAAAAGAGATACTCGCCATGGTGGAGAAGTCGCAGTTTCGCCTGATCGAGGCGCTGGCAGAGGCGATAGCAGCGGTCTGTCTCAAGAACGAAATGGTGCAAGGCGCGACAGTCAGGGTGGATAAACCCGGGGCGCTTCGGTTTGCGAGGAGCGTCGCGGTTGAGATCACGCGCACGAAACAGGACCTGCGATGACGCGCGCATTCGTAGCCGGAAATCGGACGCCACTCGCCACGAGTTCCTATCGCTCGTCGGCAGGCCGTGTTTGTGAGCCGATCTTGACGAATAATTTTGAATAATATAGAATAATAAATAGTCAGGAGGCCTTATGGCGAAGACCGTTACCATCAGGGTGGAAGACGACGTGTACAAGGATTTTGCCCGCCATGCCGAGGAAGAGAAACGATCGCTCGGCAAATTCATCGAGAACGCAGTCATTCAATATACGAAGCGCTCCGCTTTTGCAGATGACGAGGAGCTCCGTGAGATCGCCGAAGATGAAGGCCTGGTCCGCCGGTTGAAGCAGGGCGTGGAAGATGCGAAGAAAGGCAGAGGGCGCTTTGTCGCGTAAGTACAAAATATTCGAGACCAAGCGTTTTTCAACCGACCTGGAGCTTCTGGCCAGGCATCGAATAACATTTCTTGAAGAAAAGCTGCAGGAATATGTCTATCCGCAACTCAAGGACGAACCTCATTTTGGCGCCAACATTAAAC
>JBBAAC010000180.1:0-4953 GCA_041658465.1 bacterium | reverse complement strand
TAGTCTTGCCGTGATCGACGTGCCCGATCGTTCCCACGTTCACGTGCGGCTTTGTCCTTTCAAATTTCTCCTTTGCCATATTGCCTCCCCGGTTCTTTATCTCGATCCGCTATTGGTTTGTCTTCACTTCTCACTTTTCACTGCGTTTAAGATGAGCCGAGAACGGGAATCGGACCCGTGACCTCATGCTTACCATGCATGTGCTCTACCGACTGAGCTATCTCGGCCTGACTTCAGTTCAAAGTTAAAAGTTTAAAGTTTAAAGTAAAATCACCCAGTATAGAGGTTTCAAATTATTACTTTTAACTTTAAACTTTCAACTTTTAACTGCCGTCATGAGCGGGAGACGGGTTTCGAACCCGCGACCCTCAGCTTGGAAGGCTGATGCTCTACCACTGAGCTACTCCCGCCTTAACTAGGGTGGAGAGGGGAGGATTCGAACCTCCGAAGGCTAATGCCGGCAGATTTACAGTCTGCTCCCTTTGACCGCTCGGGAACCTCTCCTGAACTGCAGTGGGAAGTACTTCCCACTGCCTTAAAGAGCCGACGGCCGGACTCGAACCGGCGACCTGCTGATTACAAATCAGCAGCTCTACCTGCTGAGCTACGTCGGCAAATCATCTGCGCAACCCAAGATAAAAAACTCGCCGAACCTCGCCGACCGTCATCCGATGGCGCGCGTGCGCGGGATTTCAATGAACCAAAGCGCACGCACACGCACAGCGCGATGCGAACGCCAAAAACCCGGTCATGTGCGGAACGGCCCCTCGCCATTCCTTATTGATTTTATGGATGAATTTGCCCGACGCGGATATGCGTCGCACACCTATCCAAAAAAGTTTGGATCATTTAGGAGAGATGCCCAACTTTGTCAAGATATAAAGGAGATTTCGGTACGGGTTTTGCATTCATTAATATATGCGCTGTCTGGAGACCTCCCCCAGGAAGAGCGCCCCAGCCGCCGCAACATTATAAGACTCTATAGCCTTGGCATACATCGGTATAGAAAGTATGTAATCGCAGTTCTCCTTGATGAGCCGCCTCACGCCAGCGCCCTCTGACCCAAGCACTACAACAATGTTAAAACCTTTAAAATCGGCTTGATAAATCGTCTTTTCTCCAGAGGCCTCTGCAGCCGCCACCCACATCCCTTTTTCTTTAAAGTAACGGATTGTATTTGTGAGGTTAGTAACCTGAACGATTGGAAGGTATTCAGTAGCGCCAGCCGAGGCCTTGACCACGGCCGGGGTGACGGACGCCGCGTTGTCCCGCGGGAGAATTACACCATGAACCCCGAGCAGATAGGCCGTGCGGATGAGAGAACCAAGGTTCTGGGGATCGGTGATGCCGTCCAGAATGAGGAGAAACGCCTTGCGCTCGTCGCGTAAGGCCGCCTCGACCACGCCCTGCAGCGAGGCATAGTCGAATGGATCCACCCTCGCGGCCACGCCCTGGTGCTTGTCAGTACGCGCAAGGCGCCCGATCTCTTCCCTGGAGGCCTGTTTCACCTGCACGCCGTTGCGGGTTGCCTCTTCCGCAACGCGCGCGACGAGTTTTTCCTTTTTCCCGGAGGCCAGGATAACCTCATGGCATCGCCGCCGCCCGGAACGAAGCGCCTCCAGGACCGGATTCACGCCGTATATGATCTCTGCGTTCTTCATTCTGCTCCAAAGAAAAGGGGGCCGCTTTTGTGCAGCCCCTCTTCATTTATAAAGCGAGTGCATGGCTCAACCCTTTTTCTGCTCATGCTCCTTCTTCGTCTCCTCGATGATCTTCTGCGCTATGTGGGCCGGCACGGCTTCATAGTGTGAGAAGGACATCGTATAGCTGCCCGCGCCGCTGGTGATAGACTTGAGGCTGGCTGAGTACTGATATAACTCGGCGAGCGGGACCTTTGCGCGGATCACGCCCGCATCCATGCCCGAGACGCGGCCGCGACGCTGACTTATGTCGCTGGAGAGATCGCCCATGTAGTCTTGCGGGGCAAAGACCTCGAGGTCGACTACCGGCTCCAGGAGCTGCGGGGCGGCCTCTGCCATCGCATTCTTGAACGCGAGCACGCCGGCGATCTGGAACGACATATCCGAAGAATCCACATCATGATACGAGCCGTCGAAGACCGTAACGCGCAGGTCCACGACCGGATAGCCTGCCAAAGTCCCCTTCTGCATCGCATCGCGCACGCCCTTTTCCACAGCAAGCACGTACTTGCCCGGGATAGAGCCGCCGACGATATCGTCCACGAACTCGAACCCGCCGCCGGCCTGCAACGGCTCAAGCCTCAGCCAGCAGTCGCCGTACTGGCCATGGCCGCCGGACTGTTTCTTGTGCTTGCCCTGCTTCTCCGACTTCCTGGTGATGTGCTCGCGGTACGGAATGTGCGGCTTGCCGAGATCTACCTCCACCCCGTATCTCTCGTTTAAGCGCTTGATCATCACATCGATCTGCACCTCTCCCAGTGCCGTGACGATCGTCTCGGAGAATTCCTTGTCGATGTGATATGAGAATGTGGGGTCGATCTCCGTCAGCTTCGACAGCCCTATGCCCAGCTTGTCCTGATCCTTCTTTGACTTCGGGATAACCGCCATCGGCACCATCGGCCTGGGGAACTGAATCGGGTCGTGCAAGAGCGTCTGCGTTTTGCTCGTGAAGATGTCGTTGATGCGCGTGTTCTTGAGCTTGGCGACCGCCGCAATATCTCCTGCTGGCGCGGCCTCCGTCTCCATCCGCTCCTTGCCGCGCATCACGAGCAGGTGCCCCATGCGCTCGCCCGCGCTCTGCGTACCGTTATAAACGTCATCGCCGGATGTGATCGTGCCGGAGTAGACGCGGAAATAAAATACATCGCCAATGCCCGGATCCGACGTGGTCTTGAAAACGTGCGCAAGCAGCGTGCCCTGGGGGTCGGCCTTCAGCACGACCTCTGAACCGTCTTGGCGCTTGGCCTTGATGCCAGGCATATCCGCGGGGCTCGGGAAATCGTCCGCCACCGTGGTCAGGAACGCGTCGATGCCGATGTTCTGATATGCGCAGCCGACAAAGACCGGGCACAGGCTGCCTGAGGCGATCCCCTTTGCCACGCCCTGCTTCATCTCCTCTTCCGAAAGCTCGCCGGAGTCGAGATATTTTTCGAGCAGCTTCTCGTCGCACTCGGCGACAGACTCCATGAGCGCCGTGCGAAGCTCCTTTGCCTCAGAAGCGAGATCTGCGGGAACATCCGTCTCTTTTGCAGTGCCGCCATCGTACAGGTACGCGCGCATGTTGAGCAGGTCCACGACTCCCTTGAACCCGGTGCCGCTCCCTATCGGGAGCTGGAAAGCGATCGCCTTCGGCGCGATTTTCTCCCTGATCGAAGTCATCGCGGATTCGTAATCTGCGCGCTCCGCGTCTGCCTTGTTGATGAAGAATGCGCGAGGGGTCCCTGCCTTAGTGACATAGCCGTCCAAAAGCATCGTCTGGATCTCTACACCGTTGACCGAGTCGACAAGAAATACTGCGACGTCCGCAACGTTCATCGCCCCGACCGCATCGCCTGTGAAGTCCGCGTACCCGGGGGTGTCGATTATGTTGATCTTTTTTCCCTTCCATTCGACCGGAACTACCTTTGAGTTGATGGACTGCCTGCGCTCCACTTCGAGAGGATCATAGTCGATGATCGAGTTGCCTTCATCCGTGCGCCCCATGCGGCCGGTAGCCTTTGATGCGAAGAGGGATGCCTCTACAAATGACGTCTTTCCCACGCCCTTCGCACCAATCAGCGCGATGTTTCTGATGTTCGGAGTCTCGTATCTCTTCACTGTTGCCTCCTTGGATGTGGTCCCAGTAGGAGCGCATACGTAACGCACCTCAATCGCTGAAATCAATAATGAATTAAACCGTATGCAAGAAAGGTATCGCAGCGGATCAGGCGTGCGGAACCTCAAGGGCCCGCTCCACGCCGGCTATGAGTTCTTCTTTTCCAAACGGCTTGTAGAGATAGACCTCGATGCCCCCCGAACGGATGAACTTCTCCACGCGGGCGCCGGACGGTGAGCCGGATATCGCGACGATGCGGGTATTGGGCCTGAGCCTCAGGATCTCGGCGCAGGTATCAGCGCCATCCATGCCGGGCATTATGAGATCCATGAGGACCACGTCAAAGGACTCATGTTCTGCGATAGTTACAGCCTCCTCGCCCGAAAGCGCCTTCTTGACCTCGAAGCCCGCGCGCGTGAGGATGAGCTCAATGCCCTCGCAAATGCTGGGCTCGTCATCGACTACCAGGACCCTCTTCATAATCGCCATACCACCTCCATAGTATCATTTATATAATTTAATTCGCTGGCAGCGCAATGGAAAACGTTGAGCCCTTTTCAAGCTCGCTCTCCACATGAATCCTTCCGCCGTATTTTTCCAGAATCTCACGCGCAATCGAAAGCCCGAGCCCGAGGCCGCGTCTCTTGTTCTGCGTGGTAAAAAAGGGCTCGAATATGCGCTCCATGTATTCCGGAGCGATCCCTGTACCAGTATCGGACACTACAATCTCAATGGCATCATCCCTGCGTTTTGTCCTGATGGTGAGCTTGCCGCCTTGCTCCATCGCATCGCTGGCGTTATTGACGAGGTTGAGCAGGACCTGATCCAGTTCTCCCGCGGCAGCATCTATCGCGGGGATATTCTTATCCAGATCCTTCTTCACGGATATACCGCGTTTTTTCAGTTCAAAGGATGCAAAGGCAAGCACGCTCTCGATCGCCTCATTGATATTCAGTTTGATGCGTTCAGCGGAACCCCGCCTGCTCACCATGGCAAGCGAGAGCATGCAGTCTATGATGTACTGCATGCCGACGAGCGTCTTGCGAAGGCTATCGAGCTTGTCGTACGTGGAATGATGGTCATGGCAATCCTCAAGCAATGAATCCACGATCAGCAAAGAGCCGCAGAGAGGGCTGTTGAACTGGTGAGCGATGCCGG
>JBBAAC010000179.1:0-4957 GCA_041658465.1 bacterium | reverse complement strand
CGGCGTCGGACAGCAGTGCCAGCGATCCGCTCCAGATGCCGCCCACTACTTCCAGTATCATCGTGAGTCCGGTGATGATGATGGAGATGATGAGCCTGCGCTGCTCCAGAGAGCAGTAGGCAGCATCAGCCGGCCGCTGGGGGTAGTGGCACTGGAAAGCCTTGGTGCTGTGCGAGTGTGAGTGCATAAATTATTGGCACAAATGTGCACTCGACTGTAAAAAAGTCACGAATTATTTGCAGCTTGGCGCGCGCTCCCCATGGAAGGCGGTCCGGCGATGCATTGAAAAAGCACGCAACATTTTCAGGTGATCCGCGATAAGGGTGGAAAGAGGAGCAGGGAGACATGGGCGGTTCGGCTACAGGATTGACTAGCTATTTCGGCGGGATTTATCCCCCCGGCTCGGCCGACTTTCAGGTCGCCACGACCTGGGACGGCCCTGAGGTACCTGATTCCGCTGCGGGCGACGCTACGGCCTCATCCGGCGATCTATTCCTTTTAGCCACGGACCAAGTGGCGCTGGAAAAGAATTTTCCCGGCGCATTGCAAATAGCGGCGCCGCGGCTGGCCTGGGGACCCAGGGTTTCGCCATCTGTCGAAGAAGGCCCTGATGCCGGCAGGGATACTGCCGGGGAGTGGACCACAGTCCCGCTCACCCTGTGCGCGCGCGGTTTTGTCTTAAACGAGCGTGAGCAATATCATGCATGGGACTCAGTGCGCGAGCTCATCAATAACCACTATGATGCAGGCGCTACAGAGGTGCGCGTCGATGTCTCGGACTCAGAGATCCGGATCTCTGGAAATGGCCGCCTGATCGACGATCCCGCGGTCCTCACCGAGGTCTTCACCGACAACAAGCGCGGCGCTAATGGAAATGTAGATATAGATGGAAATGGCCGGGAAACAATCGGTGAAAAAGGGAGAGGGAGGTTCGCGTTCGTAAGGGATGCGGACGAGCTCACTGTCTCCAGCAGATTCGGCGAGCTTAGGCTCTCCGTGACCGAAGATCAGGGAATCGAGGCAAGTGTAAGTCTGCGCAGGGACGATGGGCGTGCTACGGCAGATAAAACCGTATGCGCGTTGAAAAGGAGGAATCAAACATTTGATTTAGAGGACCAAAACGGTATCCGCAACTATCTGATGGACCACTATCTTTTCTTCAAAGGCAAAAACGTCAGGATTATTTTGAACGGCGAAGAAATCCCCATGCGGGAATTTGTGCCACACTTCAGCGCATGGCTCGTGATGGAGCATGGATACAGTATAAGGGATCAGCTGAGGCATGCGGATAGCTTTAGCACAAACCAATTTCAGGACAGCCAGGAACTATTGGATGATCAAAATGAGTATAAAAACCATGCAATCCTCGTGTACGATCCTGAGATGGCGAGGTTTCTGGAAGAAAAAGGGGAGAAGCTGTATCGGGTCGACATAGCATTTTTTGATAATGCAGGGATGTCTATTGGCGATGCGAATACGTTGCTCATGTCGAAGCGCAATCCCGTGGACCGCAAAACAACATTGAGTACGGATTTTTCGATTGCTGTAGCAGTAGATACCGATCTTCCGCTGGATCCATCTCGGAAGACATTTGCCGCGCATGTCTTCATTGGAGGCTCGGTAGATGGTGATCATATCGAGAGGACCCTGAGGCTGGCCGTCGACCGCGCATTTGAAAGTTACTTTGAGAAAAACTATAAAAGACACGGGTGGGACAAGTTTCATAAGTACCGAACTCTGCAGGTGCTCAGCATGGGAAAGATCTCTGTCCCTGACCTTGAATTGGAGGTCCAGTATCATGCAGATCACGCGACCGATACCAGGGTCATGACGCTGGCGCAGCTGGCAAAGGAGACCAAAGAGAAACCGGTAATAATCTACGACAGCAGAGATTCCGCGTACATGCATGCTATTGATAAGCTCATACAGCGCGGGCATCCGGGTTTGAAGCTCACAAACCGTCAAGAAACATCATTGCTGAAACACAATGGGGTTGTTTTTGTCGAGGCAGGTACGGAAGAATTTGAAGAGCTGGCGGTGAAGCTGGATGCTCGCATTTCAAATGAGGGCGCTATATCCCAGGCCGAATACAATATTCGTGAGCTGGCTGAAACAGTTTGCGGGCTTCTGAAGGAAACCGGCCTGTCTGTAAATATCGCGACGGTAGCGTCTCGCGAGACGATAGCGATATTCATAGGGCCGGATCAGATCATCATAAATCGAACAGCTCCGAATGTCTCAAGGCTGATCGATGATGCAGGTGGGTGGCAATATTTAGATGACTGCGGAGTATCGCTAGATAATGTGCCGAAATTTTATTCGCTGCTCATGCGCGTAGCGCCCATCGTAATCGCCGAGATCGCGCACCTGAGCGTATTAAGGCAAGGCGGCGGAGATGAGAAGCTCGAACACGAGAAGACCATCGTCAAAGAAAAAAATCTGTACGAGAGATTCCTTCTAGCACTGTCGGAAGACATTGCCGGCGTCGTTTTGTAGGCCGGATCAGCCCCGCTATGGCGTGAGCCGCGATATCATCCTCGGGAACGGGATGGTCTCGCGGATGTGGCGCACGCCGCAGATCCGATTTTCCGATGTTGACAAGTGAACTATGACAGGGGCACGGTCTTATCTGCCGGTAACGGCCTTCACTAGAAGGTGCCTGAAATGACTGGAACTAAATTACAAAAAACAGCATCAGCTTCTGAGATACTGCTCTACCAGACAGAGGATGGCAGGAGCGAAATACAGGTTCGATTTGACGACGGGAGCGTGTGGCTCACCCAGGCCCAGATGGCGGAGTTGTTTCAGACCACAAAACAGAATATCAGCTTACACCTGAAAAACATATTTGATGACGAGGAGTTGGAACCTCATTCAGTTGTCAAGGAATGCTTGATAACTGCGGCAGACGGCAAGTCCTACAGCACAAGTCATTACAATCTCGAAACGATCATTGCCGTCGGCTATCGTGTGCGCTCGCATCGTGGCACGCAGTTCCGCAGGTGGGCGACCGAACATCTGCGGGAATATCTCACCAAGGGTTTTCTCCTGAATGATGAGCGATTGAAGGATGTCCGAAACCTCGGCCCGGATTATTTCGACGACCTCCTGGCGCGCGAATGCCTCGAAACCGAATATGGGGCTTACGAGCTGGACGGGTTCAAAAGTACGCCAGCAGGACGTAGCGATTGCCAAAAACTACCTGAACGCCGATGAACTCAATGAACTCAACCGAATCGTGGTCATGTACCTGGATTTTGCCGAAGATCAGGCGAGGAAGCGGCGAGTCCTCTATATGAAGGACTGGCGGGAAAAGCTCGACGCCTTTCTGCGCTTCAACGAGCGTGAAATACTCGATCATTCCGGGAAAGTTTCTATGGAAGTGGCTCAGAATCTGGCATTAGATGAATACGAGAAGTTTCAACAAAGGCGGCTTAAGGCTGAGGCCAAAGAGGATGACCGCGAATTTGAACTTTTGTCGAAGAAAATCGAACGTAAAGCCCTCAAAGCTAAAACATGACTTGTCAGTATGGCAACGTCCTATCAGCTATCATCGTTTTATGGAGTAAGGCGCGAGATCATCCTCGGGAACGGGATGGTCTCGCGGATGTGGCGCACCCCGCAGATCCAGCCTGTGAGCCGCTCGAGCCCATAGCCGAACCCGGCGTGCGGCACGCTCCCGTACTTTCGCAGATCCAGATACCACTCGAACGCGCTCCGCGGCAGCCCGTTCTCGTCTAGCCGCTTTATCAGCGTATCATAGTCGTCCTCGCGCTGCGAGCCGCCTATGATCTCTCCGAAGCCCTCTGGAGCCAGCATATCCGCGCAGAGCGCCAGTTCTTCGTTTTCCGGATCGCGCTTCATGTAGAACGCCTTTACCTTTGCCGGATATTTCTCGATAAAGATCGGCTTGTCAGAGTCCTGCGTGAGCATGGTTTCGTCGTCGCCGCCCAGGTCGTCGTCAAAGGGGATGTCGCTTCCCATCGCGCGCAGCTTCGTGACCGCCTCGGCGTGCGTCATGCGCGGGAACGGCGGGACCGCCTTTGCGAGCTTTTCGATATCGCGCTCGAGGATCACGAGCTCCTCGGTGCTCAGCTCGATTGCACGCTTCACGATGTGGCCTATGAGCTGCTCCTGTATTTCAAGATTCTGTTTGTGATCGCAGTACGCCATCTCAGCGTCCATCATCCAGAACTCGGTGAGGTGGCGGCGCGTCTTGCTCTTCTCGGCGCGGAACACGGGACCGAAGTCGAACACGCGGCCATGGCTCATGATCGCAGCCTCGATGTAGAGCTGGCCTGATTGCGATAGATACGCCTTGCCGAGATCAAAATACTCAACTTCAAAGAGCGTACCCGTGCCCTCGCACGCGGCGGGCGTGAGTATGGGCGAGTCGATCTTTATGAAGCCGTTAGTGTTGAACCATTCGTATGTGGCGTTGATGACTGTGTTGCGCACGCGCTGGATCGCCCATTGTTTTTTTGAGCGCAGCCACAGGTGCCGCTGGTCGAGCAGGAAGTCCGGGCCGTGCTCCTTCTTGCCGATCGGATATTCAGGCGCAACCTGCACAATGGAGAGGCCCGTGACGTGCAGCTCAAACTCCTCGCGCTTGGGGTGCTTGCCGACCTTGCCCGTGAGGATCGCAGAGCTCTCGATTGTGAGCTTGTGCGAATCCTCCCACACTTGTTCCGGCACATCCGGCTGATGCACGATCCCCTGCACAAAGCCGGAGCCGTCGCGCAGCTGCAGGAACGTGATCTTGCCGGACGATCTGGTGTTGTAGATCCAGCCCTTGATTGTGATCTCATGGCCTATGTGTTTTGCGATGTCGCTGATAAAGATATCCATTTTTATTTACCTTTTTTATATCCTCCCCTTTGTAAGGGGAGGGTAGGGAGGGGTAGATCTTGATCTACCTCCCCTATCCCCTCCCTGCCTGCCGGCAGGCAGACTTACA
>JBBAAC010000178.1:0-4981 GCA_041658465.1 bacterium | reverse complement strand
GGACCCGAGAAACGCCGCAATCCTGCCGACGGTCGGACTCAGCTTCTGAAACAGGCTCCCGGAATGAGATCAATGCCCTTAATGACGACTCACCCCCTCCCGCGCCCTGAACGGCAGGACGAAGATCGAGTGATCGTTGGCTGGAGGGAATTGCTTCGTCGCCCAGCGTGAGGTCGAACGGCTCTTCGTAATGACAACCAGATCACGCTGCCTTCGGGGCATGCGGCAGTTTTTCGTAAACGTTACGCTGCTCGTTCGAGAGCATCCTGAGATCGTACGTTATCTGCAGGTTCATCCAGAATTCGGCTGTGGTGCCGAAATACACGGAGAGGCGCATGGCAGTGTCGGAGGTGACGCCCCGCTTTCCGAGCACGATCTCGTTGATGCGGCGGTGCGGCACGTCGACATCCCGCGCGAGCTTGCTTTGGCTGATGCCCAGAGGGACCAGAAACTCTTCCTTGAGGATCTCACCCGGATGGATTGGCTGCATATTTTTTTTGGCCATACTCCCCTCCTTAATGATAATCCGTGATCTCAACGCTTGACGCCTGCCCATCTTTATATCTGAAACAGATCCTCCACTTGTCGTTGATGCGAATACTGTACTGTCCTTTGCGATCGCCCTTGAGCTGTTCGAGCCTGTTCCCTGGCGGCACTTCGAGATCGCGGATCGTGTGCGCGGCATGGATCATCATCAACTTGCGGCGCGCCACCTTGATGATGTCCGCGGGCAACCGCTTCGGCCGCAGATCGTAAAAAAGCGATTCCGTTTCCTTGCAGGCAAAGGAGACAATCACGATATTATGTTATACCTATTAATGTTATACCGTCAAGTGGTATAAATAGACCCTCCCCCGCGAGCCGAATGGCAAGCCGCGGAGGCCGACACGACCAATAACAACCTGCTTGTTAGTGGTCGTTATTGGTCGACCTAGGCGATCTTGACGAGTTCGTATCCTCGCCTGCCAAGCCCCATCTCCTCCGCGTGAGTGCAGAAAAAATCAGACGGAGGAGATTGCTTACTGCGTATTGTTCAATAATTACGAGGAGATACAACAGCGCCGTTGCCTCCGTCTGTTTTTTCTTCCATCTGTTTTTTTACCGATTTTATAGGCAACCTTTTCTACTTTCTGCCGATAATATAGATGCAGGGGGGCAGCAGTATCCTTCATAAATCCATGGGTACACGAAAGACAGATGCGTCTGTCCTGGGCTATCTCTTTGGCCTTGCGTCGTATTTTGCGCGCGGAAACGAGGGGATCACGCCGCGGGATGCCGAGGCACAGGGCGGCCGCAGGTACTACAACTTCGACGGGGGGCTCAAGGATTCCACCGGCATCTATAACCCCGTTGAGGGGTCATCTGCCTATGACCTGTACCTGGACCCGCAGGGCGACCGGCTGCTCGTCACGGGTGTGAACGCGTGGCAGGGGAGCTCCGTGGCGGGTGCTGCCGAGGGGCTTGTATCAAAGCTCTATGCGCTGCTCGGGACCTGGCCCAAAGGGTTTGACGCGTACAAGGACGAGCAGTTTGTGGCAGGCCCGGACGGAAGCACGCAGCCGATCCTTGAGTCGCCCTACTCGGGCATGCGCTGGGACCCGAGGCGGCTCTTTGCAACGCTTGCGGTGGGAGACTTCAAGACAGGGCTTCGCGATCTGCTGACAGGTGCGAATGACACGGCACTCGATGACGGGCACCGTTACTCCCGCCAGGAGATGCGCTCGTTCTGGGATGCGATTGCAGGGCAGTGCGATGCGAAGATGACGCTGTATGAGGCTGCAACGTGCCGCGAGGCAAACGGCGAGGAGCTGATCGGGAAGTTCCGGCGATTTGCGGAACTGCTGGCAGCGTGTCATCGCGAGCCCGCCTCGGTGTCATTGCGAGGAGCGGATGCTCCGAAGCAATCCCATGGTCTCCCTCTCCCCATCCCTCCCCCCTCGAGGGGGAGGGATGGGGAGAGGGGGATTGCGTCGTCGCCTTCGGCTCCTCGCAATGACACGCTGAATCTCACTCCAAAACAGGTAATCGATATCGCCCACGAGGCCGGTCTTACAAAGCAGGAGCTGCACTTCTTCGCACTCGTCGCGCGCAACCAGCATAGGCCCGAGGGGCTCTCTGCTCAGGATTATCCCGCATATCTCGAGTGCCGCGATGTTGATTTCGATCGCATGCTCTCCGGCTCTGGCAATGATGCGCAACTGGCGAGTCGCGCCGAGGCGTGCCTGCGTTCTGCAGCGCGCATTGTTGCCGAGCCCAATGCCCTCGATCGCGGTGGAGACAGACACCGAACGCACCCGGCGCCGCTCATGGACGGGCTCGCAGCGGTCAGACAACGCGCACTCGTGCTCTCGACATTCTCGCGCGCGTGCCAGACGAACCTCGATTTCACGAGCATCTTGAGATTTGATCCGCTTGCAGCACGCGATGACGATGAGACCAACAAGCGCTGCCTCACCGCAGATGTCGAGGCGCTGAAATCAATGCGCGATCCGTTTGCAGAGCTGGATCGCGGCCTGCTTCGGGAATCGGCCGAGACGCGCGCCCTGCAAAAGGCGATCAAGTCCGCAATTCCGGAGCCCGAGCCGCGCACACCCAATGTGCCGAGGGAATTTTTCAACATCACAGATCCCAAACTGCTCGTGGCGATGGCGAACATACCCGGTATCGGCGAGGAAGAAGACCCTGAGGCAAAGAAGGATGGGGCAACAGGTAAGCCCGACGGCAAGGTGCCGGAAAAGGGCGCCAAGGGCGCGCCGACAAAACAACAGATCAGTGAGGCAGTGAAGCGCGCAATCGAGAAGGCGGCAGCAAATCCGAATTACGACGCAAAGCAAAAGGCCGCGATCGAGAAACTAGCAAAAGACGAGAAGCGCATCGCCAAACTCGAGGCACACTACGAGCAGCAGACCAAGGACCACAAGGGCGATACGGACAAGGCCATCGCACGCGTGGAAAAAAATCTCGAAGCAGCCATCGTGCAGGCGGTGAAACACCCTGAAGACGTAGACAAGAAGACTGCGGAAAAAATAGCAAGCGCAGACGATGCGGCAAAGAGCGAGGAAAAGGTTGAAGGCGAGCAAAAGGCCGCAGACAAGGCGGCAGCCGACGATCCCTCTGCAAACAATGCCGCTGACGTGAAGAGTAAAAACGAGGCAGCGGCCTTGGAACAGGAATTCATCCGGCAGCTTCAGGAGGATGCCAAGGCCGCAGCACCTGAGCTCTCACCTATCACGGTGCCTGTCGTTGAAAACGGACACGCACCCGCGAAACTCAGATCGAGAGCAGAGCTGGCCATTGATGCGAGGACGGAGATGGAGAGCCTCAATCGTGCGATCAAGGAAGGCCGGCCTTACCGCATCAATCTGGACATGGGCCGATTCTTTGCCGAATCCGAGATCAACGACGCGGGGGATGCCAAGGTCCGCGAGCAGCTCGGCAAGTATGCAAACGACCTCGCAAGGATCAAGGCCATCGCCAGATCTGTTGCTGCAAACACCCAGGGCGCCACGGAGGAGAAGGCCCTGGCGATCGTCCGGGCCCTTAATCAGGACTATCTCTCCCTCTACAGCCGCGACAATGCCCTGCTCACCGATTTCTTTTCCGGAAAGGGCGGAAACTGCGAAGCGCAGACCAAATTCATCCTCACGGCCCTGCTCGCTACTGACCTGAAAAATGACCCGTCAAGCATCATGGCAGTCCAGGTCTATAAAGATCACATGCAGCTCGTGCTCTACGACGGGATCTCAGGAATCGTGACCAATCTCTTGACCGGTGACAAGGTCGCGGGTGTGGAGGCGCCACTGTATCACCCGAATATCATGCTCAATGCCTATTTGCGCGGCAAGGGCGAGGCATCGCCTGTCTCAGACGAGCAACTCAAGATCGCGGACGTGCCGGCCGTAGCACAGAAGGGCGGCGCAATGCCGGGCCGGAATACCGGCAACACGGCCATGACCGCAGAGCAGATTGATATCAACGACATGATCGCGCGGGAGCGGATGCGCGTGGCCGTGGAACGCGACATCAAGTCGAGAGCAAAAGAGATCAGCGCAAAACTCCCGAAGGGCGTTACCCTGCTCGATGTGATTCGCATTACGATGCGTGCAGCCGGTTCGCTGAAACCCGAGGACTTAAGGCGCGCCTCACGGTTTCAGATCCCCGACCTTTCCAACCAGCAGGTGCCAAGGGAAGTCATCGAGGAGGTCATCAAGCGGCTGCCCACACTCGTGGGCATGGCAGGCGAGAGTGAGATCGCCGTGGGCTCGAACACGCGTTTGGTGATGCCCGGGAGTACCTCGCGCTTTGCAAACGGTCCGATACCCCGGCACGCAATGGTGGCCCCTCCCAGGCGCGCAAGCCAGATGACGCCGCCGAATTTCACGGGCAGGCGCGGCCTTCCCAATACACACGAAGGGCTGGGAGGTGCATCTGCTCCTGACACCCCAGTCCGTTCGATAAACGCGAGTAAGGCAAGCCTCGTTTCCACCTATGACGAGTACAGGAAGAATCCGGCAATGCTCAACAATGCAAACCCGTATAACCAGACCAAGAAACACATGGAATCTCGGTTGATCTCGTACGTATTTTACAAAGATGAGACCGTTCGGCATTTTTTCAAGTATAAGAGTGACGCCATGGAGTTTTCCCGCTTGGAGGCCCAGGCCTTGAGCGAGAAGAAGCGGTTTGGAAGGGTAAGAAAAGAGACAAACCAGGCCTTTGAGAAATTCGACGAAGATATCTGGTATCGAGGGGTAAACGAACTCCTCCACCGGGGGGAGTACGATCAACTCGCGAATCTTTTCACCACAGGCCTCATGGAAACCCACAAGCTGAACAAGGACAAGGTCAACAAGCTCATGGACTATATGGAGTACATTAATGATGGGATATTTAATGATGCGCCGAAATCCCTACACGATGTGGTCGAGTATGGAAACGGTTCGTATTCCGCTACCTCGAACCCGGGGAAGGTCATCAATGC
>JBBAAC010000177.1:0-5144 GCA_041658465.1 bacterium | reverse complement strand
TGAGACGATGCAGCTCTTCCGCGCGCACAAGGTCAACCCGATGGGCGGGTGCCTCCCGATGGTGCTGCAGCTGCCGATCTACATCGCGCTCTACAAGGTGCTCTGGAGCTCCATCGAGCTCTACCACGCGCCGTTCTTCTGGTTCTATCGCGACCTCTCCGCGCCCGACCCGTATCTCATCACGCCGATACTCCTCGGCGTGTTCATGGTCGCCCAGCAGCTGCTTACCCCGTCCGCATCCGCAGACCCGGCGCAGAAGCGCATGATGATGCTCATGCCGATCATGTTCACGGGCTTCATGCTCTTCCTGCCCGTGGGCCTTGTGATCTATATCCTGGTCAACACCGGGATGAGCGTCACGCAGCAGTGGATGTACAACAAGGGCATCGGGTTTATGGATCTCATCCGGGGTCGGCTGGGCGCGAAGCCGGCGTAATGTCCGCATCATTCCCGCTAACAACATGCGGGAATGACCGGAGGTTATTAATGCACATACCGAACCAAGTTCTCTCGTGTCCTGTGACCTATGCCTCAGCCGCGGCTGCGAGCGGCGGAGTAATCCTTGCGATCAGGCGGCTCAAAGAATTCAAGTGGAGGGAAAACGCGAAGACCATATGCGCGCTATTCGCGTTCATCTTCGTGGTGCAGATGGTTGATGTGCAGATCCCGGGCGGCACGACGGCCCACTTCTTTGGCGGCATGCTCGCGGCATTGATCGTGGGCCCGATGGCCGCGACCATTCTCATGGCATCGATCCTCATCGCGCAATGCGCGTTCCTCCACGATGGCGGATTCACGGCGCTTGGAGCCAACATCCTCAACATGGCGGTCATAGGGCCATGGGCGGGCTGGGCCGCGTATCAGATGCTCGCGCGCCACGCCTCCAGCCGTGCGGCAAGGGCGGCCGCCTTGTTTGCCGCTTCCTGGGTCTCGATCGTGGTCTCCGCCGGCGCTTGTGCCCTTGAGCTTGCCGCCTCAGGGCCAATGCCGATCGTCGGATCGCTGACCGCCATGGCGGGCACCCACGCCATCGTAGGCCTGGGCGAGGGTCTTCTCACGGTCGCCTGCGCGGGGCTCGCTTCGATTGCCGCCCCTTCGCTCGCCAGCCTTGTCGCCAGGTCCCGCTAGGCCCATATCCCCCTTCCGCAATTGGCTGAAAAAAGTGCGCAACTTTTCTCACGGCTGCCGATAATGTATCAAGACCGCATGGCGATAGGTCCCTTGCGGATCTTTGCGGCAACGGGAGATGATGATGACCACTGTACTTTTTCCAGCAGGGATGTGTTCCCCGGTCCAGCTGGAGCTCGAGTCGCTGGAGGCGCTGGCGCCGGCCGCGGCCGGATTTATTGATGAGAACAACGCCGAAGGGCTCCAGGGCCTGTTCGACATCCACGACATACCCGCCGAGTTCCAGCCCGAGGCAGCCAGACAGCTTGCGTACGACTACGCCCGAAGCGCCGCTCCCGCATGGAGATGCGACCCGGCGCAGGTCGAGCGCGTCGCGGATAGGCTCGTAAGGAGGATGCCGGATCAACGCGCGGCGAGGCAGGAGATCCTCAAACGGTTTGACCTCATAAACGAAGGACGTTGTTCGGAGGCGTTTGACCGTCAAAGGTTGCGGAATGTCCTTCCCCGCCTCGCGCCCGACGATCAGCGCAGGGCAGTTCAGCTCATGGCGACCGTCGCAGCCGCAGCGGAGCTGCGCGAATACGACGTCCCGTGCGTACTCGACGCCCTCTCCGAAAATATTGGATATTTAAGGCCCAGGGACTACGCGGAGGTCGCACTCAAGCTCTTGCCGATCATAAGGCTCAGACGCGCGACGGACAAATCGATGGACCAGGTCCGTGAAATCATAGTCGACAAGATGGCGCCGCGGATGGATCCCGAGGCCTTGCTGCGCGTCATCATGGATGTGAATAAAAGTAGAAAAGGAAAGATCGAGAGGGAATCCCGGACACTGCTCTGTCGCATGATCAGCAATCTCACCGCTATATTATCCGGCATCGAAGAGGGAGTGGATCATAGGACGCAGGCTGCAGCCGATTACCGTGAGCTAAGAGAGAAGGCGCTTGCTGCGCAGCCGTTCGATGCAGCACTCAAGACAAAGGAGTTTGCCGACAAGGAGGAAGAACTCCTCAAGATCGGATTCCAACGCGTAGGAGATTCCGGATATTTTGCAGGCGAGGGATATCTCATCCACATAGAGAGCGGCCGCTGGCCGACGATCTTCAGGGAGAATCTGCTGGGCATACTCTTACGCGGCGGGTCGAAACACGAAGACACATCCAGGCAGGTAGATGAGATGGAGGCGATGGGCAGAGGAGACGATAGCCTTGATCTGTTGGAGCTCGCCCTTCGTGCGAAAGACATGTCGCCTGAAGAGCAGCTCATTGAGGCGGGATTTAAAGAGGAACCTTTGGCAAAGGGCATCTATGCGGGATTTGTTAGCGCCGAAGCAATCGTCTGCTGCGTACATGAAGGGGCCGTATGGTTCGTGGGGCGCCCCCTCGACCTTCACGGGTATTTGGATATTCTTTCTACTGAAATGCATTTCCGTCCGCACAAGAGCGGGGATTTTCTCTTGTCGAGGGGTTCGCTCAACCTCCGCGTGGGCCCGTCGGGTCTGGGGGAGGCGACGCTGGATGGGCCCCTGGAGGGAGTTCCTGAAGATCTGATCAGGGTAATAGAAGAAGAGGTCGATGCCGAAACCGGCTTCCGATACGGCGGCGCCAACTCGACCGAGGTCATTCGAAATTTGAAGGGTCTAAACGGCATTCAAATCGATAAGTTGGAAAAAAAGATGCGTCCCGGGTCCGTTTCGAAAGAGGGGTATCTTGGCGCAGGAGAATCGCTGCTCGATGTCATGGCGCAGGACAACGATTGGGTCATGAGCAGGCGCATGAACCACCAGGATCTGGGCAGGGCATTGAGATACGCCATGTGGGCCGTGTCTGCGGTCGAACCGCGGGATATTCAGGGCGAATTCGACGAATACTATAACACCAAAGGCCTAGGCGAATTCTATGAAAAAAAGCTTCGCGACACGCCATATGGGACAGTTCGTCACATCCACGAGTTCGTGTTTCACGGCAGGCGCTTTATTGGATTGGCACTTGGTTCCGGCGGGATTGAGGGTTCACCGTTTAAGGATGTCTACGTGGACAGCGGCGTGGCGATGATCGTCAACGTGGATACAAGACAATGCATTGAATGCGCGCACCTAGTACCGCACCTGATCGCGCGCTATGGATTTTATGAAGGCAAAGGTACGCGGTTTCGCGTCTCGCCCGAGCAGGTCGTAAAGGTCTTCGGTTTTCTGGCGCCGGAGACCGATGCAGACGCGGAGTTTCTGGACCCGCATACCGGTTTTGTCTATGGCGGTGCCAATTCCACGGAGAGCATTCGCAGGCTGTCTACGCTGAACGGCACCCCCATCGCCAGGATCGAAGAGAAGATGCGTCCCGGCAATACAGACCCCAACGGCGGTTCCATAGCGGGATTCCTGGGGCAGGACGAGTCGCTCCTCGAAGTCATGGCGCAGGACAACGATTGGGTGCAGGCTCATGGCCTGACGCATAAGGCGCTGGCGGGCGCATTGCAACAAGCCGGTTCAACTGTATACGGAGCGCAGGGAATATATCTTCCGGGCTATTTTGACAAAAAAAGAAGGCAGGACAGCGAGGCGTGGGAGAAACAGTTGGAAGAGCTCAGGCGCGAGTACGATGCCGTCGGCGCGCTGCCGGGCGAGGTGGGAGAGGATCTCCGCGCATATTTTCATGAGAGGGGCCTGACCGCGCTATACAAGAAACACGTCCAAGGGTCGTCTTCCTTCGCCGGGTGGGATTCCGTCGTTGAATTCAACCTCAACGGCCGACAGTTTTTCGCTATCCCCCTCTACTCCGGCATCCAGAAATCGCCCTTTATCGACGGCCTCACCGGGAGCCGCGAGGTCTTGATCGTCAATGTGGCCGCCAAGGAGTGCATCAAGGTTGCCGATCTGGTCCCGAAGCTCATCGGGCGCTACGGATTTTATGAAGGCCACGGCACGGAGTATCGCGTCGAGCCCGAACAGGTCGTAAAGGTCTTTGGGCTTAGGCCTTCGGGGAAGATATGAGCGAGGAGATCTCCACCTCAGGATCGTTTGCAATTGCGCCGAGTATCGCCTCGTAATTTTTCTGCTGAATTTTTTCTGTTGAGAGCCTTTTTACCAGCTCGATCCATGTGCAATCGCCGATCTTATCGACCAAGACCCCCTGCCGCTTGAGGCTGCGCACTGTTTGGCCCATGAGCCTGCCCACGAGCTTCATGTCGCTCCCGTGTTTTGCCAATTCATCGACGAGCTTGATGCGCGGCGATAGCGCCAGGTCCGCAATCGCGTCTGCGGGTATGCCGTACGATGTGAAGCGCGCTTCTACGACATGCGTGGGCTCGGGCACCTGCGCCTTGATGCGCGCCACCCTGTCGGCAGCGATCCGCACAGGCGGGTGATCAGTGTCCGGATACATGCGGTCCGCGCCCGGCAGGATGCGCTCGAAGTCCGTGAGCCCGTCTCTCAGGTGCTGGCGCGTCTCGCACGGCACGCCGTCGCACGCTTCGATGATGCGGTTTTTGATCTCCGCCGCCGCCGTGATCGTATCTCCCCCCGGCCCCCAGACGATCACGCCCACGTCGTTTGTCCCGAGCCTGAGCGCCAGCCTGATCGTGCGCGCGTCGATGTGATTGCGCGGGTACTCGGGGTAGTTGTCCGTGTGAAAGAGGTTTGGAATTTCATCTAGGCACGCGATCACGCGCACGCGGCCCGCCAGCTCCGACGCGAACATGCGGCCCGGCTGCGTGGGGGTATTGAGGATGCCCGCCAGCCCCTCGAGCTTGATCCCGCGGATTCGATGCCCCTTTGAGAGCGCGTTGGCAAGGATCGGCGAGCGCGAATTGCGCAGCTCCTCGGCGAGGTCGGTCTCGGAGCACTTAAGCGTCTCGGGCGTGATCTTTCGACGAGCGAGTTCGTCGCGGATATCCAAAAGGGCCTTCTGCCTCAGCGCCTCTATGCGCGTGAGCGCGGGTATGAGCTGATAGCGCGGCACGCCCTTGATCTCCACGCGGCGGCCGCCCGCGATCGACACGTTCACGTCCTGCCGCACGGC
>JBBAAC010000176.1:0-5152 GCA_041658465.1 bacterium | reverse complement strand
GCCTGGCTGATATATTCTGCCGGGATATTGCCGTAGGCCGCTGCTGCGAGGTGATCGGCGATGATGGCCGTGCCAGAAGATCCGCCGCCCGTGCCCCCGCCTCCATTTCCGCCTCCACCACCGCCCCCATTTGACTGCTGGCTGCTTGACGAACACGCAGCGAGAAAGATGGATGCTATTGTGAGCAGCGCTAACTTCTTCATGCGTAGCCTCCCGTATTGGAGGCTATTCTAGCCCACCGGAATGTATCGGACAACATCCAAACCCAGTCGATTCATATTCATGGCGCGCTGCGAGGAATCTGCCTCCGTGTACACCCTGAACTCAGGGGCGTTTCCGGACGGACGCAGGTGCAGGATCTCGCCGCTCTGGAACGCTATTCTCAGGCCGTCTGTGACATCGATGGATTTTACCTTGCCGAAGTGGGAACCGAAATGGGCCTCGATCGCCCTGGCGTTGGAATCGAAATCGCCCCTTGTGAACATCTCAATTATCTTCCTGGAGCGATCGGTCTGGAAATCCTTTATCCTGTCGCTCGCGGTATACCGACTTGGGAGTTCATTGACCAGCTCCTCCACGCCCTTGCCCTCCGCGACCGCGAGCCTGAGTGCCGCAAGTATCGGCAGGAACGAGTCTCGGGTCGGGAGCGTTGAGAGCTTGCGTCCGTTCACCTCGATGTCGGTAGCGGTGAGGAACCCGCCGTTCGCCTCATAGCCGACCACGCGGCTGCGGCCTTGCTGTCTGGCCTGCATCATCGATGAGATGACATACGGGGAACCGATGCGCGTGCGCCTCACCTCCGGGAACAGGCCTGAGAGCTCAAGCGCACTGTTGCTGCTCACCGGGGCTGTCACTGAATCGGCATTGAGGAACTTTGCAACGAGGATGCCGAGCACGTCGCCGCGCAGCCACTCGCCGTCACGGCCAGCGATGAGCGGCCTGTCGCTGTCGCCGTCTGTGGAGACGATGGCGTCAAAGCCGTATTCTTTCGCCCATTCCCTGGCCAGGTTCACATCTTCATCCCGTATCGCCTCCGTATCCACGGGAATGAACGTATTCGAGTGCCCAATCGTCGTTACATCCGCCCCGAGCGCGGTGAGCGCGCGATGGAGCATCATGCGGCCGACCGCGGAGTGCGCATAAAGCGCTATCCGCTTGCCCTTGAGGAATTGCTCGCCGAAGAAATCCGTGTAGCGCCTGTGGAACATGGTCTGCGCTTCAAAGTCTAAATGCGGCAGCAGCCTATCTCCGTATGCAAATGATCCGTCTTCCTTAAAGAGGTGCGGCGGGATACATACGGTCTGCGCCCTGATGCCTGCCTCGTCTTGCTTAAGGATCTCCCCTGTCGCATTATTGAATTTAATTCCGTTCCTGTCGTCCGGGATGTGGCTACCCGTGACCATGATGGTGGGGATATGCTTCGCAATTCCATAAAGCGCTATTGCAGGCGAAGGGACCTCGCCGAGATTTATTACACCGCAGGCCATATGCCAGACGGCCTTGGCCACTGCGAGCATGATCCGCGCAGTGCTGGGCCGCAGGTCACCGCCGATCGCGACCTGTGTGCCCGGCAGGAGCCCGCCCACGTCCTCCAGGTGCTGCAGGAAGGCCGCGGTGTATGCGAAGCAGATGCGATCGGTCATATCCTCTACCTTGCCGCGCGCTCCGCTCGTACCGAACGCCACGCCGCTTGAGCCCATGAGGTCGCTTATTTTGAAACGGGTCTGGCCATGACCATTGCCTGCGCCTCCTGCTGGGGGTACGGAACGAGCCATACTGCTGATGCCCGGCGGCAGCTGCCCTGATGCGAGATATACGGTAGAGGGCAATTGAACAGGCAGCGCTGAAATATCCGTCGTGAGGTTTGCCGCTGTATCGAAAGGTGTTACATCCGCCGCTGCCTGTTCCGCATCCTCGGCCGTCGATGCTGCCTCCGGCAAAAGCCCGAATGGCGCCAGACCGCCGGTGAGAAGGTTTGTCATGGACGTACCGGGTGTCTCTACCATAGAAAAGGCCTCCGATGATGTGAAAGTTTAAGGCGCAATCTCAATCAGGACGGCGCTTTCCAGTCAATGAAATTGTTATGCGACGCCACGATGCCGAATAGCTGATCCCCTTGATCTACGACGAATTTTCATCCCGCATGGGCTTATCATTAATATTGTAGAATCCCATTATTTAAGCCTTGGCAAACTGGCCATGGATTTTTTCTCTTGTAATTGTTTCTACTTTGGCTTAAGGTCCGCCTTGCATTCATGATCGATTGTCTGGCGCAGGACGCAACGTAATGTTACGGATAGCCGCAGGTCATGAAAATGATCTGCGGTTTTGCGTTTAGCGTCAGACGAAGATATTAAGAAAGGAAGGGTTTTGGTATGGCAAAGGGAACAGTAAAGTGGTTCAACGATGCAAAGGGTTTTGGTTTCATCGCTCCTGAGGATGGCGGCGAGGACATTTTCGTCCACTTCTCCGCGATCACGGGCGAGGGCTTCAAGAGCCTGAAGGAGGGTCAGACAGTCGAGTTCGAGGTGGTCAAGGGCCCGAAGGGCCTGCAGGCAGCCAACGTCAAAGGGATGTAATCTCACATAGAACTGCCAACACAAAAACCCCGGTCAAACGACCGGGGTTTTTTTATGCCAAACGAAACTGCGCCTTGGAAATCTTGCTGAAATTCGTTACTTGGCGGGTTCCAGCGGGTCTCCATCGCTTAAGTGGCGATAGAAATTCTCGCCGACAAAGCCGGCGTCTTGCAGCGCCTTGCGTTTTCTCTCCATCGTCCGATGCTCATCTCCTGCCGCAACCCGAGCGGCCTGTTCCGCGAGATCGACCCGAACGTCCACTCTACCCCTGAAGTATTCGCGCTTATAGAAGATCAGACCCGTATTGCCATACGCCCTCGCGAACGACGGTCCCTTGGGCTTGCTCGGATCATCCGGATCGACAAAGTGCGCGTCACGCAAGGAATCCGCGCTCAGCGCCTTATCGAGCTTTTTCACGATGACAGGCAGGGTATCCCTGCTCACGTAGATGACGATCTTGGGGGTACTGGCAGCACTGCCAAAGGGACGACCAGGTCGCCATTCGGATTTCAGATCGTAAGGCACCTTAAGGGTCGGTCGCAAACCGCTGGCAGACAGAGCCTGGGCGACCTTCTCCAGCGTCGCCATAAAATACCCTTCCCTGGGATTGACGAAGATTTTCCAATCGTTTGGTTCGCGGTCGATCTTGCGGGGGCTTGCGCCGATATCCTCCGCAAAGATCCAGCCGTTGCCGGAATAACATCCATAACCGTTTCTGCCCATGAGCTCTGTGACGCGGTCTTCATATCTCGCCACTGGCGCGGCAGGATGAGCTTTCCCGGCCTCGTGAGCGCGCAAGACCGTACTGAAATATGCCTGCTCAAATTTAAAGAAGGAATCATAGCCAAAGTTCGGTTCAAACGTCCCGCCATGCATCCTGGTCCGGCGACCGAGCAAATCTCTGCCTTCCAAAAATTTCTCCGTCGTCGCGCCGGTGCCTTCGACCTCTTGCAACAACGCGGCCAAGGTCTTATTCATTTGGGCCGATCGGTTGACCTCTTTCCACATATGTTCCGCGACCAGGATCGTCTCTATCTGATCAAAGTTCACGTCATGAGAGACCTCAAGCTGAGGGAAATATCCCATGAACTTTTGCTCCGACCCCAGGAGTATGGACCTGCCCGCAAGACCGCTGGCATCCTCCTCAACCCCGAGCGCCTTGTACAACCCGTTCTGGCCGCGGTCCAGGCAGCGGTTGTAATCGACATTCTCGGCCAGGTGCAACAAGAGGCCGTCCCGGTCCTCTCTCCGGTCAATGAAACCCCCGCCGAAAAAGGCGCCCGCGCGGGTCCTGATCCCGAACCCCGTAGCCGGCACGCCGTCGATCTCGCTCAGGAAGATATTCCGCAACGCGGTTCCAGGAACGTCCTTCTCCGTCTCCCAAAAACTCGGTTTCATGACGACAACGATCCCGCCGTTGTCCTTATCCCCGTACTCCGTGCCAAGTGCGGCACGCCAGTATTTGCGGCCGCCCCCATTCGTGCGCATCGCCCCGTGCCTGACCATATCCATGAATTCATTCTTATCGACATTCCTGGTAAAGAGGAGCGGCCGACCGCTCTGCCGAACACGATCGCGCAGGGCCGCAATTTCCAAAGCTACCGCAACTCCCTTGATCTCGGGTTCAAACCCGGCGACTGGGCCAGCCGGTGCAGCCGGCGCCGGTGGTTTTGGAGCTGGAGCAGGCACATCATCTTCAGGCGAGTTGGAGACAGTAATCCTAAAATCAGACAAATAAATATTATCTCCGATATTGATCGGCACTTTTACCCCTGGAGCGAGTCTGAGGCTCTTCCCGTGGAGATAAGTCCCGTTCGAACTGACCAAATCGCGGATCCAATAGGATTGACCGTCGAAGCCGATCGACGCGTGGCGAGAAGAAACCTTCGGATGATCGATGCGTACGTCGGGACTAGTCCGGCCCAGGATTACGGATGCACCCGGATGTTCTTTCAAATATTTAAATATCGGCCAGATTGCCGGTAAATTCTCGCTCCCAAAACACAAATTCCTGGGTTCGAATTGAGCAGGCATCGTATCGTCACTCAATTTTGGAATAGCGATCTTAAAATCAGCCACAGAAAAGACCTCTCCGGAATTGATAGGCTCCCGCCTTCCAGGAGACAGCCTCTTCCCGCGGACATAAGTCCCTCTCGGAGTCTGCAAATCGATGACCCAATAGGATTGACCGTCGAACCCGATCCATGCGTGGCGAGAAGAAACCTTCGTATGATCGATGAGTACATGGCCCGTAGTCCGACCAACGATCAGGTGTTCATCCGGGTGCTGCTCCAAATATCTGAATATCTCGGAGATCGCTTGTGAGTTGTCGTGGTTCGACCGCAAGGTCCATGTCCTGCTTGTAGCGGCTGAGCGATTGTCACTCAGGTCCCATGCCCCTGCAAGCATGACCGGCTCTTCAACTGAACGATCAGATGCATCGCCCGCACCCGGCGACGCGGGGAGATTCGCGAACAAGAGCCCCGCCGGTCCGGCGAGCGGGTTTGTGCGGCGCACCCGGTCCTGAATCGCCAGCATCTCCCTCGCCTTCTCGATCAGGCCGGGATCAGGTC
>JBBAAC010000175.1:0-5213 GCA_041658465.1 bacterium | reverse complement strand
ACCATGAGTCCTATGACCCCGAAAAGCACAACAACGTATCCGGCGCCAGCTGCTCGACCAACTGCCTGGCCCCGCTCGTAAAGGTCCTGCACGATACCTTCGGCGTGGAGCGCGGCTTCATGACCACGATTCACTCCTACACGAACGACCAGAGGCTCGTTGACGCGCCCCACAAGGACTTGCGTCGCGCACGCGCGGCTGCGGTATCACAGATACCCACGACCACCGGCGCCGCCAAGGCTATCGGGCTTGTCATCCCCGAGCTGGCCGGCAGGTTCGACGGCATATCGATCCGCGTGCCGACGATCAACGTCTCCCTCATCGACCTGGTCGCAACGGTACAAAAGCCGGCGACCGTGGAAGAGGTCAACAACGCGCTGAAGAAGGCGTCCGAGGGTTCGCTCAAGGGCGTCCTCGGCTATTGCACGGATCCGTGCGTCTCCGTGGACTTCATGGGCGACTCACACGGCTCCATCGTCGATGCCCCCTCCACAAAGGTCATCGGCAACATGGTGAAGGTGCTGGCGTGGTACGACAACGAGATGGGCTTCACGCACCAGATGCTCAGGCTCGCGGAATACATCGGCAAAAAACTGTAAACAATCGCCCCTCCTTTGTAAGCCTGCCGGCCGGCAGGCGGGGAGGGGAAGGGGAGGTAGATCAAGATCTACCCCTCCCGCCCTCCCCTTACAAAGGGGAGGGGAAAGGATAGTCACCGATGGCCATCAAGTACATCGACGAACTGCCGATAGCGGAAAAGCGGGTCTTCATCCGCGTGGATTTCAACGTCTCTTTCGACGAGACGGGTGCGATCCGCGACGACACGCGCATACGCGCCGCGCTGCCTACGATCCGCTACGCCCTCGGCCAGAAGGCAAGGGTGATCCTTGCATCGCACCTCGGCAGGCCGAAGGGGAAACCGAACCCGAAGTACTCCATGAAGCCGGTGGGCGAGAGGCTCGCCGAGCTGCTCGGCGACGTGGACGTGCTCATGCCAGAGGATTGCGTGGGCGACGCGGTGAAGAAGCTCGCCGCCGAACTTCTGCCGGGGCAGGTGATGCTGCTGGAAAACCTTCGCTTCCACGCTGAAGAGGAGGCGAACGACGAGACGTTCTCGCACCAGCTCGCATCGCTCGCCGACGTCTACATCAACGACGCGTTCGGCACTGCGCACCGCGCGCATGCCTCCACAGTGGGGATGGTACAGTTCATGGCGATCAAGGGCGCCGGCTTCCTCATGCGCGCCGAGATCGCGTCGCTCTCCAAACTCCTGGAGAAGCCGGCCCGGCCGTTCATCGCGGTGCTTGGCGGCGCCAAGGTCTCCGACAAGCTCGGGGTGATAGAAAACCTCATGAACATCTGCGACCGGCTGCTCATCGGTGGCGGGATGTCGTACACCTTCCTCGCCGCGCAGGGCATCCAGATCGGCAAGTCCCTTGTGGAAGAGGAGAAGATCCACACGGCGCGCCGCATACTCGAACGCGCAGACGCCCGCGGCATCTCGATCCTGCTGCCGCTGGACCACGTCGTTGCTGCGGCGTGCGATGCATCCGCCAAGGCGGTCACGACCGACGGCAACGCGATACCGGAAGGTATGATGGGCCTGGATATCGGCCCCAAGACGGTAGCGGCCTACTCGGCTGAGATCATGAAGTCCAAGACCCTGTTCTGGAACGGGCCCATGGGCGTGTTCGAACTCGCGCCGTTTGCGAACGGAACGAACAGGGTGGCCCTCGCGGTAGCGGAGAGCGGCGCCACTTCCGTGGTCGGCGGCGGAGATTCCATTGCGGCAATCAACAAGGCTGGTGTGGCGTCGCGCATAGGCCACATCTCGACGGGCGGCGGTGCATCGCTGGAGTTCGTCGAGGGCAAGAAGCTGCCCGGCATAGCGGCGCTCGAACAGTAGAAGGTGAAAATGGCAAAGCCACTCGTAGCTGCGAACTGGAAGATGAACAACACCGTGCCTGAGGCGCTCCGGTTCGTGACCGCCTTTGTCTCAGAGCTCAAGGCGGTCGCGGGCGTGGACGTGGTGATCGCGCCTCCTTTCACGGCGCTCTATTCCACGGGTGTCGCGCTGCAGGGGACGGAATTCTCGCTTGCCTCCCAGAATATCTTCTGGGAGGATTCCGGCGCATACACCGGCGAAGTCTCCGGGCCGTTCCTCGTGGACGTCGGTTGCAAGTACGCGATCATCGGCCACTCCGAGCGCAGGCAGCTCTTCGGCGAGACCGATGCGACGGTCAACATGAGGATCAAGGCAGCGCTCAGAAACAAGCTCATGCCGATCATGTGCGTGGGCGAGACCCTCGCGGAGAGGGAATCGAACCGGACGTGGGAGGTGGTGCAAGGCCAGCTTGGCGGCGGGCTCAATGGGATCGACCTCGCCGCGATAAAGGATTTTGTAATCGCATACGAGCCCGTGTGGGCGATAGGAACGGGCAGGACCGCAACGCCCGAGCAGGCGCAGGAGATGCACGGCCTCATCCGCCGCTTCGTCGCAGATAAATTCGGCGCGGCCGCGGCGGAGAGCACACGCGTGATCTACGGCGGCAGCGTCAAGCCGTCCAACGGCCGTGAGCTCATGTCAAAGCCGGACATCGACGGCGCGCTGGTGGGCGGCGCGTCGCTTGATCCGAAACAATTCGCAGCAATAGTGCGCAGCGCGCATTAAAACACATCCCCTCCCCTTTGTAAGGGGAGGGCAAGGGTGGGGTAGATCGAGATCTACCTCCCCATCCCCTCCTTACAAAGGAGGGGGGAGGATAAAGAGATGGAAACCTTCTTGATCATAGTGCATTACCTGCTCTGCTTCTTTCTGATCGTAGTGATCCTTTTGCAGGCTGGAAAGGGCGCGGACATCGGCGCGGTATTCGGCGGCGCATCTCAGACGGTCTTCGGCAGCCGCGGCCCGGCGACGTTCCTCAACAAGATGACGGCTTTCGTCGCGATAGCCTTCCTCTGCACCTCGATCTGGCTCGCGCATATATCCAAGAACCGCAGCGTGGGTTCCGTGCTCGACAAGGCCCCGATCACCGAGCAGGCCCCGCAGGAAGAAAAGGCGCCGGCAGCACCGGAAGGCGCGAAGTAAATTCTTGCATGCCGTTGGATTTAGATTTAATGACGGCGCTGCTTTTGGCAGACAATTGAAAATTTAATATTGACCTGAATGCGAGCCGTCGAGAAGGCTTCAGATGCACGGCGCCCGACGATGGCGTGATAATGAGCGCGCGAGCTGTTCAAAACGGCTCAGATGCAAGGCGCCCGAGGAGGCCCGACCGAGTCGTACTTAGATGTACGTCGCAGGGAGTGGCCGACGAGGGCAACGCAGCAGATGAGTCGTTTTCAACAGCTCGCCATTAGCCCAGGTGGTGGAATTGGCAGACACGCACGTTTGAGGGGCGTGTGGGGTAACCCATGCGGGTTCGAGTCCCGCCCTGGGCACAAAATAATAGAGTGGCCATTTGGCCGCTCTATTTTTTTGTATCTCAAGCGGCGGCGAGAACCGCGGCCGCAAGGCCGCTGGTTCTGACTGAGCGCGGGTGCCCGCAGAGCGGGCGCGCGAGGAAATACCCGAAGCGCGCAGCGCGGAGGGTGGAGTCCCGCCCTGGGCACAAAATAAATGAAGGGAGCCGTTACTGGCCCCCTCCATTTTTCATGTGCGGACGCGGGAGTTCAAGGAGGGCGTGTTTTCAGTTATACATCTCCGCGCGTCCTGCGCCCTTTTTCTTCTCCAACACCTTTCGTATCGCGCTATCGATCTCGGCGTGATCCGCCATTTTCTCGACAAATGCGTCCGCGCCAACGGCCTTGACCGCAGAGCCGAAGCCGAGCCTGGTCATCGCCGTGAGGACGAGGATCGGTATGTCCTGGAACAACTTGTCGCTCTTCACCAGCTTGCAGAATTCCAAACCGTCGAGTCGGGGCATCATGAGATCGAGCAGGATCAGATCATAGCTGCCACTGTGAAGCTTCTCCAGGCCGTCCATTCCGTCAAAGGCAGTTGAGACGTCAAACCCCTTGAACCGGAGCCATTCCCCGAAGATCTCGAGGAAATCTTCTTCGTCATCTATGAGCAGAAGGCGAATAGCCAACATCCTCACCCCCCCACTAGTTATGCAAGGCGGTTTCCGTTTTCTCTTCGTCCTCCCGGTCCAGCGGAAGCTTGAGAATAAACCTGGCGCCCTGTCCCGGGATGGACATGAAGAAAATCGAGCCGCCGTGCAGTTCCGCCACGCGCTTTGCTATGGCAAGGCTCAACCCCGATTTTTTCTGATCCTCAGAGCCTCGCTCCGCGTGAAATGCGTTGAAGATCTCCTTCTGTCGATCAAAGGATATTCCCACTCCGCGATCGGCCACAATTATGGATGCGGATACGTGATTTTTTATTATCAGGACGTCGACCGTGCCGCCCTCCCTGCTGTACTTCATTGCATTGTCGATTAACGCCGCCAGCGCAACGAGGATAAGGCCCTTCTCTATTTTAAGTCTCAGCTTGCCCTGCAACGAATAGAATGGACTGAAGACAATTTTTTTGTCGCCTTCATAGTGTGCGTTAGCGCGAATCGTACCCTCTACCAATTCGCCGATGTCGCATTCTTTTTTGTCGAGAGAATAATCCCCGTTTAGCGTAGCAAGCAGCTGCCATTTGTCGATGAGGTTCTCAAGGCATGCGCCTGCTTCGATGGCTTCATCGAAGAGATCCTGATCGACCCAATCCAGCTCATCGCGTTTTTCGGCGACTGAAGCATTGTTGTAAAGCATACGCCCTCCAACTCTGCACCATTTCCCAATCACTTAAAGATGCATATACCGTTCCAGAACACGGCTTCGATTGCCCGCCTGTAACTGATTGCTTTTCTTATTGTATTTAGGAGCGATGGCGCGGACTGTTACAGGAAAATGCGGTTTTGCCTAATTTTTTATCCAATCCATGAGGCGAAATATTATCCAAGGTCAGGCGCCCGGGAGGCCGCTGAAAACAGGATTTCGAACGTGGTCCCGCGACCTACTTCGCTTGCGAGCTTTATCTCCGCGCCGTGCTGATCGACGACGCGCTTCACCAGCGCCAGGCCGAGCCCCAGGCCGTGCCTCTTCGTCGTGACGAAATCGGAGAATACGGTCTCCTGCCGGTCGGGCGGAATGCCGCAGCCCGTGTCCGCTATCGAAACCGCGGTTCGGCCGCGCGCATCCGCGCCCGCCGCGGCGCATGTCTT
>JBBAAC010000174.1:0-5223 GCA_041658465.1 bacterium | reverse complement strand
CCCCTCGCCACCGGCCATTATGAGGATATAGACGTGCTCCATACGAATCATAGCCTCCAGTAGGTCATGCCGTGGATGCGGGCGTCGTCTGCGCTATATATGCCCTTTACGTCGGCAAGGACTGAGGGGCCGCCTGCCAGCTTTTTTAGGCCATCGATCCCGAGCTCTGTGAACTGCTTGTGCTTCACCGCGACGACGACGCCGTCGTAGGGGGCGTAGTCCGCGGGATTGGCCAGGAGCTTGAGCCCGTACTCCTCGTGCACTTCATCATGATCCGCGTGCGGGTCGTAGACATGGACCTCGCAGCCGTAATCCTTGAGCTCATTAACGATATCCACAACGCGCGTGTTGCGGATGTCCGGGATGTCCTCTTTGAACGTTAGCCCCAGGACCAGGACCTTGCTGCCCTTGATGGCCTTGCCCGCGGCAATGAGCTTCTTCACAGTCTGTTCCGCAACGTGCTTGCCCATCGAATCGTTGATTCGGCGGCCAGCGAGGATCACCTGCGGGTGGTAGCCGATCTGCTCGGCGCGGAAGGTGAGATAGTATGGATCCACGCCGATGCAGTGGCCTCCGACGAGGCCTGGCTCGAACGGCAAGAAGTTCCACTTTGTGCCCGCGGCCTCGAGCACCTCGCGCGTGTCGATGTCCATTTTATTGAAGAGGACCGAGAGTTCGTTCATAAGCGCCAGGTTGAGATCGCGCTGCGTGTTTTCGATTACCTTCGCGGCCTCGGCGACCTTGATCGAGCTGGCCTTGTGGACGCCGGCGGTGACGACGCTGGCGTAGACTTGGGCCACGATCTCGAGCGATTCCGCGTCCTGGCCGGAGACGACCTTCTTGATCTTGGTGAAGGTGTGCTCGCGATCGCCCGGGTTGATGCGCTCGGGCGAGTATCCGACCTTGAAGTCCTTTCCGCCCTTGAGACCGGATTCGCGCTCGAGGATCGGCACGCAGATCTCCTCAGTGACGCCGGGATAGACGGTGGACTCGTAAACGACGATCGCACCCTTCGAGAGATTTCGGCCTACCGTCTCGCTCGCCTTGATTACAGGCGTGAGATCAGGACGTTTTGCATCGTCGATCGGTGTCGGCACTGCGACGATGATGAAATCACAATTTTTCAAATGTGATGGATCGGCTGTGTACAGTATTCTGGAAGAGCGCAGATCCTCGTCCAGCACTTCGCCGGTGGAGTCATGCCCTTTCTTCAACTCATCGATCCGCCGCTGGCTGATATCATAACCTACGACCTCATCGTGCATTCCGAACGCGACGGCGACCGGAAGCCCAACATAGCCGAGACCCACGACAGCGATTTTACGGTTCATCATATTCTCCATGATTCAGTCGTTCGTGATCGGCTTGAGGTTTACACCTCTTTCTTCGATTCCCTTTCCAAAATTGCATCCACCGATCTCTTTATCATTTCTTTGGTGATGAACTGGACAGTCTCGGCTATTCGACCCTTTGCGTATGTGTATTCAGGCATGCGTGACCCCCTTCAGATTGCGTCGTGCGGCAAACAGCTGCCAGTGAATGCCGAAAATGCAGAAATCTTCCATCTGAAAAACAGCCTCCTTCAAGAAGAAATCGAGGAGTCGCCTGTCCTTCATGTACAGCACGACACCATGAATGGCGGCGTTGTAATAGAGCATCGGTTTGTCAAACTCCCAGCGCAATTCTACGACATTAACCTCTTTGTGAAGATCAGCGCCCAGATCTTCGCTTATTTCCGAAATCGCGCGATATTTATCATCATCGGAACCAGCATCAGCTGCGAAGAGAACAGCAAGATCGATGTCAGAATTCTCATGCTGTCTTCCGGCTGCCCACGAGCCGTACAGGAAAGCCAGTTCGACATGCAGATTCTCTGCGTTGTCCTCGAAATAATGCGCGAATTTCTGAATTAGTCCTTCTCGTTGCTTCATTGGAATTCAGTCCAGATTATCGGTTCTCATGTATTCCACCATAAAGTACGTCACGCCTTTTCAGCATACTTGGAACGTACCAGCGCCTCACTATCAAACGACGATTTATTCAGTTTCTTCGACATAGCGTTTCTTGAATGCATTCCATTTTTCGGAAAGCTCATTGCAATGCTGAGGATCTTTTGTACGGGTTTCAATGGGATTCTTCCTGCCTGCCGGCAGGCAGGCGCTATCGCTCAGAATGACAACCTTTCAGCATCCTCGCTCAGTGCAGCTCTCCGGTCGGCGGAGACGAAGGCGTCGCGGAGCAGCTTGCCCTGCAAAGTGAATGCGCGCTTGGCGCTGCGGGATTCCTTCATCAGCGCGATCTCCTGCGTAAGCAGCCGCGCAATATACATCGTGTAGGACCAGGCGCGTTTCATCTCGCGCCCATAGAGTGGATGGTCGCGGTTGATGTAGATGACCGTCCCCTCGCTAAACGCTTCGGGGCCGTGCTCGCCGAAGTGATCGAGGCAGCAGGAGATCTTGTGCTTGCCGAACTTCATCCGCTTCACGACCGCGTTGGGCGTGATGCGCTTGATCCTGGAGGGTTTCTTCAAAAGGCGCGCAGGGAGCTCTGGTTCCCCCTCACCCTGACCCTCTCCCACAAGGGGAGAGGGAATTTCCCGCTCACCCTGACCATCTTCCGCATGTGGTGAGGGTATGGTTTTTCTCGTTTCGGGTGCCGCTGCGGAACCGGGACGTTTCCCTGTCTCGCCCACCGGGATTGCGCCAAACGGCGAGCAGTCAGGGTTTTTGACGATCGCGTTCCAGACGCGATCCAGCGCCTCGTTCAATGCGCGGGATGCGCGGCGATTTTGCTTGCGATCCGAGAGCGCGCCCAGGATCCTGCGCACATCTCCCATGACCCGCTCCATCGCGACGCAAAATGCGCGGTACTCCGGCGTATCGACGATGAAACCCGTCCGGTCGCTCGTTATCAAAAGAAAATCGGCGTTTATCTCGCCCCTGATCCGCGCTGCTGCCATCCCCCACGTCTCCATCCCGAACGTCTCGCGGCGGATCGTCGCCCCCTTGACCTTGCACTCAATTCCCATCTCGTCGAACGAGCCGCCACTCTCCGGGAGGATGACAATGTCGCCGAAGATCGGCCCGAATGCTGTCCCCTCCATCACCGGGACCTTCTGGCCCGACCAGCTGCGCGGTCTTACCGGATAGCCGTTGAGCGTCACGCTGAAGTTCGGCACTTTGAGCGGGACGCCCGATGCGATGCAGTCCTCCACGTCCTCGAGTTCAAAGCTGCGCGTGAGGTTCGAGAGGATGACGGTCGTGCCGTTCCCGCACGAGGGATCTGCTGCAACCATCTCCAGCGGGAGGTGCCAGCTGTCGGTGGCCTCCCACTGTTGCCTGTCGAACACGACCTTTGCCGCGAAATCGCCGCGCCGGGTGATCACCTCAAAGCGGTCCGCGGCGGCCAGCGACGCGAACTTGCCGATCCCGAACTGGCCGACGCGGTCGCGCTTGTAGACGGGTGACTTCGGCGAGCCGAGCTTCTCCGGGGAGCCCACGCTGAAGTACTGGCGCAGCCCCTCCACGTCCATTCCGCTGCCGTTGTCCCTCACCTCGATCATGTCATCGCCAAGCGTCACATCGATCTTTGTCGCGTCTGCATCGTAACCATTGTTGACGAGCTCGCGGATGAGCTCGATCGACTGCGAGTAGAGCCGCTCGCCGATGGTAATGATGTGGCTCTTGTCAAAAGTGAGAGGGATGCTCTGAATCATTTTGTAGCCTTGCGGATTTCCATCGCCGTCTCTTGAAGTTTCCAGGATTTTTTCCTATTCATCTTTTCGCTGTTTGTCATGAGGCGACCACTTTACCCTTGATCCCTTTTAATCATTTCCAACATAATTTCTTTTTTCATCTTCTTAGGAATATCGGTAACGTGAGCGCCTAAATGCCGATATTTACTCCCCACGGAAGAATGACTTCCGCCCAAATTGTAAACATCACACCAAACAGCACCTTTGCACCTGGGAAAGGGACATTCTTTGAAAATGGGGCAATCTCTGTTCTCATATCTCCTAAGCGCATCCAACAAAACATCGTCATTCGCTTCTATACCCACGATGGATCGAGCATTTCGTATTGCCTCGCTGATTTCAAATCTGTATTCATTATCCGAAAGAATTTTCTCCGCTTCTTTCTTTTTATCAGCTTTTCTCAAAAGCTCGGCTAATAGCTTTTTATGTTTGCTTGTATATTCCATTGTTTATTTTCCTAGCACCGAATGGAATAAATCCCGGTTCGAAGCTTTCAGTTGAGTTTTATGTTTTGGCAATCTTACACCTCGATCAACTCGGTGCGGGCAACTGCAACACCGGGTCAAAGCTCAAAACTCATGGCAATGCTGCCGGTTGAACCTTGAGGAGGCCACGCGCGACCAGCCTCCTCTTGAAGTTGCCTGCCACTTGAAGAATCTCCCCCGCCTGCGCCAGCGTAAGAGACTCGTCGCGGCCGGCCTTTGCCAGGGTAAGATTGATGGTACACATCTCTCGACCGCCGGCATACCTGCGAATCGCATTTCCTGCCTGTGATTTACTCGTCGGCACGATGCCCTTGAGTTCCAGGTAAAGGATGACGAGGTTGACAAGAACCCTCGCGATATCGTCCATGCAACTGCAATAGCACTTCTTCCCGCAGAATCGCCTGTGAAACCGTCTCTCCATAGAAATAGAACGGCGTGCACATTCCAGCCTCGTAATCCAGTGCCTCGCCCAATAACTCATCCACTCCCTGGTCGGCAGTCCGAGCTCGCGGCGACTCAGATCCCGAACAAACCGCGTTCTCTTCCCGTAGAGTACCGTTCCACGCTGGATTGCATGGGCCATGGTCGAAGCGTGATCGAAGTGCCATTTCAGAACGCGCGGCTCGAAGGGAACGAGCTGCACCTTCGGGTGCCCTCGACGCCGATTGAAATGTTCCTCGATCTCCACATGTTTTTTCCAATCCAGGCGTCGCTTTTTGACCCAGACGATATCGATATCCGACTCGCTGTGTGCTGTGCCGTCCGCATAACTTCCGATCAGATTGAGGGCTATCGTATCCGGATATCTCGTTGTGATGTATCTTCTGCACCTTTTGAGGATCTTTTGTACGGGTTTCAATGGGATTCTTCGCTATCGCTCAGAATGACAACCTTTCAGCATCCTCGCTCAGTGCAGCTCTCCGGTCGGCGGAGACGAAGGCGTCGCGGAGCAGCTTGCCCTGCAAAGTGAATGCGCGCTTGGCG
>JBBAAC010000173.1:0-5225 GCA_041658465.1 bacterium | reverse complement strand
GAACTGCTCGGAGGCAAGCACCTCCTTCATGCGGCGGGAGAGCCCAAAACCCAGGGTGGCGCGTCCGCACGAGCCGTTGAAAAAGACCTGAGTGCTGCGACCTACATGGATAATGCGACCCTTGATCTGATCCTCGATATCGCCGGGATCGCCGCCCCTGCCGGTTATTATCCGGAAGTCGTGGCCAAGCCTTAGGAGTTCGCGGGAAAAATGATAAACATTCTCGGTAATTCCGCCGAGGGTGGGGTAAAAGTATTCAGTGACGATGCCGATTTTCATAAAATCAGTGATCAGTGATTGGTGACCAGTGATCACCGCTTATCCGGGAAACAAGTAGTTTTGTCAAATTGTGTTACTATTCAGGAAGGTACCCTGAGCGACAGTCAGGCGCGGTTTTGAGCGGAGCGTATGAGGAAGTGAAATCTTTTGTGGTTTTCACACATTTGGAGCCTGACGAAGGAAGACATCCAAATGGGATGAAAACACAAAAGATTTCACGACGAGTAGCGCAGCGAATGGCGCCGTCGCTCAGGGTACCTTCCTGAATAGTAACCAAATTGTTACCTAACCCTGCGCCCTTATTACTTTTTTATTGTCAATCTGACCCTGAGAATATAGCATCCGCCCCCCTATGGCCACACAGCGAGAGATTTCTCCCACGGAGGGGCAGGGGCACACCCTGCATTCCCTGGCCATGCACATGGCCAAACAGGGCTTTTCCCTGCGCACGCTCCTCGCAGGATTCAAGGAATGGCTCCTCTACAGGCTCGCCACCCTGGGTTTTGACCTCTTCATACTCATGGCCATGGCGCTGCTGCTCGTCGTCACGGTCCTGGCGCTTGGCGGCCACATCCGCCTGCTGCAGGCCTCAGTGGCCCTGCCGGCGAGCGCCACCCTGGCCGCCCTCGTGGCGAGGGCGTGGCAGAAGCCCGGCGAATGGAAAATGGAGGTGGGCCACATCCTCAGGGATTGGGTCCCGTTCCTGTTCATCGTCTTCATCTATGAAAACCTGCACGACGTGGCAGGCCAGGCAATGGACTTCGACATCGCCGGTACTCTTTACCGGTGGGATGTGGCGCTGCTGGGCATTGAGCCCACGCTCTGGGCTCAGCGCATCTTCTCGCCGCTGCTCACGGACGTGCTCTCGATCTCATACGCGCTCTATTTCTTCCAGCCCCTCTTCATAATGTTCCTCCTCTCCCTGTGGGATATGAGGTCGGAGCTGAGGCACATGGCGCTCGCGCTCACGATCGCATTTGTCCTGGGCTTCATGGGTTACGTCTTTCTGCCCGCATCGCCGCCGAGGTACTTTATCGAGTCGCTCTTCACGGATCCGCCGAGGCTTTACGGCCTCTTCCTCTTCGACAAGCTGCAGGGGACGTGGGACAGCCTTTCTGTGATAAGCGGAGGCGCGTTCCCGAGCCTGCACGTGGGCCTCTCGACGGTGGCGCTCATCTATGCATTCCGCCTGCGCAAGGTTAATCGCGCTTTCAGGATCGTGTGGTACGTATATCTCCCGCTCGTCGTGAGCCTGTGGTTCTCGACCGTGTATCTGCGGCATCACTGGGTGATCGACATCTTCGCAGGGTGGATAGTGGCAGCAGCCGGGCTTGGGGGAGCGGAGCTGCTCATGCGCGCCTGGAAACGCCTCCGGGAGCGGTACGCTCTGCCCTTTTCCAGGGGACCTCTAAAAAGTGCCCAGATGCTAGGCGCCCGGAAACTCGCGACCGGAGCGTACACGGAAGTACGTGAGGATCGCGAGTTTCCGGGCAACAACGCAGATGGGTAGTTTTTAGAGGTCCCCACATGGTACATCGAATCCGCCGCATCATTGGGAGATACGCGGGGCTCGTGGTGAAGCACGAGCTCATCGTTCTCCTCGTTACCCTGGCGACGCTCGTGATTTCGGTCTGGGGCGCGTCCCAGCTCAAGCTCAAGAGCGATCTGAAGGAGCTCCTGCCCCCGAATTACGAGAGCGTGAAGGAACTCGATCGCGTGATCGACAAGGTGGGTGGGGTGGGATCGCTCATCATTGCGGTTCAGAGTCCTGACGTCGATGCAAACAAGCGCTTTATGGACGATCTGGCGGCGAGGCTTTCGCAGCTGCCGCCGGGGACCATACGATCCCTCAACTATAAGGGCGATGAGATCCGCAAATTCTACGAGGATCACTTCCTGTACTACATAGACAAGGACGATCTCGATCTCTTTTATTCGCGCCTCAAACATCGCATCGACTATGAAAAATTCAAGCGCACGCCTTTCTTCCTGGAGCTTGGAGAGGAGGCGCCGGAGCCCGAGGCGCTCGAGTTCGAGGATATCAGGGCGCGCAACGAGAAGAAGTTCAGCGCCCCGATCGCAACGGTCGACGATTATTACGGCGGCGAGTGGGGAGAGATGCTTGTCATGGTCGTGAGGCCTTTCGGCTCCACTGTCACGATCGACTCCGCGCGCCAGTTCATAGCGACCATCGACGGCGCCGTCAAAGAGACAAACCCCTCATCCTACG
Organism: bacterium; assembly: GCA_041658465.1. Classification (GTDB taxonomy): domain Bacteria; phylum UBA10199; class UBA10199; order 2-02-FULL-44-16; family JAAZCA01; genus JAJZQH01. Next base: position 2,716 of record JBBAAC010000173.1, on the reverse strand, counting down.
AACCGCGCATGCGCGTGGATTATTGCGGAGACGTCAAGAGCACCATCGATGAGTACGAGACGCTCAAACACGACATCGTCTCCACATCCCTGCTGTGCATCGCGCTCGTCTCGCTTGCCATCATTGTATTTTTCCTTCGAATCAGGGTCGTCTTCCTGCTGGGCGCGACGCTCATCGTGGCGATCGCCTGGACTTTCGCCCTGACCAGGCTCGTCATCGGATATCTCAATGCGCAGACCGCCTTCCTTGGATCGATCATCGTGGGCACCGGAATCAACTACGGCATCATCCTGATGGCCCGCTACCTCGAGGAGCGCAAGAAGCACAGGGCGCCCGCGGAGGCGATGCGGCATGCGATGGAGACCACGGCCGCGCCGGTCTTTCTTGCCGCGGCGACCACGGCCATCTCCTTCGCCGTGCTCTTCGTGGCGCGCATCAGGGGCTTGTCGCAGTTCGGCTTCATAGGCGCTGCCGGCGTCATGCTCTGCTGGGCCGCCACGATGTTCGTGCTGCCCGCGATGACGACGCTCTCGGAGCGGATCCTGAAACTCGTGAAGCCCAGGACCACTCCCGAGCGCAAGAGCGCGCTATTCGATATCGCGACTCGCATCGCCGCGCGATCGCCCGCGGTTATACTGGGCATGTCCGTCATGGCTGCGGTGGCATCCGTCGTCATAATAGCGCGCTTTGCCCCGAATGCGATGGAGTACGACTTCACGAAGATGCGCAACCAGGTCTCCGTGGAGAGCGGAACCGAGGCGCTCGAGAAGCGCGTGAGCCGCCTCTTCAAGAGCTCGATGACTCCCTCGATCGTCCTGGTGGACTCGCTCGAAGAGGGGCGCGAGGTCTGCGCCGCCGTAGACGCACAGAATCAGGCTATTCCGCCGGCCGAACGGCGAGTTGGCAGCTGTCACTCGATCACGGACCTGCTGCCGACCGATCAGGAAGAAAAGCTGCCCGTAATGGCGAAGATCAACGACCTCGTCTCCCAGGCCTGGGTCCGGGAACTCAAGGGCGACGTGCGCTCCAAGGTCGACAGGCTCAAGCGATCCATACTCGGCAGGCCGCTCACGATAGACGATTTGCCTGAGGAGCTGACGCGGCACTTCGAGGACAAGGAGGGCCGCAGGGGCGCACTCGTCTTCATAAACCCGCGGCCCGGGATGCTGCTCTCCGACGGGCGCAACCTTCTCAAGTTCGCAGATACGATACGCGATATCCGGCTGCCGGACGGACGGGTCGTTCACGCTGCCAGCGCATCGATCATCTTCTCCGATCTCATTTCCATAATACGCAAAGAGGCGCCGTTTCTCACCGCGGCTTCGCTCATAGCGGTGATAGCGATGGTGCTCATCATGCTAAGGAGCATGAAGTTGTCTGCCATCATCATCGGGTCGCTTCTATGGGCGGTGCTGCTCATGCTGGGCGTTGCTGCCTTCTTGCAGATCAAGCTGAACTTCTTCAACTTCATCATTCTGCCGCTGACCTTCGGAATCGGCGTGGACTACGCGGTAAATATGGCCATGCGCATTCGGCAGGAGGGGCCCGAAGGGGTGGCCCATGCGATCCGCCATACGGGGCCCGCGGTCATCCTGTGTTCGCTGACTACGATAATCGGCTACTTCGTTCTCACCGAGGCGAACAATCGCGCGCTTGCCACGTTCGGCGTCGCCGCAGTCATCGGCGAGATCACCTGCATCGTGGCGGCAATAATGCTCGTGCCAGCGACGATCGTCTTCATCGGCCGCTACTGCCGCAGGAAGGAAGAAAAGTGATGCGGCGCTTCCTTGCGGTAGCGGCAGGTCTTCTGTTGCTGTGCGCTGCGCTTGCAGCTCAGGCCGCCCCTGCCACGACCTATGTCGACATCACCGATCAGGCTTACCGTGACATCGACAAGCTTGTGGCGTTTGGCCTGTGCCGTCCGCCCATCGCTGATCAAAGGCCGTTCACCCGGGGGGAATTTGCGAGGCTTCTTGCAATGGCCCGCAGTAACTGGGCGAAGCAGCGGGACGGCGAGGCCGACGAGACCGATTACAAGGTGTTCGCACGTTCGCTCGCGCGCAGGCGATACATCGACCGCATCATCGAAAGGCTCACCACCAAGTTCAGCGAGGAGTTGGTCGCAATCGGCGCGATCGAGGGCGAACGCGCATTTATACGGGGACACCCCTTCGACGAGCTTCGTCTCGATACGATTTTTGCCAGCAGCGCTCCGCTCGTCATCCAGCCAAATAACGGCTACGGGACGATCAATGCGGTCGTGAATCCATTCCTCGATTACCGGGAAGGCCGCCATGCGGTCGACGGGGTTCAGACCGCCTTCGAGATCGACAATCGCTTTACCTTCGGCCGGCACTTTGCGATCGCGTTCAGGCCGAGAGTTGAGTCGGATTCCTGGAGAAACGGCGACGCGTTGATCCGGCCGTATCTGCAGGATGGCTATGGGGTTTTGCAGTTCGGCGATGCGGCGCTGACGTTCGGCCGCAAGAGCGTGGTCTGGGGGCCGGGAGAACACGGCGGGCTGCTCTTCTCAAATAACCCGAGGCCGATGGATTTGATCGAGTTTTCGACGCCGTCGCCGTTTCAGCTTCCGTGGGTATTCAAATATCTTGGGGAATGGCGAATCTCCATGCTCGGCGCCAACATGGGCCCGGAGAATCCCCATCCGTACTGGTGGCTTGGTGCGTGGCGGCTCTCGCTCATGCCGGTCCGCTAC
>JBBAAC010000172.1:0-5275 GCA_041658465.1 bacterium | reverse complement strand
TGGAAATTCCCATCCCGCCGTATTCAAAATTGCCGTGCTCATCCTTTGTGGCCAGCCACTGGAAGTTGCCGGTGCCGGTGAGTTGCGGGAACGGCAGGGCCTTTGCCTGCTTGAGCCCTGCCTCTGCCTGGCTTACTGCGTGCACTGCAGCACCGAGCGCCGGCCTGCTCACGCGTGCCAGCTCGACCAGATCGTCCACATTGCGGCCGACCTCCTTTATCGGCAGGCGGCCGGGCCCCTCTGCCACATCGAACTGCTTGTTTGCAGGCCAGCCGATTGCCGTGGCGAGGTTGCCCTTTGATATCGCGACCTGGCCCGTGTCAGAGGCCAGCTTGAGTCGTACCTGGTCCGCATTCGAGCGCGCCTGCAGCACGTCAGATATCGTGCTCACGCCTGAGCGCATGCGCTCCTCTGTAGAGAGCACTGTTGTCACGGCCTCCTTGAGGCTCTGCTCGTCAGCGCGGACCTGCGCCTTGTTGGCGGTGTAGGTGTAATAGGCCTGTGGCACGTTCCTCAAGATATCCTGTATGGCCTGGTTGTGGTTCCAGTTGGCCGCGATCAGGGCCTGCCTGGCAGCTTCGGACTTTGCGCCGCGGGCACCGAAGTCGAGCAGCAGGTAGCTCAGCGTCGTGTTCATCGACACGTAAGATTTTCCGCCCTGCAGCTGCGGGATCTTGCCCGTTGCGCCCTGTCCCTCGGCGGACACAGTGGGATAATACGCGCTGTGCGCCTGTCCCCATTGTGCGGCGGAGGCCATGGCCTGCGCCCAGGCAAGGCGCGTGACCGGGCTGCTCTGCAGCGCAAAATCAACCAGCTCCGCAAGGGTATAGACGTTGCCCGCGCCAGGCTCCGAGGGGACCTGCGACTCAGCGGCTTCGGGTGGAAGCACGATCGCGCCGCCCTTGTATTCCGGCACATCTGCCTGCGTGGGTGCAACGTACTTCGCAGGGTTGGTCTCGGGCAGGGAATGCGCGTTTTTGAGAGGCAGAAGGGCGAAGACAATAGTTAAGAGCAAAACCTGCACTGCGCAGGAAATCAGGTTCTTTTTTTTCTTCAAGCTGCAGGCTGCGATGTGCACCGAAAGGCCCCGTTTTTTTGAAGAGTTACCATTAGTTGGATCAGGTCGACAAGTCAATTGGGACTGTCGAAATGACAAATTAAGCAACGTTTTCAATTTTCGGCCGATAACAAAAATACGGGGGGCTTCTGAAGGGAAGCCTCGTCATGGGAGATATCCAGTTAGGCACGATTTCCGATTGCGTAACCACTACCATTCCTGGTTCTCAATCGCCTGTCAGCGTCCAGGGCTGGCTCAGGTCGATCAACCAAAAGGTTACACAGGAGCAGCATCAGTCCTCCTCAGATGATTCCCTGTCTGAGTTTGATTTTGTCTACGCCCAGGGCACGTCCTGGGGACAGTATCTGCGGACATTCAGCAGCTTCTCGCAGTTCCGGGCAAAGATCTTTGAGGATTTTCAACGGCCGAATGGCCAGGGGCGATGTGTTGCGTACGACGTGCCGCCTGACTTTGGTCCGACGCTGATGGCGCGCAAGGCAGTCCTTGGCAGCGACGAGGCCTCGACCCGATGGATGGGGCTTGTACGCTCACACCTGCGGGACGCGGGCCCGGCCGCTGGTCCGGTGGCCAAGGCGTGGTTTGCGGCATTCGGCGCCTTTCGCGAGCTCAATGTCCGGTATGAGGTTCCTGCTGGCATGACCTACTCCACGGGACCCGTGATCATGGCCCAGCTCGTCGAGCCTGCCCAGCTCATCGCGGGGCGTGCAGGAGACTGCAGGGCCGATAGCCTCCTCCTGGCAGCAACGCTCTCCGCCCTCGGTGCGAAAGCGGCCATTATGGTAAATCCCATGCATGCAATTGCCGGGCTGCTTCGCCACATCCCCAGGACGGCAGACTCAGGGGCGTACTGATGCCGTGGAAGGGGAAGGATGGCTCACGTCTCTACTTCTACCCGATCGACGGCACGTTAATCGATAGCGGGAAGATCAATGGCCTGGAGACCTTCAACGAGGCGCGCGCGTACGCCGAGAAGAACGTTACAGCATTTGCCACCACCGTCGTGCTCCCGTCATCAGGCCAGGTGGTCTGGGTGGGTGCAGCACCGACCGAGATGCAGACGGTGACAGCCGCATTCGCCACCAATCGAGGGCGGTATATGTCGCAAGCAGAGGCCCAGGGACTCGTGCCAGGGGTGCGGTGAGGCGCATCGCGCACGAATTCCGATCCGGCGTCCTGGCCGCTTCGAGATAGCAACCTATTCCGGGCAGCGTATCTCCTTGTGCCCGGCGAGCTCTTGACCCCTCTCGATGCCGTGCGGAAATGCGGTGAACTTCTTCACGAGATGGTGGGGGAAGTAACTCTCCTTGGCCTTGCGAAGCCCCTCGATTCCCAGGTCCTGCTCGCGGTTCACGTACTCGAATCCCGAGAGCTGATTCTTGCAGAAGAGCTGGTTGATGAGCTGATACAGGCCCTTGAATTCAGGCATCGCCTTTTCAAAGTGGATCACCGCGGTGTTCGCGTTGAGCCGCTCGCCCACGGTGAATGCCTCGATCTTTTTATCCACGCGGATCGCGGCTCCGCTCACGCGAAGCTCCCAGTAATGGTCAAAGAGCTCCTTCAACGCCTGGTACTCGTGGCAGAGCCCGGGTTCCTGGCCGCACGCGCGCGTCTTGCACCACCGGTCCATCATGTCCCTGACCTCCGCGAGATTCTGGCGCGAGATCTCTTCGTACGCGCAGTCGTGCTCGGCGAGGCACTGCGCTATGAGGTTGCGCTTCGCGTGGTAATTGCGTCCCGCCAGTTCGGCGAGGTCTTCCCTGCGATAGACGTAATCGAAGTTGTCGCGGTCCTCCGCGATCGCCCAGGGAATCGCCGCCGCCTCCGCGATCGCGCGCTCGGGCAGCCGCACGACGGCAGTCACCGCTTTGCCGCTTGCAGCCTCGACCGCGGCGGCGGCCTTGGCGGTCGACAGCTCCCCGATCGGAGGCCCCATGATCATCGCGTCGTCGCCCCAGACCTCGTAGATGACGATCGCGCCGTCTTGCTCGGCGATGCGCAGGTCGCGGGAGCCTCGCCATACGAAGGCGTTTGTAAACGTCTGCTCCGAGATCTCGGGCGGGAATGACGCCAGCATCATATCCACGACCGGCTTGTGCGCGAGCGCGATCCGGCCGGGGACGATCGCATCCGGTTGCCGCGAGAGCCGCTTGATCATCTTCCGATGCTCGATCCCGACCTCCTCGAACGGATCGCCCGTCAATCCGAAGCCGAGCCCCTCGTAAAAGCCCAGCACCGGCTCGCGCGCGTGTATGTACGCGTCTTCATAACCCTCGTCGACGAGCCTTGCCTCCAGCTCCGTCATGAGCGCGCGTCCTATGCCGCGCCCCTGGAAATCCTTTGCCACCGCCATCTGGAAGATCCGACCCGAGTTCCCCTCCGGCTTGAAGAGCACGCAGCCCACGACGCGCCCTCCCTCTACAGCCACGAGGTGCAGGCTCTCCTCCTCGAACGGGAACGCCTCCGACCCCTGCGGCATATTGAGCGGCTTGCGCAGGAGCTCAAATCGCAGCGCGAGCTCCTCTTTATAGAGCGGATCTGCCGTGGTTATGAATCGGAATTCCATGCGGGGTACAATGCCAACAGACCGATTGCGTGACAAGGCAAAATGATGCTGGATTGCAAGCCGCTCATCTTATGCGGGGCAGAATAATCCTGCCCCAGCTTACATCGTATCAGGGGTTGCAAGCTTGTTCCGGCTCTCCGAGGAACGCGCAACAAACCTCGGTCTCGCTATATAGACCTTCGCCATTTGGTGACCCGTTGGCGCTGCTGGAGACAGCAGTTGTTCCTGCCAAACAGATATCCTTCGCTGCGCCGACATCGAGAAAGGGTTTGTCCTTACCCTTGCAAACAAATCCTCCAATGATTGGTTTCGGCGGATTCCCTATCTGCCTGCAAATGGGCATATCTAGCTGGCACTGAGTACTCTCGGATATAGCGAGATACTCATACCCTTCGGCACAAAATTTTACCTGAACTGGCGCGCGTGTCACAGGACCGTAGAACTTTTTGCTTATTATATCTGTCTCAGGTTTTGCAACGACCTGAATCTGGCGTTGCGCGACATGGCCTGTATTCGGTGCGAACTGGGCGCCAGCTGAGCTCGTGAGATAGAGCAGCAGCATGATAGACATTCCGGTGATCACAATCGTGTATGTCTGTTTTTTCATATTATTCTCCCTCCAAGGTTATTTTTCGATCAGCGGTTATTGCTGATCCTGAATTTGACATCGCAACCACACTTGATTTGAAGCAATCCCTGTGCCAGATCGGGAATCGTGTAATACCTTGAAATTACACGGTTCGTTTTTTTTTTTTTGAATTTCATTTTGAGAAAATCCCGGAGAACTGTCAAATATATGACTTCAATGTGATGATTCCCCGCAGCTTGCTGCGGGGTTTCCGCCACCCTCTCCCTTGCCTGCCCTGAGCAACGTCGAAGGGAGGGGAGAGGGAAGGGTGAGGGTGATCGGAGATGTTGCCGGTGATACCTTGCGGCTTATCGCGGGGAGTTTTCATTCAGACATGGCTGCTCATGCCCCGCGTGCCGGGAGTGCTGCGAAGACGTTTAAGAAAAGGGCGATGCGGGCACCCTTTTTTGAGAACACCAGTTGACTTCCCATTTATGAGAACATATGATATATCTGTAAAAAGTGAAGGGACAGATTATGTGGACGGTGCTTGAGCATCGGACGAAGGCAACAAGAGTTATCGACAGTGCGCCGTTACAGGTTCAGCGCAAATATACCGTCTGGAAACAGATTGTGCAGCGGGACGGACCGTTCGAACTGCGCAAACTGCCCGGTTTCAAAGATCACGCGTTAAAAGGAAGATGGGAGGGCTATCGCTCTTCGTATCTGAACGATCAATATCGCGTGATTTACAACATAGAAAAAGAAACGGTCACGGTGTTTGTCGAGCAGGTTGGTCCGCATGATTACTGAGAGGAGATATTATGACCAGATCAAGAACCGATTACGTTGCTGCAAAGGACCGTGCGAACCTCTCCACAGGCGATGTCATTAAGATGACATGCGAGCTTAATGAGATGACGCAGGCAGAGCTTTCAAGGCGCTCGGGCGTTTCACCGTCGAATCTTTCCGACATCGTTCATGGCAGGCGGCCGGTTGGAAAGGCTATTGCCGAGAAGCTGGCAAGGGCGCTCAATGTTTCCCCTGCGTTTATTCTTTTCGCAGG
>JBBAAC010000171.1:0-5284 GCA_041658465.1 bacterium | reverse complement strand
ATGCCTCGCACGGATTAAATGCAGGCACGTCCGATCTCGGCAGGGAGACGCCACGCCTTCCGGGTACGCTCTGCTCTAATAGAGATGGCTCCTCGAGGAGAAGCCCGGTGGTGCCGCAGGCTGTACGATGGTGCGATGGTACGATAGTACGATGGTCGTTGTCAGACATTGAGTGTATATTTTTTGTCATGTGTCCACCTTGCTGAATTTTAAGATTTTGTACAATCGTACCATCGTACAATCGAACTATCGTACGATTTTTGAGAGCTCATCAGCATACCGATCGATCTCTTCGCGCGTGTTCATCTCCGTGGCACAGACCAGTATACAGCGTTTCATGTCGGGATAGAAGCGGCCGAGGTCCACTCCGCCCAGTATCCCTCCGGCCTCGAGTTTGGCGAGGATCTCGCTTGCAGGCCCATTGGTTTCTATCACGAACTCGTTGAACGTAGGCGCCTCAAAGGGGATGACGACGCCTTTCACCGCGGAGAGGCATTTCTTCGCATACGCCGCCTTTGCTGCGTTTATGTTCGCGAGTTCTCGCATACCCTCCTTGCCCAGCATCGAGAGGTAGATCGCTGCGGTCGTGGCGCAAAGGGCCTGGTTGGAGCAGATGTTGGATGTCGCTTTCTCGCGGCGTATATGCTGTTCGCGGGTGGAGAGGGTGAGCACATAGCCGGTCCTTCCGTCCGCATCCACGGTCTTTCCGCAGATCCTTCCCGGCATCTGGCGCACGAGCTGCTCGCGCGCGGTGAAGATTCCGAGCGTAGGTCCGCCGAAGCTCATGGGCAGCCCCAGGGAGAGCCCTTCGCCCACCGCGATGTCGGCTCCCCACGCTCCAGGCGGAGTGAGGATTCCAAGCGCTATCGGCTCGGGTACCACGGCGATGAGCAGAGCGCCCGCCTTGTGGACGGCATCCGCGATCTCCCGGAAATCCTCGACGATGCCGAAGAAATTAGGGAACTGCACGATGGCCGCCGCGACGTCGTCGCCCAGCGCGGCGGTAAACTTCGCGCGATCGACACGGCCGGCGGAAGAGGGGATGAGCCTTATCGAATCATCGATGCAGAGCACCGACTCGAGCACGCGGCGATATTCGGGGTGCACGTTTTCAGGAAGGAGTATGGCCTTGCGGTTCTTGCCTATCCTCCTGGCCATGAGAGCGGCATCAGCCATGGCGGTGGCGCCGCTGTAGTGCGAGGCGTTGGAGACATCCATCGCAAAGAGCCGGCAGATCTGCGTCTGGTATTCGAACATGGCCTGGAGCGTGCCCTGGCTTATCTCGGGCTGATAAGGCGTGTAGGGCGTTACGAACTCTGAGCGAGACGCGAGTTCCGAGACCGCCGCCGGCACGTAGTGGCGATACGCCCCGGCCCCGAGGAACGATGCGGAGCAGGAGAGCGTCCTGTTGCGCATCGCGAGAAAGTTCATATGAGCCCAGAGCTCCTGCTCGGAGATACCTTCAGGGAGACACAGCTCCGGGTTGCAGCGCTGGGCCTGCGGGATGGAGGCGAAGAGTTCCTCGACATCCTTCTTGCCGATGACCGAGAGCATCTCTTTGATCTCTTCATTGGTATGCGGGAGGTAGCGCATGGCGTACTCCTGATCCAAAATTCGAAACAACTTCTAAATCATTTTTTGTTTCGAGCATTGGAATTTAGAATTTAGGACTTGTTTAGGATTTCGTGTTTCGGATTTCGAATTTGGTGCTCAGGCGGTCTCTTCGGCGACAAAGGCCAGGTATTTTTTCTGGTCCATGAGTTCGGAAAGCTCTGACACGTCGCTCATCTCGACGCGCACCATCCAGCCCTCGCCGTAGCAATCTTCGTTGAGCGTCTCGGGGCTCTCCGCGAGCGGGTCGTTCACCTCGATGACTTTACCGGAGATCGGCGCGTAGCAGTCGGACACAGCCTTGACCGATTCGACCACGCCGAACGTCTCGTCTTTTGTAATCGTTTCGCCTTCACCAGGCAGCTCGACATAGACGATGTCGCCCAGCTGGGACTGCGCGTGGTAGGTGATCCCGATGGTAGCGGTCTTGCCCTCGACCTTCACCCATTCATGTTCCTTAGTGTACTTAAGATCGTCCGGTGCGTTCATATTGGCTCCCCATGGATGTCATTCTGACGTAACTTTCCGTTTGTAAAACGGCGTTTCTACGACAGTTGCTTTCCTTGCCCGACCCCGGATGTCAATAGAAATTTCCGTGTCTGTCGCAGCGGAGTCGCGGGGGACATAGCCGATTCCTATCGCATACTCGAGCGACGGCGACATAGTGCCGCTCGTGACTATTCCGGCTGCCTTTCCGTCGATGAGTATCGGGTATCCCTGCCTTGGAATTCCCGCATCCGTCATCTTGAAACCGGCCAGCGCGCGCGGCAGTCCCTTGCGCTTTATCTCGACGATCGCCGCCTTGCCTATGAAGTCTTCCGGCGTATCAAGTTTTACCACCCAGCCGAGACCTGCCTCGAGAGGATTCGTCTCCTCGGTGATCTCGTGACCGTAGAGGCTGTATTTCATCTCGAGGCGCAGCGTGTCCCGCGCGCCGAGACCCGCGGGCGCGACGCCTCGGGCCTTGCCCTTCTCGAGCAGGGCCTGCCAGATCGGAGTCGCGTCGGACGGCGCTGTGAAGAGCTCAAAGCCGTCTTCACCGGTGTAGCCGGTGCGCGCGACGATGGCGTCCCGGCCGGCGACCTTGCCTTGCCTGAAATGATATGACGGTATCGCGGCGAGATCCACGTCGGTAAAACCGGCCAGGATCTCTGCGGCAAGCGGGCCCTGGAAGGCGATGAGCGCGTACTCGTCTGAGGCGTCGCGAATCGCGGCGTTGCCCTTTAAATGGGATTTGCACCAGGCGAAGTCCTTTGCGGCGTTCGAGGCGTTCACCACGATGATGTAACGTGTGGAAGAAAAGCGATAGACGATTATGTCGTCTACGACAGTTCCGCGCTCGTTGCAGAGAATGGAATACTGCGCGCGGCCGTCGGTCATCTTGCGCACGTCATTGGTGGTGAGGTATTGTACTGCGTCGGTGGCCTCGGGGCCCGTTACCTCGAGCTGGCCCATATGAGAGACGTCGAAGAGGCCGGCCGCGGTGCGTACCGCGCGGTGCTCGTCGATTACGCCCGTGTATTGCACCGGCATCTCCCAGCCAGCGAAGTCCACTATTCGAGCGCCGAGGCGCAGATGCTCGTCGTACAGCGGAGTTCTGCTGGTCATGGCACTGTCTCCTTATCGTGCGTTCGTACGTTCGTTTTTTACGATCGCACGATCGCACAATTTTTTTGCAGCCTCCACTGTATTCTTGAGCAACATCGCAATTGTCATCGGCCCCACGCCTCCTGGCACGGGAGTGATCGCGGCCGCACGCTTCGCCGCCTCCTCGAACTCCACATCGCCCGCAAGCCTTCCGCTCGGCAGCCTGTTAATCCCTACATCGATCACGACCGCGCCTGGCTTGATCCACTCGCCCTTTACAAACGCGGGCCTGCCCACCGCCGCCACGACGATATCGGATCTTCTGATTTCTTCGGCGATGTCCCTTGTCTTTGAGTGACAGATTGTGACGGTCGCGCTTCGGGCGAGCAGCATCAAGGCTACGGGCTTTCCGACTATATTGCTGCGGCCGATAACCGTCGCCCTGGCGCCGGCGATATTCACTCCGGTCGAGTCGATGAGCGACATGATGCCGGAAGGGGTGCACGGCGCCAGGCATGGTTCGCCTATTGAGAGAAGACCCACGTTATAGGGGTGAAATCCGTCCACGTCCTTTTCCGGGGCTATCGCGCGGATCACGCGCTTCTCATCTATGTGGCCGGGAAGGGGGAGCTGCACGAGTATGCCGTGTATCGCCGGATTGCGGTTCAGAAGCTCGATCAGCGAGAGGAGTTCATCCTCTGATGCGGACTCAGGCAGGTCGTGCGAGAAGCTCGCAATGCCGGCCTTTTCGCAGGCTGCGCGCTTGTTCCGCACGTATACCTGCGACGCAGGGTTTTGGCCTATGAGCACCACCGCAAGCCCCGGCGCAACACCCCTTGCGACGAGATCTACGACTTCTTGCGCGAGCTTGTCGCGAATTTGTGCCGCCAGGTGTTTGCCATCGATTATCGCTGCGGGCATCTTCCGGACCTCTGTTGAAAAGGGATTACGAGGTATGATTTCGACGTGAAAAAGTCAACAGAATGAAGCATGTGTACATGCATTCTGCTCTTGCCTCTGCCTGTTATGCGGTGACTCGATTTCTACCGTTTTCCTTGGATTTATAGAGGCAGGCGTCGGCGCGGGCGATGAAATCCTCGGGAGTGGCGACGTTGTCGCCGGAGAGGTTCGCGACGCCTATGCTGATCGTAACTGGGATTTTGTGCTCCTCGAAAATGAACGGTTCCGCCGCGACGAGGCTTCGGATGCGCTCGGCGAGCTGGAACGCGCCTTCCTTGTCCGTGCCGCGCAAGATCACGACGAACTCCTCGCCGCCGTAGCGGGCGAGTATGTCCTCGTCCCGTACGGCCTTGCCCATGCGCTTTGCGACACCCTGAAGCACATAATCGCCGGCCATGTGGCCGAACGTGTCGTTCACCTTCTTGAAGAAGTCTATGTCGATCATGAGCAGCGACAGCGGGATATTGGTCCGCTTTGCGTAGCTGAACTCCTCCCTGAATCGCTTGGCAAAGACGTGCTTGTTGTTGATGCCTGTGACCGCGTCGTAGTTGGCCATCTGGTGCATGGCCTCGTGGAACAGGCGCTCCGCCTCTGAACCGGTGGCGAAATTGAAGAGGGTATCGCTGGATATGTGGATCAAGTCGGAGTTCTTGAGCACGCGCGTCGCTATGCGTTCGCCGTTGACGAATGTGCCGTTAGTTGAGCCCAGGTCCTCGATGATCGCCTGGCCGCTCACGAGGCTGATCTGCAGATGACGGCGCGAGATCCTCGGGTCGCTGATGGATATGTTGCAATCCTCGGCGCGGCCGATGATCGTGACCTGATCTTCGAGATAATACATCTTGCCCATGAGCGGGCCGGAGATGAAGAGGATATAGGCCTTCTCCTCCTCAGGAGTCTCCACCTTCTTCATAGAGGAGACGATCGTGCGCTCGGATACATCCTCTGCCTCGTGGTGCGTTTTGTCCTTTTCGTTCATATCTGCGCTTTCCTCCGACATCCCGTAATAAATTCTGACCGATATTCACGCTGATTTCAATCACGCAATTCTGCCACACTTTACACTGTGGATCGCTCTCTTCAAATGCCTCATTGCCCTGGGCCCTGCTGATGCGCAGGGGCGGGC
>JBBAAC010000170.1:0-5289 GCA_041658465.1 bacterium | reverse complement strand
GCAACGGGCTCCAGTTGAAGAGCACGCCCATATAGTACGCGGCCGGGAAGAGCAGCACGATCCCGAGCGCGCGACGAATCCAGAGCATCCATGAGCCGCCCCTGAGCTTGCCCGCCAGTTCGCCATAACATGCGCCGAGCAGCATCATGAGGATACCCATTCCGATCCCGTAGACGATGAGCAGCCCGAACCCCATCGCGTAGCTCCCCTGCAGGGCCACATATCCGAGAATCGCCGCAAGCACCGGACCCGCGCACGGCGACGCCACGAGCCCCAGCCCCATGCCCGCCAGGAACGCGCCGCCGTAACCCTCCCCGCCCATCCTGTGCAGGCGCGCGTGGAGGCGTCTGGGCATGCGGATGTCGAAGACGCCGAACATAGAGAGGCTCATGGCGACGAAGAAGAGCACGACCAGCGCCAGGAACCAGCTTTGCTGAAAGAGGAAACCCAGGTTCCTGCCGAACGCGACGGCGCCGACGCCGAGCGCCGCATAAGTCACGACGATCCCGGCCACCATCACCGCGGAGAGCAAGAGGTTCTCCCAGAAGCGCTTGTGCGGGTGCACTCCCACATACAGCAGCACCACCGGGATGACCGGCCATACGCACGGCGTCAGGGAAGTGAGGATGCCGGCCAGCAGGACTATGAATATGGTGAAGATCGTGCCGCGCTCCAGAAGCACGGAGAAGTCCTGCACCTGCAGCAAGCCCTTGAGCCCAAGCCGCTCGGGCAGGCTCATGGGCATGGGCCTGGCCTCCTCAGCGGCTATCTGCGGCCGCTTGGGCTGCACGCGCTCCGCCGCGGCCAGTGGTTCGACCTTGAGCCTGAATGAGATCTCCTGCTCCTCGGGCCTGAAGCAAAGCGTGGGCGAGCAGCCCCTGTAGCGCACGAGCGCCGTAAGCTCCTTCTCGCCGGGCTCGAGTCCATCCGGCACCCTGCCGTCGATAGAGATCGTTACCTCGCCCTTGTAGACCTTGACGGTCTTGCCCATGTAGGGATCCGTATACGGGGTCGGCTTGGGATACCGGATGTCGGTGACAAAGAGCCCCTCGAGGCTGGCGAAGTCCACCTCGGTCTCGTCCGCATAGAGATAATATCCGTCCGGCGCGCGGATGCTCACCGTCAGATGGAACGCGCTGCCCGCGGCGATCTTCCTGGGCTCATCGTCCCAGAGCAGTTGGAACGGCGACGAGGGATTGCTGGCGGCGCGCGATGCGGAGGCGACGATAAGGGTCAGTAATAATAAGGCCAACGATGATATCTTGCGCATAGGTTTTGCAATTTACAGCACGCCCGCTGGGAGGTCAATCGCTGCGAGTAGCAATGATTTCATGGCCCGCGGCGATCCTTTCTTCTTGAAGTATCGAGCCCCTTTCTGTATTTTGAGATGAGATGAACAGCGAGAACGCACTCTTCCTCAAAGCCGCATTCGCAATCGCCTCCAAGACCGAGGCCGATGCCGTGGTGATCCACGCAGACCCGCTGGACGACCTCATCTGCGAGGAGCGCATCCCAAAGGGCATCAAACTCGTTCTGATCACGAAGCGCAGGCGCATGGACGGCAGCGAGGACCACAAGGGCTCCCTCGCGGCAAGCGCAACGGCGATCATACAGCTCCCGCGAATCCCGCTCACGCGCATCTCGCTCATAAAGATCGGCACCATGATCTCTCTCTCGCAGGAGATCGTAAAGCCCGGCTCGCGGATCATATTCGCAGTGGGCCCCACCGAATCCGGTCCGCTGGACCTTATCCAGAGCGTGGACACCTCGAAGGAGTCGGAGATAGTGGCCAGCAAAGGCCTTGCGAAGATATCCGAGTCGGTGCAGCCGGAACTCTTCCAGTCCGTGCTCAACCTGGCGGTGGAGCTGGCGGATACGGGCCGAGAGGGCAAGGCGCTCGGCACGATCTTCGTCGTGGGGGACCACGAACACGTGATGCAGCTCTCAAAGCAGATGATCATGAACCCGTTCAAGGGCTATGACGACGATGAGCGCAACGTCCTGAGCTCCGCGCTAAAGGAGACTATCCGCGAGTTTGCGGCCATGGACGGCGCATTCGTCATCGCCGACGACGGCACCGTACTGGCCGCGGGCCGCTATCTCGGTGCTGCAATCGACGAGTCTCAGCTCCCCCGCGGCCTGGGCAGCAGACATATCGCTGCGGCCGGCATCACAAGCTTGACCCGCGCTGTAGCCTTTGTTATATCGCAATCCTCCGGCGACGTGCGGATCTTCAAAGACGGCAAAATAATAATGCACATCGAAAAGGCACCGGCAAAGAAGTGAACAACATAACCCCTCCCCTTTGTAAGGGGAGGATGGGTGGGGTAGATCAAGATCTACCTCCCCTGCCCCTCCTTACAAAGGAGGGGTTAGCGAAGAGGACGTGAGGCTATGACGACGAAGGAACACAAGACAGCAGAAGGGCTCTCAATGGACTCGCGGCTCCTCGAGCGGAACCTCCGCTCGGGCAAGCTCACACCCGCGGAATACGAGATGTACCTCAAGAAGCTCCCGGATGACGAGTCCCAGGCCGAGTTCATCGAATGCATGGAAGACGATGCTCAGACAGCGCAGGGCGAGCGGCTTACCTTCACATCCGGCTAGATTGCCTTTGCCTCTCTCATCTCCCTGGAGAAGACCTCTCCGGAATGATGGATCAGTCGAATTGCGACCTCCCTCACGGAGGGCGCTTCCCCTTTTATGCGCTCCACCGAGGTGATCCCCCTGCCCTGGATTCCGCATGCGATTATGTGGCGAAATGCCGCGAGGTCGCAGCTCACGTTGATCGCCAGACCGTGCTGCGTCACGTCGCGCGCAACGTTCAGGCCTATCGCAACTATCTTGTCGCGGCCGACCCAGAGGCCGGGGTGATCCGGGTCGCGCGCTGCGTTGATTCCGTAGTCGGAGAGCGTGCGGATGGAGAGCTCCTCGATCGCGCGCACGAAATCCTTGATGCCGAGCCCGAAAGAAGCCAGCTCGCAGATGAAATAGCAGACGAGCTGGCCCGGACCGTGATATGTAGCTCGTCCGCCGCGGTTCGATTTGACGAGTTCGATCCCCTCTCCTGCCAGCGCGGATTCGGGCGAGACCACATCCGCGCTGCACTCCTTGCGGCCCATGGTGATCACGGGCGGGTGCTCAACTACGAGCATGCGGTCCGCGATCCTGCCCTCTATGCGCTGTTCGCGCAGCCGCTCCTGCAGCTCCCACGCCTCGCGGTAAGGCATGCGGCCAAGGTCCTGCCATTCCATGACTGATTTGAAATCGACCATAGCGGATCCCATCACAGGGTCAGATGAGTCCCATCTCTTCTACCTCTCGATACGCGCCCTTCCATTCCCTGAGGCGGCCGTGCGGGATGTTGTCCTTGCCGCGCGCGATCTCGGCAAACGTGAGGCGCAGGGAGCGGCCCATGGTGCCGATGTCCAGGCTTATCATCTCGTTCCAGATGCCAGTGTTGAAATACTCCTTGCCGCCCGCGAATGCCCTCGCAGCAGCGCGGTGCCCGTGGCCGAAGACCACAACGTGCACATCCGGATGTAGCGCGAATATGCGCTTCGCAGCCCTCTCCATATGAACGGGAAAGGAGAATTCCTTGGCGATCTTAAAGAACTCGCGCCTGCCCAGCCTGCCGCCGTCCCCGATTCCAAGGACCAGCTGGAGGAAATAGAAAAACCCGACGAACGAAGTCTTCAGGGCAAAACACGTATCGTGAATAAGCGCCCACCGAAGATATAGTCTGAACGGAAAGACCTTATCGATGTAAGGCCTGCCGCGCTTCACGCGATTGAGAAAACGGATCACAAAGATGTCGCCCCAGGGGAGGTTGATGATGGGCTCGCCCCTGCTTCCGTCGAGAATCGGCTGTGAAAAGTTCATCCGGTTTTCAGCGACGTGCTGGTTGCCGTGCTCGATCCAGACGCCCTCCGATATGTACGCCGCCTCTGCATGGACGCGCACGGTGGGCCCCAGCATCTGCACGAGAAGATCGCGCGCCGACGGCCAGAAGAGACCGACATCGTGGTTGCCGATCATGAATACTATGGAGTGGCGCGGCGCCGCCGCAAACCTCGAGAGCGCGTCGAAGATGGCGGGATGGCCCGCCATGATCGCCTCGGTGCGCCGGATGGTCACCGCCTCTGTGATGAGCTCGGGCCTCTCCTCATCTGGAAAGACCTGCAGGTGATTGAAGAAGTCGCCGTTGATGACGAGCTCGACCTCGCGCCTGGCGTAGTCTCCGCTCGAGTAATAATCCAGGAACTCTACGAACTTTGCGTCGTGGAAAAAATCTTCGAGAAAATTCGTCTTGCCGTCCGGCAGCTCGGGCCCTGCCCCAAGATGAAAATCGCTTACAACCAGCGTTATTTTCTCTTTAGCCATGATGTGCGCGGTGCTCCCTCAAAATTCCTAGACCCATCTGAACGTACCGGGCACCGCTCGCCGCTATGAGCAATGCGGTGACATACATCGTTAAGATGAGGACCCTTCCAACCGCGACGCCGGCGACGGCATAATCCGGCCTCCAGATCGAAACGAGGCCCAGCACGGCGACGCATATCTGGAGGAGCGTGGCGAACTTTGAGACCATGGTCGGCCTGTACGGGAGGGCCACCTTGATCCTCTCGAGATAGAAAATCCCGCAGACGATCATGACGTCTCGCGCGAGGGCCAACGCCGCAAACCACCACGGGAGCACGCCCATTAACGCCAGCGATATGAAACAGCTCTGCACGAGCAGCTTGTCGGCGATCGGATCGAGCAAGGCGCCGCCCTGCGAGTGCTGCTTGAGCATGCGCGCAACCGTACCGTCTACGAGATCGGTGGCGCCGGCGATACAGAACACGGCCAGCGACCAGCCACGCTCCCCGGCAAAGAACAATGCCAGGAACACGGGCACCAGGAGAAGCCTCGAAAGCGTCAGGATATTTGCTGCAGTCATTCTCATATCTGAAGACCCCTTCAGCGCGCGGCCAGTCTGTCGCAAAGCTGTGCTGCCATGTCGCTGCACACCTCTCGCATTGCCGCAAGCCCTCCGGCATTTCCGGCGCCAGACTGCCCGCATCTCGTGCCTGATGCGGTGGCTATGCGGCGGCGCGTGGCGGTATCGACCGCCTTGCAACGCGCGGACGCGCATGAATCCGCGGCATGCCTCATCCTCCAGCCCGGCTTGTCGACGACAGCCCTGCAGGCGAGGACGACCGATGCGGAGCTGTCGACTACAGCCGCAGCGCGAGCCGCGGTATCGTTTGGAATCGTACTGACGTCGTTGTAGCGCTTGAAGACCGT
>JBBAAC010000169.1:0-5354 GCA_041658465.1 bacterium | reverse complement strand
TAGGGATGGTCGTAGATGAGATAATAGTTCTCATCCGGCGTAGGCCTCGATTCTGAAAAAATGTCGACGAAAGCCCAGCCGCAGTGGGAGAAGTGGATCGGCCCGGCGGAGAGCTTGGCGATGGGATCCTTGAGTTTCATCTTCTCATGGAAGTTCTTCGCGTCGGCCTTTCCTATGGCGTGGGCAAGGTCGAAGAGGATGTTCTGAGCGAACACCCTCGCATCTTCCTCCCGCCCTTTCCCATAGAGATTTTCAACCAGTTCATGAAACTCCACGGAGAGTGCCGCCGCCCGTACTAAGACATACCTCTCATCAAATATTTCAATCGTGCCCTTGGCCGGGTCTTCCTTTCGCCTGGAAAAATAGCTCGAAACAATCTCTTCGGCTCGGGCAAAGAGCTGCTCCATTTCCTTAGGCACTTTAACGGTCTTCAGCGGCATGGCACGCCTCTTTCGTGCGACAGTCAAAACGGGCACTTGGTCCCCGCCACTAACCAGTCGGCGGGCAAGCGGTGGACCAGGACAAACCGTCGCGACAATAATATAAACACTATCTTCTATGAAGATAGGCGTCAACGATCAATTGCCTAGAACTCATTTCAAAACCACCGGTCACGGAGCAACACGGCGAGAAAAGCAGATGAATCGTGATGTTGTTGATGTGTCAGAAGTGATTGATCTTGCGGAAACTTCGTCCCCTTTGCTCCGTGACGAGTGGTTGCGGAAGCCTGCATTTCACACACAACTTTTTCCAATATCTGCCGATAACTGCTGTAGAGGGGTTTTCTCCGTGAGGGCACTATGGCCGACAACAACGTGAGGGTAGCAGGGGGCGACAGCGGGAGAGCCTATCGGCAATCGGTAACAGTGCACACGCCAGCCCCTGCGTCCGCTCAGGACACGCCATCGGCCGCGGACGAAAGGGCACTCTCCGCTTTTACGATGCGCCCGCCTTCCACGGTGCCTGCACAAACCGTGGATGTCGGCGCGATGCTCCCGAATCTCCGGGCCTTGCGCAATCCCCCCCCCATGCATGGGAGGTCGAGGCAGGGCCTTTGCGCGCGTCGGTTCGGGCAGGGAGACCCTCTTTCTCTTTCCATGACGCAAACGCTCGATGGCAGCTCTCGATCGATCTGCGCGCGATGGACGGCAAGCCCTGGCGGCTCGTGAGCGTCACCTCGCCGACCCCCGGAGTGCGCGTAACGCCTGTTGCCCCCGGCCGGACCGCATCGACCGGGCCGCGTCGCGTCTCCCTGACCGTCGAGGCACCGGGGTGGTGTCGGGTCAGTCGCGAGCCGGTGCTCCTCGATCTGCTCGTGGCGATCGAAGGCCGCGAGCAGCGCATCGTCCTCCCC
Organism: bacterium; assembly: GCA_041658465.1. Lineage (GTDB taxonomy): Bacteria > UBA10199 > UBA10199 > 2-02-FULL-44-16 > JAAZCA01 > JAJZQH01. Next base: position 4,000 of record JBBAAC010000169.1, on the reverse strand, counting down.
ATTGACGACCGCTGTCTCATCGGCGACGTGATAATGCGGGGCGGCGACGATAGGAATAAGCTCACGGAAGTGGCCGAACGCTCCCTTCACGATCCGCTGATCGAACAGCTCGCCCGGAGGGCGGCGACAGAGCCGAGGGGCGCGCTGGCGGAGGAACTCGGTCGCCTCCGGCAATGGATCCGCTACAATGATACACGCTGGATCGACGATCCGCCGGACGCTTTCCGTGGTTTTCACGCTGCCACGGCCTATGTCCTCGCGCCATCGGAGACCGCGCGCTTGGGAGGCGACTGCGAGGATTACAGCATCCTGATCTACTGCTTTCTCAAGCGTCGCGGATTCGACGTGCAGATGGCGTACTCCTACCCGCACGTCTCGGTCAAAGCCCGGGATCCCGGCAGGAGCGGCGACTACGTCGATGTTGATTGGCTGCCGAAAGCGCGGCTGGAAGCATCCTCCAGGTAACCGTCTGACCCCGCAGCCACACTCTCCAGTGCACATCGATCGTCAAAAGGAGCAACTCAGTTCTTGAATCCTTTCAGCACGCGCCTACGCGCCTCGCGCCTACGCCTACCAGACGGAGCGAGTTTCGACAGGCCTGCGCTATGGCTTCCAAATCAGCATGATTCGGTCAGGATTTGCCTATGAGGCATTCAGTGAGTCTGCGGTTTTGGTCTGAATCGATCAGGTTTTCGTGTTGAGAGAGACTTCAGGACGTTAAATCGATAGTGCTCGGCATTGATCCTTGCGTGACAGGATCAGAGATAATGAAGTTAGTCAGTCAAACTCCACTGCGGTTTAGGGCGGTGGGCTGGTCATGCGGATAGCAATCGCATTGCTAGCCTTTCTACCAAGCCTCTCGCATAGCTCACGATACTTCTTGAGCACCCAGCCAGGGTCGCCGATAAAATTCGTGTGAGAGATGTTCATCAACCTGCGATTCTCGATGAGCGCCGCAACGATAGCTCGATACTCGCGCTGTCGCTCCAGCGGATTCCTCCCCAAGGCAAGATACGAAGGCGAAGGGGTGATGAGCGGGTCGGCCTTGCCGTAGGCATAGTATTGATATGAGGACCAGTCGTTCCGGCATGGATGCGTTACTTTTTTGACCCTGTGTTGGTTGAGATCTATGTATGCCATGGCAGTGAGCATGTGCTCGTCCGACTCGATGAGCGGAGACTTGAAGCGATCCATGACCACCTGGCCGCGCCTCTCGAGCTGCTTGTTGACGATCCTCGCAAACTGGCTGTTCACGACCCTGAAGAAGGCAGAGAACTTCTCTTTACTCTGAAGATGTCCTGCAAGGTGGGGATGGTTGTCCATGAAGTTGTAGGCATAGATTTCCACACCGTACTTGTCCTTATATTTGAGGAGGAGGTCATAGTAGGCGCGTTTTGCCCAGTCCCATTGAAGCAGCCAGTCCCTATTGTGACACTGCCATGTGACATGGAAAAAGGCGTCGTCGTGTATGATCTCGTATCTTGGCAGGTAGGCCATGCGTACCAGTATGAGCAAAGGACATGCCAAGTAGGTCTATCGATATAACCTTAGCTGAGGGGTATTATAACAAATGGCGCCGAGATCGCTGCTGCGTTTCGCTGCACCGCTGCCCAATTCCGCTCCGTCTGATAATTTCGCGAGGCGGCTGCAGGTGCAGGAGAGGCTCACCAATCAGATCGCTGATACGCTCATGGACGCGCTCAGGCCCAAAGGGGTGGCGGTCATCATAGACGCGGAGCACCTCTGCATGCAGATGCGCGGGGTGCAGAAGCGCGGCACCTCGATCGTCACTTCGGCGATGCTCGGCGCCTTCCGCAAGCGCCCTGAGACGCGCGCGGAGTTTATGAACCTCATCAAGTGATGCCACTTCGGTGTCTTACTCCTGCACAAACTGTGCCCCCTCGTCGTAGCAAGATTCCTCCATCACGCTGCAGCGTTATTGTGCAGCGCTGCCCGAAATCCGTACAGCCGGACAACTGTCTCGACTGAAAACCAAAGGAAAAAATCCGGCACACTATTTGCTTTGTCTCTGAGATAGAGGAGGCAGAGCCATGTCAAAGACAGATGCATTGGTCCCTCAGAACGGGATCGAAAGGATGATATTTCTCATTCGTGGGTTCAGGGTGATACTGAGCTCGGATCTTGCAGTGCTGTATTGCGTGGAACCCAGGGCATTAGTTCAGGCTGTAAAACGGAATATCAGACGTTTTCCGCCCGACTTCATGTTTCAGCTTACAAATCAAGAGCTTGAGTCTCTAAAATCACAAAATGTGATTTTAAATCCATGGTGGCTCAAGAGGGCATTGCCTTATGCCTTTACGGAACAGGGCGTGGCGATGCTCTCCAGCGTGCTCAAGAGTGAGCGCGCGGTGCTCGTCAATATCGAGATAATGAGGGCCTTTGTGCAATTGCGCCAGCTCATACATTCCCATGCCGATCTCGTATGCAAAATAGAGGCACTTGAGAAGAAATATGATGTGCAGTTCAAGATCGTCTTCGATGCGATCCGCGAGCTGATGAAAGCGCCGGCGAGTAAGAACAACAAGATTGGCTTTGATCTGGGCAAAGGGTGATTCGCCATATCACCATCCCGGACAAATATTTATCCCTGGATTTCAACCTGATAGCGTTGCCCTTACCGGCGTGCCAGGCAGCCGTTTCTTGATTAAATATATAACGCAACAAATCTTTGCCAGATGCGATAATATTGTCGCGGCGAAGGGCAGCCGCATATAACTGGGAAACCAATATGGCTATATTGATGACGTCATCTTCATTCCGACCGCCGACGGAGATGTCTACGGCCTCCGCCGCACAGCAGGGAGACCAGCCGACTGTGCCTGAAGAGGGGAAAGAGGCCCAGGCTGAGGTACAGGCGGCAGCGTCCGACTGCGATGAGGCCTCGACCGCTGCGACATTTAGCGATGGCAGGGGCATATCGGAGACTTCACAGTACTGGTCGCTTCAAGCTGAGCCCATAAACGGGGATTCCGATGACGGCAGGCTGATGAAGATAGATGCGAGACTGATGTCCCTGCATAGCAAGATGTTTGGGATACATCGCGATGCCCTTAGGATTGGCAGGGGGATATCGCAGACAACGTCGCACTGGTCGCTTCAAGCCGTGCCCATAAAAAGCGAGGACGATAAAGAAGGGGATACCGATGACGGCTGGCTGATGAAGCTGGCTGCCAGACTGATGTCCCTGCATAGAGATATGTTTGGGATGATTTGCGATACCCTTGCACTCGTAGAGTCAGCGATAATCCTGGATCTGCGGAGCAGACCCAATCCAGCGCCGTTATGGCTGCAAGGGATGTTCGCAGCCGCTATCATGGTTTCCGGCGGGCTCGCTTTTATGACCCTTCGCTGGAGTGAGGAAAAAAAGCCGAAAAACACTGTTGAAAAACTCTTTCCCTCTCTGGTCAGTTCTCCAGCGCCCGCGCAGGGCGGATCGAAGTCAGAGGAGATCAAACCTTAAGACTCCGCATCCTTTTGTCAGTGCCCCCCGCTATCGCGACCGATGCTGGAGCCTTTGTCTCCGCTGCCACCCGAGGGTCTGTCAAATCTGCCGCCACCGCCGATATTGCGGTCGCTCCGGTCGTGCCATGAGTCGCTGATGCTGCTACCGCTTCCGCTGAACCAGCTGCTGGCGGGCGAGGTGTTGACGTATATCGATCTGAGCTGTCTCTGCATTTCAGTCGCGATCAGCCAGCGCTTCTGGGAGATCTCGTAGGCGTTTCGGCCTCGCGCATTTGCCATGGCAAGCCGATATCCGGAGATGATCGCCATCATAGCGCTGGTGTCGATATTATTTTGCCACGCCTGCGCCAAAGCCTCGTTCGTGCCCTTAAAGATATGGGAGATCCATGCCTCGTAGCTGTATACGGCTGCCTTGTGCTCCTCATCGACCTTTCTCGCGGCGGCCTGGCGCTCCGCCTCCGCAGCCCTTTGCTGTGAGGCGGCGGTGACGGCCTTGCGATTGTCCTCCTGCTGCTGG
>JBBAAC010000168.1:0-5381 GCA_041658465.1 bacterium | reverse complement strand
CTAGTGATTCACCGTTAGCCTTATAGGTTGAGCTAAACTCGGTGTCGGCTTGCGAGATGATGGGCTGGGGACCCCGCTCACGCAGTGGCGATGGACAAGGTTAGAGAGAACGGAGCCAGTCGCCGGTCATCGCGTATTCCGGCACGGAATCGACCTGCCTGCTTGGCGGTTTCCTCGGGATGTTAAAGATTTGCATTGATCACAACATGAGGTCTTCAAGGTCGGGGATGGTATCCACTATCGGGCCTTCTGGCGCCGGTTTTGGGCGGGGTGCTGACGGAGCGGGCTTTGAGAAACCATGCCTGTAAAGCGGCAGGTCGTTTGAGTTGCTGGCCACCACCTCGATGTGCCGCTTGCTCTGGCGCTCCCACTTCTTGAGGGCCTTCTCCAGGAGCGGCTGGTTCATGGACCATAAGAGCGCGTGTTCCCCTTCCAGTTTCTGCTCGGCGAACAGGCGATAGCCGAGCGAGAATGTCTGAAATCCCGTCTCATCCGGACCGCCCCACACGATGAACGTAGCCGGCTCCTGGATCTGCAGCCGCACCGGCTTGTCCGGGTCCCAGTCGGTCCGGAGGAATCCCACCATGTTGAGGTTGAGCCGCACACACCACATCGGCTCCGTGAGTCCCTTGAGGACGAGCATGAGTTCGTCCAGGAACGTCATCTGGTTAAGGTTGTCCTTGTTGATCTGTCGGCTGGCGTTGTAGGTCGTAATCTCCATGCTGTCCGGGACCACGAGCCCGAAGAACGATCTCAGGAAATTGAAGACCTGTTCGAAGAACCAGACGTTTGTCTCCTCGGCGTTCATGCGCCGGAAATCCACGATGGGATTGAATCCCCAGCTGCCGACGATCTGGCCTCGGACCGTCTTCTCGAGCAGGAAGTCATCGAGCCCGGTCGGGATATTGGTCTGGTCCTGCCTTGCGGTGCTCATGATGAGCGCATGCTATCTCAAAGCAGTGCCGACTGTCCATAGCGGCGATGCGCCTGCAGCCAAACATCTTTTTCATGCGTGGCGACAAGCGCCCAAACCCCCGGATATGTCTTGGCATTTTTTTCGGCATAAATTAGGATCGAGGCCTACACTTGGGGGTGTAAAATGGAGTTCCCAGCCTCATCGACACTCCAAAAAACAATACTGTCCAAAACTACGATAGCCATCCTTGCCGCAGCGTGCATCTTCACGCCCTCCAGCTCTGTGCCTGCAAAGGAGACCGGCAAGGAAGCCGATGTGACGATCGAAGGGACTCAATCCACAGGCGAAGCAGGATCCGCTGAGGCGCAGGCGCCTGCCTCGCTGGAAGAACAGCTCTACTTCGGCAGAGAAGAGCTCGTTACGGGCCCGGGCAGGCGGGAGATGAAGCTCTCGGAGGCGCCTGCGAACGTGACCGTCGTCACGCATGAGGACATCATCCAGTCCGGTGCGCACAGCCTGGCAGAGGTCTTCCGCCGCGTGCCCGGCATGGGCGTGGTATCGATCACGAGCAATGAGACCCAGGTCTCGATGCGAGGCTTCGCAGGCCCGATCGCCGGCGGGCAGCGGATCGCCGTGCTGATAGACGGCCGCACGTTCTATCACGAGTTCCTGAACGGCACGATCTGGGAGCAGATACCCGTGCCCCTCTCCGACATAAAGCGCGTGGAGCTGATTAAGGGGCCGATGTCCGCGTTGTACGGCAACAAGGCGATGCTCGGCATCATCAATATCGTCACATATGACCCCGAGGAGACGCGCACAGAGCTCATGGGAGGCGGCGGCCAGTATTATCTTGGGACGGCCGACTTCAGAAACGCCGGCAAATTCGCAGAGAACTACTGGTACAAGGTGACGGGTCACTACCTTCGATTAAACCAGTTCTCCGGTATCCCCAACTTCAATACCAACAAGTCGGAAGAGACCTTTTCCGCGACAGGCAAATTCCTGGCGGAACCGACGGACAATACGCGCGCAAGCCTCATGGCAGGGATCACGCAGGACTTCGGTCTCGTGGATTTCGGCGGCATAGTGGGCGGTGACGAGCGCCGCAGCGTGGTGGATGCGAAGATCTCGCATGACTTCGGCAAGTTCGGCAAGCTCGATTACCAGTCGTATTGGGAGCGGCACTATATGTCGAGCAAGAACCTGCCGGCGCTTGGCACTGTAATCGTGGACAACGTCGATGCCATACTTCAGTATTCGTTCGCCTTCGATATAAGTGCGGATGTCAGAAATACCATGACCTATGGGGCCGAATACCGGTTTGCGAACCTGATCGATCGGTCCGTTAGATCCATCAACAACTACGCAGGGTTCCTGCAGGATGAATTCAGATTCTTCGACTGGGTGATCCTCACCGGGGGCATGCGCGCGGACTATCAGCAGAACTTTGCCGGGCTTAACATTTCTGCGAACGGAAGCACCGTCTTCCTGATCCACCCGCGCTACACGCTGAGACTCGGGTTCGGCTCTGCCTTCAATACGCCCAACTACATCCACTACTACGCGGGCATTTTGCAGCCGCTCCTCGCCGCTTCAACAGGTACCATCGTCGGCAACCGCAACCTCCACGCAGAGCGCGTCCTCTATCTGGACGTCGGCAATACGATAGTGCCGATAGACGGCGTTACCGTGCGCGCCGACTTCTTCTATTACCGGCTCAACGATTTGATAGTGCCGCAGCTGGCATTCGCTGCCACGGGGCCGGTGGCCTCGTTTATTAACGACGGCGGGGCAGCCGGCGTGGGCGGCGAGATCGGCATAACAGGAGAGGTCTCTTCGTGGCTCGAGGGCTACGCGAACTGGTCGTACGAGCACTTCACGCCGATAAACAATAACTTCAATTCGACGCCCAACCTCGGCAACCCCAGGAACAAGGCGGGCGCGGGCCTCCGCGGCTACTGGTTCGGCAGGAGGCTGACGGCCAATATCGACTTCAATTACACGCAGAGCCATCAGTTCCAGGCGGGCGTCATAAACTTCCCGATCACTCCGCTCGCTAACGTGAACAGCTTCTATCTGCTCAATGCGAGGGTGGCATACTGGCCGATACGCGATCACCTTGAGATAGCGGTGGCCGCGAACAATATCCTCAACAACAACTCGTACCAGGTGCCGCCTTTTGATTCCAGGTTCAATCTGGTCCTTGCGGAGCGACCCCGCTTCAATATCTGGGGGTCGGTGCGTTATCAGTTCTAGGAGGATAGTGAAGAGGCGTCTTTACATCCTGTTGATCTTGATCCTGCTCATCCTGATGCCCGGGCTCGCTCGCGCGCAGAAGGTGTGTGCCGTGCTCTCGAGCGGCATCAAGCCCTATGTCGAGGCGATGGATGGGTTCAAGAAGGCGTTCAAAGGCCCCGTGGAGGAGATGGTGCTGGGCGACAACCCCGCGTTTGCGGGGGAGGTGGCAGACAAGGTCAGAAATTCGCCGTGCCCGGTAGTGGTGGCCCTGGGCTCCAATGCCCTCAAGTTTCTCAAGCTGCGAGTAACGGAAAAGCCCATCGTCTTCGCGATGACGCTCTCCCCGGCGGTGGAAGGGCTTTCCGGCAGGGACATCACGGGCGTCTTCCTGGAACCGTCGGCGAGGGCCGCGCTCGCGGCGATCAAGAAAGTCGTGCCGGCCGCCTCCAGGATCGGCGCGCTCTACTCGCGCACATCCAGGGGCGATTATCTTGACGAGGCGCGCCGCGCGGCAGCAGGCTTGGGGCTCGAAATAGTGGCGGAGCAGGCCGCGACCGTCGGCGAAGTGGTTCGCCAGGCCGCATCGATTATGACTCGGTGCGATGTGCTGCTCATGATACCCGACTCGGTAACGTCTTCTCAGGGCGCATTTGAGGCGATATTCGCCGCATCCCTCAAGGGCAATGTGCCGGTCTTCGCCATTTCGCAGAAGTACGTGAGCGAGGGCGCGCTCGCGGCACTTGCCACCGACTACAAGGACAACGGCGTTCAGGCAGCCGAAATAGCGCAGAGGATCGTTTCCGGTGCGGCGGCGTCCTCTATTCCGTATGAACCTGCGAGGAAGGCCGGGATAGTCCTCAACCTCAAGGCTGCGAAGAGGATGGGGATCACTATTTCCCCGCAGGTGATAGCCGAGGCGGTAGAGGTCTATCGATGAAGATAAAGAGCCTTGCAAATCGCATCCTGCTGATGGTGACATTTGTTGTTGTGGTGCTCACCGGTCTTTTTGTCGTGTACTTCGCCTTTCACTCGCGCAACTCGCTGGAGCGTTACCAGAGGGATTCCGGTCTCTCCCTCGCGCAGAGCCTCGCCCATAGCAGCGCGCTGGGCATGATAGCGGAGGAGCCCTCGCTTCTCGATCAGCCCTTCGCAATCGCGACGAGCGATCCGGAGATCCTCTACACGGTGGCATATGACTCAAGCGGAAAGATCCTCAAACAGTTCTCACGGATCGCGATCGATCTGAGCGTCGAGTCGCAGCAGATTGAGGCGCCGCTCAATGCAGCCGGGCCCTATTTCGGCGGGACGATAAAGGCGGCCGGCATCAGTATCGACGAATTTTATTCGCCGATACAGTATCAGCAGGAGGAGGAGCTCTCCGAGACATTGCTCCAGGGGAAGGGCGGGGAGCTGAAGAGTTTCAAGACCGTGGGGTTCATAAGGATCGGCATATCGAGGTCGAGGATAGGTGCCGCCGTCCGGACGGCCATGCTCGTATCGGCGATGATCGGCGTCCTCGTCCTGGCCATTGGAGTTTTTCTCTCCTTCTACATCAGCAGGCTGATCACGCGATCGCTCAAGGAGCTTGAATCGGGAGCTCGCAGGGTGTCGCAGGGGGACCTGGATGTATCGCTCGACATCTCCACCGACGACGAGGTCGGTGCGGTGGCCAGGGCCTTCAACGCCATGGCCGGAGCCCTCAAGGAAACCACAGTGTCCAAGGATTATGTGGAGAATATCGTGGGATCGATGAACGAAGCCATGGTAGTCCTCGACGCGGACCGCAGGATTATTTCGCTCAACAATGCCGCGGAGTTTCTCCTCGGATACAAAACCATGGAGCTTTCCGGCACGCTCGTCGACGCCGTATTCCCTCACGAAGGTGATCATCCGCTCGCTGCGTCGCGATGGTCTTCGCTCTTTGCAGCGGGTTCGCTCTCCAACGTCACGGCGGAGCTTCGCACAAAGGATGGGCGCCTGATTCCCGTCAATCTCTCGGCCGCCCAGATATTAGATCGCGGAGGCAAGTCGCACGGGTTGGTCTGCATCGCCCGAGACATGCGCGAGGTCAATGCACTTCTCTCGCAGCTCCGCGCACACGCGGAGGACCTGGAGCGCTATCAGGGAGTGCTCTTCAGCATGCTGGACGACAACGAGAAGGCGCGCCTGGAGATTGAATCCGAGCGGCAGAAGACGCTGACGGCGGTCAACTCCATGTCTGACG
>JBBAAC010000167.1:0-5449 GCA_041658465.1 bacterium | reverse complement strand
AGTTGGATACGACAAATGCGGCGCAGACGCCCAACGGCCTCTATACGATCCTGCTCAAGGTGGTGGACGGAAACGGCAATACCGTGGGCCGAGTGAATTTCGATTCGATGGTCGTGGACCTGCGCAACACAGCGCCGGGCACGCCGTACGATCCCAATGATCCTTCGACTGATCCGAGCGACCCCGAGAACATCGGGCCGAAGCTAACAAACGTAAGCGCCTCGCCCGCTACGATATCCACGCAATCGCCCGAGTCCGTGATCTCCTACGCGCTAGCCAACGAGACGTCCAACATCAATATAGCGATCTACAGGGTCATGGGCGGCCAGGTGGGGCCGGTCGCTGCATCGTTTGCGATGGGAAAGAGCGCGCCCGGCTCGTACTCGTTCGCATGGAACGGTAAGGACAACGTAAACAAGCGCGTGGATGTTGGCGACTATCGCGCGCGCGTCACGGCGACTGCGGTGGATGGGACGGGCGGCGATACGAAGACCACCTCCGACATCCACATGGACGTGGCCACGGAATATAATGCGGGGTTGGCGATCCTCGGTTTCGCGCTCTCGTCCGACGTGTTCGATCCGTTCAACATGATTACGGACGGGAATGGCCAGGACGTGCAGGCCGAGGCGCTCACGGCTTCATACAGCGTCAATCGCTTCGCAAAGGTCAGCATCGGCGTTTATGACGAAAACGATTTGCTCGTTCGCACGCTCGTCGACGGCAAGGTGGACAAGGTCGGAGCCATCACGTGGAACGGCACGTCTGATCAGGGCGTCGTGGTCCCGTCGGGAAAGACGTACACGGTAAAAATCAAGGCGCAGTGCATAGACGCGGGCTGCAACGACGTTGCGGAGAAAACGGACAGCGTTGCCGTACGCTCACTCTCTATAGGCGGCGGCGGGCTTTTCGCCGACGTCACGATGCTCATCGGCGAGGGCAATAAGGCCAGCTTAACGCCGGACGAGATCGCAGGCATCATGCGCGATAACGACGATCCCCTTGATGACTTCCCGCTCAACGGCTCTTCCGATTTCAAGTGGCGCGCATACGGTCGCGGCGACATAAGCCTGCCGTTTACGTATTCGATATCCGCGCAGGGCACGGAGCTGAGGAGTGAGATACAACCTCTGGTTACGACCGTAACGCCCCAGAATGTGCCCGTGACGACGCTAAGGGCTCCGGACGGCCAAGTGCCGGAATTCTGCAAGCCCATAGATTTCAGATTTGATCCTTCTTATTCCACCCCGGTCACGCTCTCGTTCCCAAGCGGCTTCAAGCTGATCTCCTACAGAATAAGGAGCGATAACGTGCCTCCCGGCATCATGATGAATGCCGTGACTCCGGACGGCCCGCAACAGCTGACTGCGCCATTCAACGTATCGAATTCATATTCAGAGCCTGTTGGCGAGCAATTCAACATGAGCATAAGCCTTCAAGGAATGCCGACTGGACCGAGCGGTTTCTCAAGTGCGGACCAGGCCTATATAATGAATAACTGCTCTCACGGCAGCGATATCTCGATCTGCGATTCGCTGGGCTATCAGTACAATCCAATACATTTGGACTATCAGATGGCGTGCTGGCAGAACAATCCGCGTATCATGACCATGTGCGGACTTTGGATCGACTGGAGCAGTCCTCTAATAGGCGGTCCCGGAGCCGTGATCGCGCCGGTTACCTGCGGGACCGTGACCGTCGAAGCCGATGGTAAGAGATTTATACCTGGGACATGGGGACCGTTTGTCACAGCGGGCCCTCAGACCTGGATCAACACCGCAACTTATCCCGGCGCAACGTACATTGACGAATACAGGGGCGCCACGTCCGGCAGCGGCTCCGGAACGCTTGAGTCGAGCGCGATCACGCAATACACGGTGGATTTTACGCCGCGAATCAATGGCAAGGACCGTTATGCCTCCGGTATCGGAGGTTCCCTTAACGTCGGTGGTATCGTCAGCGCGTGGCTCGGCGGCGGCGAGTCGCCGTGGAACAGCGGAAAGCTGTATGTCGATATCCTGCCGGATGACTTTGAGACGACCGATGACGGCCTTCTCTCCTCCAATATCTGCGTCTTTAATGGAGACAAGTTTATTAACGGCGCCTTCGATGCCGCGGTCCAGTCCGTTTCAAGGCGGTGCATAGTCGGAGACGCGAAGGATATAAACGCGGATTTCTTCCGCCTCGATTCCGGGCCGTATTCGCTCTACAGCTCGCATCCGAGATTCAATAATCCTATAACGGACAGCCCCACGCTCTACTCGTTCTCCGACGTCGTGCACATCAACCAGTGGACCATTGACCTGCGTTATCCCGACGGGAGCGTCAACGATTCGTTCGATCTCACCGATATGCTCTTCAACCCAAGCGGTACGCGCGACGTGGACGGCGACGGCACGGCCGAGAGCAACAAAAACGTAAACGACTCGTTCAAACTCAGGCTCAAGGCGAATGCAGCGCCCAAGCGGCTGATCGAAATCCGGGGCGCGGTCAACGGCGACAATTGGGAGCTGCGCTACTTTGAGGCTAAGACTAATTCGTGGCAGAAGATCGCCGAAGGCCAGGGCGCGCGCAGCGGCACGCTCGCGTGGTGGGATGTCTCGCGGCTCAACGGCCGCGAATACACGGTGCTCCTGCGCGCCTATGAAGCTGGCGGCACGGTGAAGAGCGAGGACACGATGGAGGTTGCCATCGGCACGCTCGTCTCCGCCAATGCGCAAGCGGTCGTGACTTCGCCCTATCGCCGCTATTCAATCTATTTTGACGAGTACAGCCTTTGCCCCGCGAATGGGCCGTATCCGTGCAACGCCTCGATCAACGAACTCGTGACCGTGATCCCGATACCGACCGACACGCCCGGATTATATTTACCTTCCGGCATAGCGCCGATCGGCCCGATCATCGAGATCAAACCGGATGATATCGCGCTCAATCCCACTTATCAGCCGCAACTCGAGGCGTACTTCACGCGCGAGGAAGTGGAGACGCTCTATGCGAATGACCCGCAGGAGGTGAAGGACCGCATCTTTGGAATCACCGCGAACGATCCGCCGGTGATGGCTATCTACAACCTCAAGGACGACGGTGAACTCGAACAGCTCGCCACGATTAATACGTGGGATGGCTTTGGAACGCCGGGTACGGCGGACGACATATTCCGCATCTCGGGTATGCTCAACCACTTCTCGCGCTACGCGATCCTGCGCGAGGACGACGGCTATCCGCGCCTGGCGATAATAGCGCCTTTGGAAGGCGACACTGTGCACGGCGCGGTTCATATAACCGGAACGGTGAGCGGGCTCGCCGCATCGGATGAAGTCTCGCAACTCTCGATCACGGCCACGCCAGAGGGCGGCGGCGCGCAGACGATACCCTCCGCGTCCGGAGCGTCGTTCGACGTCGAGTGGACGCCCGGTTCGTCGCAGGGCTGGTATCGGATCGAGGCGACGGCCAGGACGCACGGCGGAAAGGAAGTGAGTTCCTCGCTCCGCGTGTACGTCGATAACCGCGCGCCGGTCACGCATATCGTCGTGAATGAACAGTTGCTGGAGCCTGGTGCGCTTGCAGTCGTGCCGCCGGAGAGCCAGATCATGCTCATCTCCGAGGATGCGACTGATCGCGGCGTAGTCGTGAACGAGATATATTATCATTGGGATAGCGATTCCACGCAGCCCTATCAGGGACTTGTTTCGCTCGCGCCCATTGCGCCGGGTCGTCATTCGTTCTCATGTTACGCAAAGGACGATCAAGGCAATCAGGAGCAGGAGCAGACTGCATTTGTCACGATCATAGATTCGAATCAGCCGGGGGAGGGCGACGGCATTGCCACGCGCATAGAGTTCGGCGCCCCGAATTATACGGACGGGCATCAGCAATGGGTCGGCCCCGCTACTCCGATCACGATCCTGGCGGCCGACGGCTCGGCGCAGGTCTACCAGATCCGCTATCGCTTCAACGACAAGGACTATCAGCTCTTTACCGCCCCGCTCGCGCTCGACGGATTCGAGGAGGGGATCTACGAGATCGAATTCTTCGGCATCGATTATTACGGGCTCACCGAGGCCGTTCACAGCCAGCCCGTAGTGCTGGACAAGACGCCTCCGGCCACGCTGGTCGAGATCACGGGCTCGCACGAGCGATCCGGCGATGACGAATACATCGCCGTCGATACGAAGTTCCGCTGCTCCGCGGAAGACGGCGGGCTCATACCCGCTGGCCTCGATCGCATCGAATACGCGATCGACGGAGGCGCCTGGACCGAATATGTCGCGCCGTTCGGCGCAACGGATTCCGGTTCCGGTCAGGCCGAGCTGGAAGTGCGCGCCGTCGACCGCGCGGGCAACGCAGAGTCGGCGCAATCCTTCCACCTGCGGTTCGATGCATCTGCGCCCGCGGCAGAGCTTGTATCGGGTCCTTCATCGTTCTCGCCGAACAGCGACGGCGTGAAGGATGAGGCGACGTGGCGGGTAAAGAGCACGGGCGCGTTTGGCGGCCGCGTGTACGCCTCGCTCAAGGTCGACGGCGCTCAGGTGAAATCGCAGGAATCGCTCGTCGGCGAGTTTACGCTCTCGTGGAACGGCATGAGCGGCGGGGCGCGCGTGGCCGATGGAGAGCACGCCTGGATCCTTTCGATCGCCGATTCCCGCGGCAAAGAGGCGGCGGCGCTTGCAGGCAGCGTCATCGTCGATACGCTGTCCCCGGCCGTCGTAGTGACCGGTATCGCGTCGCAGAACGGCAGCGCGGTGGTGGGCTATAAGGTCGACGATAACGTCGCAACCCAGGACGTGGCGGTGCAGCTCTCCATATTTGCAGGCCAGTCCTTGATCGCATCCGTGCCGGCCGTGGCCTCGATCCCCCCTGCCGAGTTGCAGATCGCGTGGAGCGGCGCAAACCTCTCCAATGCCAAGGCGTTTGACGGCAAGTATCATTATCAGCTCGTGGTCACGGATGCGGCCGGGAATTCCTCGGAAGCGCACAGCGGCGAGCTTACGCTGGATCGCAGGCCGCCTGCATCGCGGCTCGGCTTTGTCGGGCCTTCATATGAAGATGGAACCCTGAGCTGGATCAGTGGCAGCACCAAGATTCAGCTCTCAGCTGCCGACATGGCGGGCGCCGTCGACCGAATCGAATACCAACTCGACTCCGCGATCTGGCAGAATTTTATCTCTCCGTTCGGCATCGCAACTGCGGGCGCGCATTCAATCTCCCATCGAGCCGTGGACGCGTCGGGGAACATGGAAGAGCCGCGGCAGAGGTCGATCAGCGTAGACCTCGAACCGCCGACCAGCCAGATCGCGATAGATGGCGTGCAGCGCATGATCGACGGCAAGGCCCACTGGTCTGGCTCGGCCACCTTCGTCAAGGTGGCGGCGACCGATCAGGGCGCTGGCGTGGCTAGTACCAACTTCGAAGTAGCGAGCCCGGCAATCGTATACGATGCCGCTCGCTC
>JBBAAC010000166.1:0-5535 GCA_041658465.1 bacterium | reverse complement strand
ACCGCGAAATCCAGCCTTCGCATCATCCTTGCGTAGAGAGCCCAGCGAGGGTGTTTCGCTAATGTGTCGTTTGAATTTTCCATTGAAGGCGCCGGATACAATATATGCCCGGATAAAGCAAGAAACCCATGTATTATACATCCCCCTCCTTTGTAAGGAGGGGCTAGGGGAGGTAGATCATTGTTGCATCTGCGGTCTACCCCTCCCATCCTCCCCTTACAAAGGGGAGGAGTTGGTTGTCACAATATTTTGCAAGACTCAATATTTAGCATGCAGCAGCTGTCAGCGCTTCTGATATTTTTTCCGGAGTAAAGGGGGTGTGGGTCAGCCGCGTACCCGTCGCATAATAGAGCGCATTTGCCACAGCCGCTCCCATGAGCTCGTTCGTGGGCTCGCCGAGAGACTTGGCTCCCCAGGGCCCTGCGGCATCGGGATTTTCCACCAGTATCGCCGTCATCTCGGGCACGTCGAAGGAGCGCGGGATGCGGTAGGTGTTGAGATTCAGATTTTCTATGACGCCGTCCTTGTGCCTGATCTCCTCCATCAAGGCGAAGCCCAGACCCATCGCGATGCCGCCGAAGACCTGTCCCGCGGCCATCTGCGGGTTCACGGCCTTTCCCACCTCATGCGCCGCTACCACCCTGTGCACGCGCACGCGGCCGCTTCTGGCATCGACCGATAGCTCGCACGCCTGGCACCCGTAGACATACGTGAAGTACGCGTCGCCCTGGCCGGTCTCCTCAATCCAGTGTACGGGCGGCCCCTGCCAGACGCCGAGCGCGTGCAGGTAGATCTTTCTGTCGTGGCATGCGGCAACCGCTTTTTCGAATCCGATGCCCTTCCCGTTTTCAGGGTTGCGGATGCGGCCGGACTTGAAGGCGTATCCCTTTCTGGAGCTGCCTATCATCTCGCGCAGCACCGGTCGCATCGCGGCTTTGAGCTTCGACGCCGCGTCGATCACCGCGTTGCCGCCCGCGATCGTGCCGCGCGATGCCACGGTCGGCCCGCCGTCCGGGATTGAGCTGGTGTCCGTGTCGATAAAGCGTATGCCGGAGGGGGCGATGCCCAGCTCGCCTGCCAGGATCGCCACCATCGCGGTCTTGAGCCCCTGCCCGTTTTCGGAGACGCCCACCTCGAGTAGGGCCGAGCCGTCGGGCTGAATATTGACTATTGCGGAGCAGAAGTCGTTTCCCTCGGCGCCCAGCGAGACGCCACGATAGCTGCAGGCAAAGCCCACGCCGTAATAAGTGCCGTCGCTTCCCGCTTTTCCATGGGAGGAGAGGGAAAATTTCTTTTTCCAGCCGAACTCCTTGAGGGCTCGTTTGGCTACCTCCGCCATCGCGACCTTGTGTTTGGACAGCCTCTGGCCGGTGTGCGTCACTGTGCCCTGCCTGAAGAAATTGCGCCTGCGGAATTCCCATGGATCCAGCCCCGCCCGCGCCGCGCAGATATCTACGAACGACTCGCATGCGAAGACGTGCTGCGGCGATCCAAAGCCGCGCATCGCGCCCGTGAACGTATTGTTGGTGTACACGGCCTTTGTGTCGCATCTCACGTTGGGAACCAGATAGGGACCTGTGCATTGAACCGTCGGCCGCCAGATCACAAACGGCGATGTGGAGCAGTAAGGACCTGAGTCCGCGGTGATATCGATTTCCATCGCGCGGAATTTTCCGTCCGCGCCTATTCCGGCCTTGTAAGAGAGCTCGAACGGATGGCGCTTGTACGATTCGCGGATCGACTCCTCGCGCGAGTAGGTTATCTTGACCGGACGTCCGATTCTCAGCGCAAGTATTGCGGCGCGCGCGCAGATCGCGGATATCGTGTCGTCCTTGCCCCCGAAACCGCCGCCGAGCGTGGCCTGTACGATCCTCACAAATGCAAGCGGAAGCCCGGTGGCTGCGGAAACAGTGCGACGCGTGGAGAACGGGTGCTGCATGCCGCCGTAGACCGTGATCGCGCCGCCGGCCTCAGGCACTGCGACGCACGACTCCGGCTCGAGGTATGCATGTTCTACAAATGAAGTCTGAAAATTCGCTTCGACTATCGTGCTGCTCGCCTTGTAACCCTTCTTGACATCGCCGCGGCGTACGCGGAATGCGGAGACCACGTTGTCCTTGCGGCCCGGATGCACGAGCGGCGCGTCAGGCAGAAGCGCCTCGGCCGGCGAGAGCAACGGCGGCAGCTGTTCATAGTCGACTTCAATGAGCGCCGCGGCCTCTCGCGCTATGTCTGCAGACTCGGCAGCGACCATCGCCACCACGTCGCCCATGTAGCGCACGCGGTCGCATGCGATCACGTATTGATCCGCGATGATGCCGCCGACCTGCTTTGTGCCTGGCACCTCTGCGCCGGTAATTATGTCGATGACGCCAGAAAGTAAGCGCGCCTTCTCGATCTTGATCCCGCGGATCATGGCTGAGGGGTACGCAGCAAACAGCGGCACAGCATGGCACATGCGGTCAAACCGCACGTCGTCTGCGTACAGCGCCCGCCCTGTGACCTTGTCCTGTGCGTCGATGCGTTTCATAGAGTTGTCAAAACCGTTTGTTTATTAAGATATTAGAGGCTCAGGGGAGAAGTTGCAAGCAACGAATAGAGATCGATCCTCGCTTTACCGCGAAAAAAACGGATTTTGGACAACTTATTCCGAGAGCCGGAGGAGTTTTCTAACGACGATTTGGACAGGCTGCTTCCGTTTTTCGAAGCCCCCTGGTGGACCGTAATCCACCATCTCCAGGAATGATCCTGATCCCTCTTGATGTTGTTCAAGCCTGCGCACGAGTGTTCTGAGACGGTGTGCGCAGTCTGCGACTTCGTCTTATCACAAACTCCGCTTGCCCGCGTTGAGTCCCCGCTGCTGCGAAATAAAAAGCCTAAAGAATATTGGGGGCTGGGGTCGATGATCTGATCAAATGCTTCAGCGCCGAAAAATCATCACGTCATAATGGCACGCCGATTGCTTAAGACTGTCTCGATGATTTTTGATCCTGTCTTCAGAGTTTTTATATCCGCATCGCTTATCGCGATGATCGTTGCACAGCCGCTGTTGTGCCGCGCACAGCTTGCGGCGATATCGCGCTCCGTTGCCGTCCAGCCGCTCCTCGACGGAGATGCGGACGACGATAGCCGGGAGGCGGCGTCGGCAATCGGTGCGGCACTCAGGGTCTCGACTCCCCATCATATAATCGATTCGGAAATGTCGGCAAAGGTCGTTGGCTATCAGGACAAGAAGGGCGACGCCTCGGCCGGAGCTCGGGCAGCCGCGAACTCGCTTGAAGCCGCGAAGGAGCACTACTTTGCATTTCGCTATAAAGATGCGCGGGCGGAACTGGATCGCGCGATATCCATCCTGCGTCCGATGCCGCCCGGGCCCGAGAGCGGGATGCTCCTCGTTGACGCATATATCACGCAGGCGATGACTGCGAAGTCGATGCGCGATGACGCGGGTGCGCGCGAGGCCTGCGCAGCCGCGCTCTTGATCCATCCGGCGCTCGAGATATCCGGTTCAGAATATCCGCCGAGCCTTGTTTCAATATTCGATGGAGCGAGGAAGAATTTGCGCGCAGCACCGACTGGTTCTCTCGCCCTCAGGAGCAAGCCTCCGGCCGCGGAGGTCTTCATCAACGGGATCTTAAGGGGTGTCACTCCGCTCGAAATAGCGGACCTCCCGGCCGGCAACTATTCGCTTCTCATCAGGGCCAACAAGTACAAACAGGACGAACGGATCGTGACGATCGAGTCCGGCAAGCGCCTGGCTGTGGATGAAAAACTCAAATGGGCCAAAGGCAAAGAGGGCGGCGTGGGCAGGGCCGCGGCTTCTGCACAGGAGGTTGAAGAAGGACTCAGGGTAGCTGATGCCCTCAAGGCGGATCGCGCGATAATGGTCGATGCGGATACAGGCGCAAAGGGAGCGGTTCGCATCACGGCCCGCACCGTGGACAGGGACCTCCGTGCAGGTCAACGGGCTATCGTGATCAAGGAGCTCGATGGATCCGCGCGCAATGCGCAGCTCGCGGAGATGGTTGCGGCGCTCGCAGATCAGCTGGATGTCGATATCCTCTCCGACCCCGCAAAGAATATCGAACCGCTCGGTCAGGGCGATCCGGTCATCTTGGGGAAACGCAAACAACCGCTTACGCGCAGGCCCGCATTCTGGGTGGCCGTCGGTACGGCAGCGGCGGGCGCCATCGTGGGCGGCATCCTCGCCGCCATGTCGGGCGGCCCGGGAACCGGAAGCCTCAAGGTGGAATTCAAATAAAAAGGGGAACCATGAATATCCAAAAAATTGTGAATCGACTTTGGTGTCATCGCGAGCCTGCCACAGGCGGGCGTGGCGATCCCATGAAATCAGTGGGCTTCATGGGATTGCTTCGCTTCGTTCGCAATGACATCTTCGTCAAACAAATTTGTTGTCTCATTATTATCATTCTTATCACAGGCTGCAGTAGTTCCGGTACGCATGACGGCGGCGCCCTTGCGATCAAGGTCTCGGGCGCCAAATCGTTTAATCCCTGGATCGACCACGGCCACATACAGAAGTACCGCGTCACGGTGAGCGGCGAGGGGATAGGGCAGCCGATCACAGCCGAGTTCCCGGGGGATGCGACCGAAGGGGTAGTGGAGGGAATTCCATCGGGCGAGGATCGCTTTATATCGGTCGAGGCGATAAACGACAACGACGCGATCATCCGCGCCGGAGAGCGAGGCGACGTGGAGGTGGGCGGCGGCCTCTCCGAGGTCGAGGTCGCGCTCGAGGCGGTTCCGATCTTCACGAATATCGCTGATGGCAACGCGATCGACAACACCCGCCTCGTCTTCAAAATATTCGGCGACCCGTCACATCCCGTCAACGTGCAGGAGGAGAGGGGCGGGTCGGCCAAGCTGCTCGTGGATGCTGCGATCAACGCGGCGGAGATACTCCTGGATGAATCCAGCGGACTTGGCCGCATGGCCCCGGCGCTGATCGAACCCGGCTTGAGCTCCTTCACTGTGAAAGACGTGGTGACCGGCCGGGCAACGACCGTGAGCGCGGTGCTGCTCGACGGAACAAAGGCGAAGGCAGCGCCGCTTGTCTCGGCAACAAAGGTATCCGCGCGAGCGAGCGCATGCAGCGCGCCCTCGTGCGATGCGCCGATTTCTATTTATAGATGAGCGAGGCGATCGTGAAGAGATGCGCGATAATCATGACACTCATCCTTGCTGCCTTGGCATCGTGCGGCAAGCAGCATGTGCGCACGGCGTATCCTGCGCCGCGCGCTTTGCAGGCAGATGCGTTGCCAGCGCTGCGGGTTCACTTCCCTGCGGGCGGCGACGATCCCGTGCGCGGAGAGCTGGCGTTCATCGTGCGGGACGCCCGATGGATCTCGGAAAACCCGGATGCAGTAATAGTGCTCGAGGGCCACTGCGACGAGCGAGGCGGCGACGCCTTCAATCTTGAGCTCGGAGACAGGCGGGCTCGCAGCGTGGCGGAGCTGCTCGCCAGGAACGGAGCCGACCCGTCGCGTATCGTCATAGTGTCTCAGGGAGAGAGGG
>JBBAAC010000165.1:0-5573 GCA_041658465.1 bacterium | reverse complement strand
TGGTTTGCCTTGTGCGGAGGCTGCATTGCACTGGCTTCGCCAGCGAGAAACGCGAGACAGGCGAGAAACGCGAGACAGGCGAGACAGGCGAGACACAATGTTGGCCTGTCTTGCTTCATGTCGCCGCTTCTTCCTTTGCCATCTTTCCGGAGCGCGCGGCCGCGGTCGCGAGGTCCTTTGTGACCTTCCAGGCGCTGCCTGGGAACGTATGGCAATCGGACATCACTTTTTCGAATGCGCCCAGGAATCGCGCGACGTGCGTCTCGTCGATCACCAGCGGCGGCAGGAGCTTTACCACGTCGAGGTGATGCCCCGCCACCTGCGTTAGTATTCGGTGATCCTTCATGAGCGGGACCGTTATCATCTGGCCGAAGAGGCTCTGGTTCATGGCGTGCACGAGCTTCCAGCCGGCCTTGAGCCTGAGCGATCGCGGCTCGCAGAACTCTATGCCGATCATGAGCCCCAGGCCGCGCACCTCGGATAACATCTCGAAGCGGTGCTTCATCGAGCGCACGCCATCCATGATAAGCCGACCCATGCGGGCCGCGTTCTCGACAAGCCCCTCTTCCTCGATCACGTCGAGCGATGCTAGCCCCGCCGCCATCGCGAGTATGTTGCGGCCGAAGGTGTTGGAATGGACGACGCAGTGCTCCATGTCGGTGAAGACCTTCTCGTAGATCGAGCGGCGATAGCAGATAGCCCCAACGGGAACGAAGCCGCCGGAGAGGGCCTTGGCCATGGTGACGATGTCGGGCTCGAGCCCCCAGTGCTGATGCGCGAACATCTTGCCGGTGCGGCCGAATCCGGTCTGGACCTCGTCGCACACGAATAAGGCGCCGTACTTGCGGCAAAGCGCCTGGGCTGCGGGATAGAATGCGGGGTCGGCGACAAAGACGCCCTTCCCCTGGATCGGTTCAAAGACGAACGCAGCAACGTCGCCCTTCTTGAGCTCGTCCTCGAGCGAATTGAGATCGCCCATCGGGATCTTCGTGGCGCCCGGCAATAGTTCGCCAAATCCATTGCGGAACTCGGAGCCGCCGTTGAGCGCCAGCGAGCCGGTGCTGAGCCCGTGGAACGCGTGATCCCAAAATACGATGCGGCCGCGGCCCGTCGCCTTTCGCGCGAACTTTATGGCGCCCTCGTTCGCCTCGGTGCCCGAGTTGGTGAAAAAGACCGTGTCCACGCCCGCCGGCATGTAGGAGATCAGCCGCTCTGCGAGCAGCCCAGCAGCGAGCGGCGCGTCCATCTGCACCATGTTGGGATAGGCAAGGTCCAGCGCATCGTGCAGGGCCTTGCGGATCTTCGGGTGGTTGCGGCCGAGCGCAAAGACGCCGTAGCCGGAGAGCATGTCGAGGTAATCGTTTCCCTCTGCGTCGTAGAGGAGCGGGCCTTCGGCGCGCACATAGTTGCGGTCAAAGCCTATGGTGCGCAGGACTCTAACGAGCTGAGGGTTTATGTTCCGGGCGAAGATCTCATGCTGGCGGCCGGTATGGGCTTCCAGGAGCGTTCGGATATCTATGGACATGACGGGAACACCTAGCAAAATTGCTATTCAGAGGCAAATGCTAAGTTGGTTGTCTTCCGGGAGCCTGCCGGACCGACAGGCTCCTAAGGCCCTCGTTTAAGAGGCAGGTCAGGTCTCGCTCCTGAGGTTTACGCAGTTGGCGCACTGTCCGGTGGTGAGGTACTGGGCAACCTCGTATGCGGCCTCAACGGCCACCGCGTCCTGGGCCTCGTTTGTGGAGGCGCCGAGGTGCGGGGTGAGGATGCAATTATCGAGCCCCTGGAAAATCGTGCTCTCGAACGGCTCCTTTGTGTATACGTCGAGCGCCGCCCCCGCGATAGTCTTCTGGCGCAGGGCCTCCGCGAGATCCGCCTCGTTGACGATTCCGCCGCGCGCGCAGTTTATGACGCACGCGGAGGGCTTCATCATCTTGAATTCCTTGGCGGAGATGAGGTTTTCCGTCTCAGGCGTGAGCGGCGTGTGAACCGTGATGTAGTCGGCGGTCTTGAAGATCTTGTCCAGCGCAACCCGTTCGACACCCGCTGCGTCGAATTGATCCGCGTCCAGGAACGGGTCAAAGCCCACGACCGTCATGCGAAACGCCATGGCGCGCCTGGCGACCTCTCGGCCAACGCGCCCCATTCCGATCACGCCGAGCACCTTCTTCGCCACTTCCGTGCCCTGGAACTTCTTCTTCTCCCACTTGCCGTTGGCCATGGCGCACGCGGCCTGCGGGATGTGCCTCGCGAGCGCCAGCAGCATGCCGAACGAGAGCTCCGCTGTGGAGACGGTGTTGCCCGCAGGGGCGTTGATGACCATAATATTGCGCCGGGTTGCGGCGGGCACGTCGATGTTGTCCACGCCCACGCCGGCGCGGGCTATGATCCTGAGGCTTTTGCCGGCCTCGATCACGTCCGCAGAGACCCTTGAGGCGCTGCGAATGATGAGGGCGTTGAAAGGATGGATCTTTTCCAGGAGTTCCTCGTGCGTAAGGGCCTTTATGAAAGCAACCTCGAACGCAGTGTTCTTTGCGAGCTCATCCAGGCCCGCCTTGGAGAAACCGTCGGTACAGAGAATTTTGAAGGTCATGATGGGCCTCTCAGAAAACCCTCCCCTTTGTAAGGGGAGGGAAGGGAGGGGTAGGTCCGACCTACCTCCCCCTGCCCCTCCCTGCCTGCCGGCAGGCAGGCTTACAAAGGAGGGGGATATTTATGCCTTTTTCTCAAACTCCTTCATGAACTCGACCAGCGCCTTGATGCCCTCGATCGGGAACGCGTTGTAGATAGATGCGCGGATGCCGCCCAGCGCGCGGTGACCCTTGAGCCCCACCATCCCCCTTGCCTTCGCTTCGGCCACGAATTTGTCGGCCAGCTCCGACGTGGGTGTTGCGAACGTGACGTTCATCCTGGAGCGACTGCCCTTGTCCGCATAGCCCTTGTAGATCTGCGAGGCGTCGATCGCATCGTAGAGGATCCGCGCCTTCTCAATGTTGGTTTTCTCGATCGCCGCGACGCCGCCCTTCGCCTTTATCCAGCGAAGCACGGAGCGCATGACGTAGATCGCAAATACCGGCGGCGTGTTGAAGAGCGAATTGTTCTCCGCATGCGTGGAGTACTTGAGCATCGTCGGGAGCTCGCGGTATTTGCGCGCAACGAGCTCGTCTTTTATCACGACGAGGGTGACGCCGGCCGGACCGATATTTTTCTGAGCACCTGCGTAGATCATGCCGAGGCGCGACACGTCGATCTTATATGAGAGTATGTCCGAGGACATGTCTGCAACTATGGGTGCTGCGCCAGGATCGGGCAGCTCCTGGTACTGCGTGCCGTAGATCGTGTTGTTGGTCGTGATGTGAAGATAGCTGGCGCCGTCGCTGCGCTTGATCTCGGATGGCTGCGGGACGTTCGCGAATTTCTTCTCCTCGGACGAGAATACGGTGCGCACCTCTCCCACGAGCCTGGCCTCGGCCACTGCCTTCTTGGACCAGTAGCCGGTGACCGCATAATCCGCGGCCTTGTCCATGAGGTTCATGGGCGCCATGGCGAACTGGAGCGACGCCCCGCCGGTCAGGAACAATATCTGATAACCGGCCGGTACGCCCATCAGTTCGGCCACGAGCGAGCGCGTCTCGCCCTGGATCGCCTCGTACTCCTTGGAGCGGTGGCTGATTTCGAGCACGGACATCCCGCCGAAATCCATCATCCCCGCGCGCACTTCTTCAAGCGCCTCCAGCGGAAGCGTGGCGGGCCCTGCATTGAAATTGTATATGCGATTGGTTGACATGGGCGCACTATCTTATAGAGTCGCGCGCATGTCAAAAATAATTCCATTTGAGGCCCTTCTCCCGCGACGAGATCTCGCAGCAAAGATCATCTGCCCGCCATATGATGTGATCGAATCCGAAGAGGCGAGACGAATGGCAGAGGGCAATCCATACTCATTCCTGCACGTCGCAAAGCCGGAGATCGACCTGCCGCCGGGCATGGGCCTCTATGAGGACGCCGTGTACGCAAAGGCCGTGGAGAACCTCAGGATCTTCCGTGAGAATGGGTATCTCGTGCGCGACTCCGTGGGTATTTATATCTACCGCCAGGTCATGCACGGCAGGCCGCAGACGGGCGTTGTCTGCTGCGTGTCGGCCGAGGAGTACGAGAAGGGGCTGATAAAAAAGCACGAGCTTACGCGCAAGGAAAAGGAAGACGACCGCACGAGGCACATGATCGAGACGCGCGCTCACGCGGAGCCGGTCATGATCGTGCACCGCAAAAACGAGGCGGTCGCGCGGCTGGTGGACGAGGCGACCAGGACGGAGCCGCTCTACGACCTCGTGGATCACGCCGGCGTGCAGCATATATTCTGGCGAGCCCCGGACGCATGCGCCATCCGCAAGGAATTCTTGAAGATGGACGCCCTCTACATTGCGGACGGTCATCACAGGTCTGCCGGCGGCACGCGCGTGATGCAGCGTATGCGCTCGGAGAATCCATCGCACACCGGCAATGAGGCGTATAATTTCTTCCCCGCGGTGGTCTATCCCGAGGACGAGGTCCGCGTTTATGAATACAAATGGGACGGGGATCCCGCGGCGCGGCCCTTGTCCAAATACACGATGACCTCGATAATGGAACTGGCGGACAAGAACGGCATCATGCCGCCGAAATCCACGTGGTTTGCGCCGAAGTTGGCGAGCGGGCTGTTCGCGCATACTTTTTGACGAGGAGGATGCATGAAGCGCGTGCCGACGATCGCGGCCGTGGCCGCGGCGCTCTCGTTTTTCTCCACTGCAGCATATGCAGCGTATCCGTTCATCTCGGACGTGCCGAACGTGCGCGTCATGATGAACGGATCGAGCGGCGTGATATCCTTCAAAGTTAGCGATAACGAGGCGCCGGCGGATCAGCTCACCCTCTCATATACGTGCGACAATCCCACGCTCGTCCCCGCCGATGACGCTCACATAACGCTCGGCGGTTCGGGCGAGGACCGCACGATCGTCATAACCCCCGTGGACAACCTGGTAGGCCAGGCCACGATCACCATCAAGGTCACGGACACGGATGGCGATTCAAACGAGGATTCGTTGACAGTGGAGGTCGTGAAGGGCGCGGGGTACTAGCAGGCCGCGCTGAATCAGTGTCGGCTTCGGGTCCTGTCAGTCAGCACAATGTCATAAAGCACGCGGAGACCCGCGGCTGGCATCTCGCAAGCCGACACGGAGTGGTGCAGAGATTATAAGGCTAACGGTGGATTTCCAGCCTTCGCGGTCCCCATTGCTCGAAGCCTGCCGCAGGTCACCGCTTGCTCCGTGCTGCTATTGTTTATCCAGCACCACCCGAAGCCGACAAGCATGGGCGAGGCCTCTTGTACACCTCGACAAACAACTCCCAACCAGGGCGCTCAAGATGGATGATCGTCAGCGACTGGATAACATCTCGTGACGGTGTTCCGGGATCGTCTGTTTCGGAACATCGCCGGGAGCGGCGGGGCAATTTACAGATACAGAGGAGACAATCTGAGCAGGATCGAAGATCCTGCATTTGGACCCGTCGCCATGAGCGGGCGGTGAAAG
>JBBAAC010000164.1:0-5573 GCA_041658465.1 bacterium | reverse complement strand
TGCATCCACCCTCACGCGCGCCCTCGAGGAGAGACGCGAGATTTGAAGGAGGCGTCGCATGAAGAATGTAATCTACCTCGCCATTGCGTTGGCATCGATCACATTCGCTGCGCTCGCAATCGTTCCCGGCACGGCAGCGGCGCAGGACACGGGAATCTATCCCCTCACATTCGCGGTCTCCGCGACCGCTGCGAAGAAGATGATCTCGGATGCGAACGGGACGGAGGAATGGAGCCCGCCCGGCCTCATATCCAGCTTTGAGGACGGCGACGACAGGCTCTTCTGCGTGATGGCGATAGACCCTGGCGCAGATCTCTGCGACACAGTCTCCTCCGAGGAGAACGCGCAAAGGCCCTACGTCGTCGTGATATCGAATGCCGCCGGCTCATCGCTCTGCGACGAGCTCCGCATGCTCTCAGGCATCGGCGGCCAGAGGTGCGCAAGCTTCTACGGGAAATCCGGAACGATCGAGGACAGCTCAATGCCCGCCGTGAGCGGCGTGACGAAATACCAGATCGAGCTGATCGATGCAGGCATCTTCTCCCGCCCTATGCTCAAGGATGCGCCGTTCGCTCAGGGCCTGGAGCTGAAAGCGCGGTAACTCAGAATATAAGTCCGCGCAGGGCATCATTACTCTCTATGCCTGCTCTTTGCCACAGAGCGGGCGGAGTCCACAAGCCATCATCTCGCAAGCCCGCCACGGAGCAGCTACGTGCCACAAAGTAAGCTGGGCTGCCCCGTCCATTGCTCAGAAAACCGATACAGTGCCGAAGTACGCGGTGACCAGCGGCTGGCATCTCGCAAGCCGACACGGAGTTGTGCTCAGATCATAAGACTAACGGTGGATTCCCAGCCTACACGGTCCCCATTGCTCGAAGCCTGCCGCGGGTCACCGCGTAATCCGGCACGATGTCGGTTTGCTTGGCGATGAACGGAGGGACCCCGCGCATTTCATGGCACGGAGCCTGCCTGCCGGCAGGCAGGCCAGCCGAACATATGAATTCGGAGGGATTGGTCAGTGGGGATGTTTGTATTTAGTCAACAATATCAACCAGTTATACAATAAGCGAATATCCTCTCTGCGGAAGCAACTTTGGGTGGTGCCCCACCCGATAATAAGGATGGACATCAAGATACGTCCATCAGGGAGGCACCATGGTAGCGAGTACAGCGATACAGTCGAGTCAGGCAGCTCAGGCAGCTCAGGCGGATGCGATGGGCATTGGCCTTGCAAGCCCGGGCAACCCCATCACGAGCAATAGCAGCGAAGCTGACAAAGCAAAGAATCCGACCGCGGGATCGAGGCAACTCGGCGTACTGCAGATACCGCCGCAGCCCCTTCCCAGCATGATGCAGGTCGCACCGCTCGCTCCTCCTTATTTTACGGGCGCAGCGGCACAGCCTGCGGGCGGGCAGAACCAGGGCCAGGCAGGCAATGCCGGCGGCACGGAATCGAAAAACGGTGGCACAACGATCAAATCAGGGTCTGGGAAGGATAAAGAAGAAGCAGCGAATATAATAGATAAGCGGCTCGGCAACAAGGTTAAGCCCGGAGACATTCCCGATGAAGTAGCTAGGAAACTTGTTAAAGGAGATATGACGGCAGAGGAAGCACTGGCAGAAATCAGGAAGGCCGATAAGGGCCAACCAAATGAGCCGGTGCGGCCACCGGCCGCAAATCCGCCAGTCGCGAACACGCCGCAGCAACCGGCAGTACAGCAGCCCGCGGCCCCCGCTAATGATCCAGCCGCAGCTTGGGCCAAATATTCAGGCCTGCCAAATGAAGAAGCGGTTGGACTGAAGAAACCGCAGAACTAAAGAAAGCAATTCCTCGCACCAATATCGACCCCGATGCATCGCGCATCGGGGTTTTCTTTTGCCACTTCGCGTTTGACAACCACTCCCCATCATATATGAAAAGGTAACTATTCAGGAGGGAGAGTCACCTTGTACGACAATCAGGCGTGGTTTTGAGCGGCGCGCCTGCCTGCCGGCAGGCAGGTATGACGAAGTGAATTCCTGAACACATTCACCCATTTGGGGCCTGACCAGCGGGAAGACACCAAATGGGATGAATGTGTTGAGGAATTCGCAAGGAATAGCGTAGCGAATGGCGCCGTCGCACAAGGTGACTCTCCCTCCTGAATAGTTACTATGAAAGCCCCACAAACGCTGCGTTTCATCACGAGGCCCGCATGATCGAAATCCGATTTCACGGCAGGGGCGGCCAGGGGGCAGTGGTAGGCGGAAAGATCCTGGCTACCGCGATATTCTCGGAAGGCAAGTTCGTGCAGGCGTTTCCATCGTTCGGAGTGGAGCGAAGGGGCGCTCCCGTCACCGCATTTGTAAGGATAGACGAAAAACGAATCGACCTGCGCAGCCAGATCTACCGGCCCGACCACCTCATCATCCTGGACCCCACGCTCCTCAACAATCCTGCCACATTTGACGGATTCAAGGGCGAGGGCTGGGTCCTCATCAACGCCAAACGCACGCCAGAAGAGGTTCGCCGGGTGAAACGCCTGGAGGGGTTGAAGGTCGCGACTGTGGATGCGAGCGGCATCGCGGTGCGAAACAAGCTCGGCTCGGCGATGAGCCCTATCGTCAATACCGCCATACTCGGCGCATTCTGCAGGGTCACCGGCCTCTGCTCGATTACCTCTATCGTCGAGTCGATCAAAAAGGGCGTGCCAATAGAGCCGGGCGCAAATGCGAAGGCCGCGGAGGAGGCGTACGGCGAGGTGCAGTTCGCGGGGGCCGAGACTTCAGCAGCGGTGGGGGCTGAGACATGACGAAGCAGACCAAGACGCTCAAGCAGCAGATCGTGTTCGAGAGCGAGCGCGACATGCCCTACTTCCCCATCGCAATGGGGACTACGGAGTGGAACGAGACGGGCACGTGGCGCTATATGAGGCCTCGATACGTGCAGCGAGTCCCCGCGTGCCAGAACTCCTGCCCGACGGGCAACGACATAGAGGCGTGGATCAGGCTGCTCGAGGGCGGAAGGCTCGCAGAGGCCTGGGAAGCGGCGGTATTGGAAAACCCGTTCCCGGCTATCATGGGGCGCGTCTGCTTTCACCCCTGCATGGACGGATGCAACAGGCGCGAGTTGGGCGGGACCGTGAATATAAACGCCCTCGAAAGGTCGCTGGGCGATGCGATGGGTGAAAAGCTCCCGCCTGCGGAGAGGTTCTGCAAATCCAGCGGAAAGAGCATAGCGATCATGGGCTCAGGGCCCGCGGGCCTTGCGTGCGCGTATCACGCGGCCAGGCTCGGCCACAACGTCGTGGTCTTCGAGCGCGCCCAAAAGGCGGGCGGCATGCTCCGCTACGGCATCCCCTCATATCGCCTGCCGCGCGACGTGCTCGACCGCGAGATAGAACGGCTCAAGGCCATGGGCATCGACATAAAGCTGGACAAGCCGGTGCCTGACGCTGCGCACATGCAGACTCTCCGCCAGGACTACGCAGCGGTTTTTCTGGCGACCGGCGCGCACAGGTCCAGGGCGATCGGCTTGGAAGGCGAGAAGACGCCCGGCGTTATGCCCGGCCTCGAATTCCTCAAGCAGACGGCATCCGGCAGAAGCCCGCAGATCGGCAGGCGCGTGATAGTAGTCGGCGGCGGCAACACGGCGGTGGATACGGCCCGCACGGCAAGGCGCCTTGGCGCGGAGGTCACGCTCGTATATCGGCGCTCCCGCGCTGAGATGCCCGCGTTCGAGGGCGAGGTGCGCGCTGCCGAAGAGGAGGGCGTGCGCATAGAGATGCTCATGGCGCCCTCGCGCCTGCTCACGGCCAACGGTCGCGCGACCGGAATCGAATGCCTCCGCATGCAGCTCGGCGACCCGGATGAATCCGGCCGCCGCAGGCCTGAACCGGTCAAGGGCTCCGAGACTACCTTTGACGCGGAGACGATCCTCACCGCGATCGGCGAGGAGATAGACACTTCGATCATCCCCGCAGCGCTCGCCATAGAAAACGGCGCCATCAAGACCGGCGTCGGCGGCCGCACCGAATGGCATAACATCTTCGCGGGCGGCGACTTCACCGCGGGTCCGCGGACCGTTGTCGACGCGCTTGCCGCCGGCAAGCGCACCGCCATCGCCATGGATTGCCTGCTGCGCGGCGAAGATGCGGCGGCGGCCCTCGAACGGGCCAGTGTTGCCGGCTCGGGCCCGGCGCTCATGGGCCGCTACATCGAAAAGATACTGGGCCTGCCAGAGCGCACAGCGACATCTTCAGAGACGAGCATGCAGGACCGCATCGCCGTATTCGATGACGTCAACACCGCGTACTTCACGCGCTCCGAACCGGAGGCCACGCCTTCGAAGGTCGTGGCGGAGCGCTTCGGCACGGACCCGTTTTCCGAGGTTCATCAGGCGCTTTCCGATATCGCCCGCGGCCGCGAGCTCTCGCGCTGTTTCCATTGCGGCCGATGCACCGAATGCGACAACTGCTATATATACTGCCCGGACGTCGCAATATTGAAGCAGGAAGGCGGCTTCGGGATCGACATGAATTTCTGCAAGGGGTGCGGCGTTTGCAACAAGGAATGCCCCCGGGCTGCAATGGAGATGATAGAGGAACCGACTGAATTTTGAAGCACGAAGCATGAGGCACAGACCATGCCAACTACCGAAGTATTGATGGGCAATCATGCGACCTCCCACGCGGTGAAGCTCGCGCGTACGCAGGTGATCGCCGCATACCCCATAACGCCGCAGACGCAGATCGTCGAGGAACTTTCGGAGATGTGCGCGCGCGGCGAGCTGCATGCGCGCTTCATCAAAGTGGAGTCGGAGCATTCGGCCATGGCCTGCTGCATCGGGGCCGCGCAGGCCGGCGCCCGCGCCTTCACCGCCACGTCGTCGCAGGGGCTGGCCCTCATGCACGAGCTGTTATTCTGGGCCGCATACGGCAGGCTGCCGCTCGTGATGGTGGACGTAAATCGCGCCATGGCGCCGGGCTGGAACATCTGGAGCGATCAGACCGACTCGCTGGCACAGCGCGACACCGGCTGGATACAGATCTACTGCGAGACCAACCAGGAGGTGCTCGACACCGTGCTCATGGCGTTTCGCCTCGCGGAGACGGTGCAGCTCCCGGTCATGGTAGTCTACGACGCATTTATCCTCTCGCACACGTACGAGCCGGTCGAGATCCCTGATCAGAAGGACGTGGACCGTTTCCTCCCGCAGCCCAGGCCAAAGTTCAAGCTCGACACAAAAGAGCCGCGCACCTTCAACCCGCTCGTCAATCCCGAGAACTTCATGGAGTTCCGCCACATCATGGAGCAGGCGCACGAGCAGGCCAAGCGCGCATACAGGGATGTGGCGCACGACTACGCGAAGAGATTCCACCGGCGTTACGACGCCATCGAGCTGATCGACGGCGAGGACGCCGAGACCCTGCTCGTCACGAGCGGCTCCATTACCTCTACCGCGCGCGTGGCGCAGGCAGAGCTTCGCGCGAAGGGCGAAAAAGTCGGGCTGCTCAAGATGCGGATGTTCAGGCCGTTCCCCACCGAGCTGCTCCGTGAGATCGTGGGCAACGCCGGCGGCAGGCGGCGCGTGA
>JBBAAC010000163.1:0-5642 GCA_041658465.1 bacterium | reverse complement strand
CGCGACTTGACCGCGTTCAGGGCGCGCATGCCCAGCGAGTTTCGGCTCGTATCCACCGAGCCGCTCTGGGCCGTAGAGGCGTAGAGCGAGTACGCCGCGTCCACGATCTCCGGCACGTATCCCGTGCGGAACGGGGGAGGCAGGTTCTCGCCCGGGACGGGCATCATTCGGTAGGTCCTGAGATTCCCGGTAGCGATCTGCCGCAGATCAACGTTATTGTCCTTCATCCATCTGGTCTCGCTGCGGCCGAAGATCGGGGCAAAGAAGAGCAGTCCGCTCCAGAACGGGAGCCTCTTTTTGAAGCTATTCTCTGCGGAATAGAGGTCGCCTGACTCGTTGAGAAAGAAGCGCGCCCGCCGAGTTCCGCCGTCGCCGCTCGGCACGGTGGCAATGGCCGCGATGACCCCGTCTCCCTGCTCGAAGTCCCGGTCAAATTGGATCTGCTCCGGCATCGTGCCGAATGCCTCAGTGAAGATCTCGCGGGTCTTCTGGATATCCTGCTGTGTTACGTCCGGCAGCTGCGCAATCACGTCGAGATAAAGCCTTGTGTTGATCGTTCTTGTTTCACCCATAAACCCTCCCTATTTGTAGTCGGGCTGCCCCGGCAGTTTGTCATCGGCCTTCTTTGGCAGTATCTATAGCAAGGGGCGTGCCAACGAGTGCCGGGCGATGGGGGAGGGTACGCGAATTTTCGGAAACAGGCCTTATCCTCAAATATTTCGGGAATGCGTAGGAGCGCGGCTGGGCTGGGGTGATTTGCAAAACGTGTGAATCGTGTGAATTAAGGTGTTGGAAGGGCAGTAATTACTGGTCCGGCCACTGCTTGCCGGGCTTTGCCCAGTCGTACGCATCGTAGGTCCCGCTCTGATAAACCCTCTGCGACTCGTAGGCGAGCCACTCCTCGTCGTATTGAAGCGCCTTGAGCACAGGATCGTTCGCGTAGAACGTCTGCTGCTTTGACGGATCAAAGCCCATCTCCGGTTCGAGATCGTCCGGGATCCCGTCCTGGTCCCCGTCCTCGGACGTAATCTGCGCATTGCTCTTGCCGGCGCGCCAGGCCATGTCAAAGACCATGTGATTATATTCGTGTAAAATGCCGGAGGCGAAGAGGTCGATGTATTTCACGGTGCGCCAGCCGTCGAACTTGCCTATCGTGCCGGCGCCGTGACCCTGACGCCGCAAGAGCGGAAACTCCAGCGTGAACGGGGTAGTCTTCTTGACGCCGTTGCTGTACGTGCAGATGCTGGCTAGATCGCAGACCGTGATCATCTTGTGCCCGGCAACTCCGCCCTTGTAGAGCGGCTTGTAGATCATCGGACACTCGCAATGAGTGCAGGAATCCACGGATCTGGCGCCCCATTCCAGGGAGATCGTCTGCCCGGCCGGTTTGGCCGCCGGCGTCTGCTTCCAGTAATAGAACCAGTTCGGATAATCCTTCTCCGGGTTGTTCTTTGCGGTGGCGGGGTAGAAGACGCGCACGGTGCGCGCATCCTCCGCTACACAGCCCTCTAGGTCGAGCTTGGCGATGAGCTTTTTTGGCCCGAACTCGCTGTTCTCCTCCGGCAGGCCCTTGTAACGGATGGTCACCTGGCTGCCTCTGGCCGACGGCGGCTCGAACGTAACCTGGGAACCCTCAATCCCCTGCACCTCCCAGCTGATCTGGTCGTTGTATGACGAAGGGGTTGCTTGGGCGGTCGCCTTGAACTCGAGCACTCCAGGCGTGTCCTCGTCGAAGGCCAGGCGCTCGTTTGCAGCGGGCGATGTAATATCTACCTGGATTTCCTGCTCGCCGGAGAGCACGACGGGGCCTGTGAGCTGCGGCAGCAGCTCGTTGGTCTCGTCCCACTTGAACTGCGCCTGATTGCCTGTGATGCGACCGCAACGCACGCCGGTGGGCCAATATCCGATCCGATTGCCCGCCACCTGGACTATCACGTTGCTGTTCGTCGATTGATTGATGATGCGGTTTCCCTGGACCGCCCCAACGACGTCGATCCAGAATCCGAGTTTCACGTTTACGCGCTCGGCGACCGCGACCTGAAACGGGATCGGCGCCGGGTAGGTGGTCTCCTGGATATAGTTGATGAGTTTCCAGTTGCCGTTGACTCCGCCGGACTTCACGACCTTCTCGAAGACCACGTGCTCGCGATACATTATGTCCCCTTGCATCTTAATCCCGTCCAGCGTCATCCGATACCCGCCGCACTTCGTCTTTGCGGCGGCAACAGCCGGGGGCATCGTCGCTGCAAGGGCGAGGACGATGATGCACAATATGCGGACTGTTCGTAGAGTTTTCAATCACGATGTCAGTATCATCAGTGAATGCCATCGGCAAGGTCATTTGCCTTTAAAGGGTCTTCCATGCGCGGGATATATGGTCTCAGGCCGATAACTCATTATCTTCTTCCAGCTGTCCGGTACTTTTGATAATAGATCTTTCGGCCCATGGACTTCCACTTCTCGCTGAAGAAGGTCGGAAAGGCGTCGGGCAGGTCGGTGATGTAGGGCGTGTCGTAGCAGTTGGCGAGGGCCGGGTTCCGCGCGAGCATGGCGGAAAAAAACTCCGCGTACGGAAGGTGGTCGGTGATGAAGCAGAGCTCCCCGCCGGGCTTGAGCGCGCGCACACACGAGGCGATGAGGCCCTCGCTGATTGGCCGATGTTTTTCGTGCCTTCGCTTGGGCCATGGATCTGGAAACTGGATGTGTATCTCGTCCACGGTTGTATCCGCAAAAAAACTCGGGAGCGCCTCGCGCGCGTCGTCCTGTATGATCGCGACGTTGACAAGCCTGCGGCGCTCGATCCTTCTTATGAGCTTGTCCACGCGCTTGGCCTTGATTTCGATCCCTACGATAGTGGCGTACTTATGGCTCTCCGCCAGGTGAAAGAGAAAATCGCCGCGGCCAGGACCTACCTCCACGATGAGCTTTTCAGCGTCGAACGGCAGGGCTTTGGCAGGATAGAGAAAGACTCGATCATCAGATCCATTCATTCCAACGTCCTCGTTACTAATCGTTGTTCCTCAATTCGGTCTTATCCACGAAAAGCAGCGTGCCCCCCACGACCATCGGCGCCGCAAATATCAGCGAGAAGAACGGGACCACAAACCCGGCGCCCAGGCCCATGAGCGTCCAGCGGTGTCGCTTTGCAAATGCCAAGCGCTCTCGAAAAGGCGCCGCGCGGCGGCCGAACGGGATGTCCGAATATGAGAAACCCAGATCCCACGCACCGAAGAGGAACGTGAGCGCGATGTAGACGATGCTGCCCACAAACGGTATGAAGCTCACTACGAAGAGGACGAACGGGATGGCGATCAGGATCGCGGCCTTTATCGATTCCACGCGGATCGTGCGCCAGAGATCGCTTATGAATTTTCTCAGCGTAAACGGCGGCGGCTCCTTACCTGTGACCGCGGTCTCGACCCGCTCCGAGAGCGCGTCGTTGAACGGCCCTGCCACTATGAACGACAGCCCGTAGGTGACGAGCATCAACATGATGAGGGTGAGCAGCACGATCAGCGCCTTGAGAATTATCCCCGCGGCCGCGAGGAGCCAATTCAGCAGGTGTTGCCACCACGCCGCAGCGTTCGCGATCTCGCCGATGCCCAGGTGCGATGCGAGCCATGAATAGAGCCCGCTGTAATAATGGATAAAGATCCCAAGCATCACGCCGAGCAGGATGAGATTCACGATCGTCGGGAGGATGGCCCACGGCCAGAGCCTTGGCCGGGCTGCGAGGAACGTGAACCCGCGGACGAGGAAAATAAGGCCGTCCCTTATACCTTTGATTCTGGACATGCGCGGGTTCATAATTTAATCTTACCCAAGAAGCAAGGGACCATTCGAATGCAAATCGACCACGGCATAGACCGGTATCTCACGCATCTGCGCGTGGAGAAACAGCTGTCGCGCAATACGCTCGAGGCCTACGGACACGACCTGCGGCGATTCGCAGGGCACCTGAAGAGCCTTGGGATCCCTGACCTCGACAGCGTGACCCAGCCCAACGTGCTCGCGTTTCTCGTAGCTCTCCACGGCGAGAAGCTGACCTCGCGGAGCGTCACGCGCTATCTCGTTGCCGTCCGCGGGCTCTTCGTGCACATGCTTCGTGAGCGCGAGATCAAGTCAGACCCCACGGCGCAGATCGAGTTCCCCGCGCGCTGGAAAAAACTCCCGCACTTCCTCACGCTGGAGCAGATGGACGCGCTGCTCGCAGCCCCTGATCGCCGCACAGTGCACGGCATCCGGGACCACGCGATCCTGCAGCTCTTCTATGCGTCCGGGCTTCGAATCTCCGAGATGAGCGGGCTCACGACTGACAGGATAAATCTGCAGCAGGGCTATGTACTGCCGATGGGCAAGGGGTCAAAGGAGCGCGTGGTGCCGATGGGGCAGGTCGCGATAGACGCGCTCACGCAATATCTCGAAGAGTCGCGGCCGAAGCTCGCCGGCAAACGGATCTGCGACCGACTCTTCCTGTCGCAGCAGGGCAGGGGGATCTGCCGCCAGCGGCTCTGGGAGATCATCAAGGAGTACGCGAAGGGCGCGGGCATCGCGATCAACGTCACCCCTCATATGCTGAGGCATTCTTTCGCAACCCACCTGATCGAGCGCGGCGCTGACCTGCGCATTGTGCAGACGATGCTCGGCCACGCCGATGTCGCAACGACCGAAATCTACACCCACGTCTCCCGCGCGCATATCAGTCAGATGTACAAGAAGTTCCACCCCAGGGCGTAAACCAGAAATCATTGACCTTATTGAGCTTTTCAGATACTGGCCGCCGCATGCAAAATCGACTGATGGAGCTCGTACTCTTCTATCCGCTCTTCCTCTTTTCGCTCTCCTTTCATGAGTCTGCCCACGCGTACGTGGCCGACAAGTTCGGGGACTCGACCGCGAGGCTTCTGGGCCGGGTCTCGCTCTCGCCGTTCCCGCACATGGACCTCGTTGGCACCTTTCTGCTGCCGGTCTTCGGAATCCTCACCGGCGCGCCGATCATAGGCTGGGGCAAGCCCGTCCCCGTGAATCCGTACCGGTTGAGGGGAGAGATCCGCCGCAGCTCGCTGTGGGTGGCGGCGGCGGGGCCGATCAGCAACATCTCCCTGGCGCTCTGCTTTGCTGGCCTGGCCCACGGGTTTGTGAAAGTTATATCCGGCATCCCGACCGGGAGTGTAATGCCCGGTTCATGGTCAGCAACGGCGCTCGGGGCGCTTTATTCCATATTCGAGACCGGGGTAGTGCTCAATCTGGTGCTCGCGTTTTTCAACCTGCTGCCGCTGCCGCCGCTCGATGGAGGAACGGTGATCCGGGGGCTCATACCGGCCTCGAGTCTGGAGTCGTTCGACAATTTCAGCAGGTACGGATTTTTGATTTTGCTTGTAATGTTCGCCACCGGATTGTTAAGGTACATCTTGTTTCCGGTGCTCCTCATCGCCGGCTATCTCCTACCCGCGTGAGCTTTCAGGGGACTCGATGACTAGAAGAAAACGCATCCTCTCCGGCAACAGGCCCACTGGCAAGCTCCACTGGGGCAATTATTTCGGCGCGCTGCGCAACTGGGTGGGCCTTCAGGACGAGTACGACTGCTACTACTTCATCGCGGACTGGCATGCCCTGACCACTGGCTATGAGCACACCGAGGA
>JBBAAC010000162.1:0-5771 GCA_041658465.1 bacterium | reverse complement strand
AAACCTCTCGGAAGAGGATGCAAACGAGATTCTGGTCCTCCTCTCCGAGAACGGAATCAAGCCGACCAAGAAGAAGGAGGTCCGCCAGAACGAAACAACCTACAGCATCGAGGTCAAAGAGGCCGACATGGTGAAGGCCCGCTCCCTCCTGCTTTCGCACAACCTGCCGCGCCGAAAGGAGCTCGGCCTCACGGGCGTTTATAAGGAAAAAGGCCTCATCCCTACGCCTGATGAGCAGAAGGCGCGCTATATCCTGGCCCTCAAGGGCGAGATAATCAATTCGCTCAGGCGCATACCGCAGGTCGTGGATGCGGATGTGGTGCTCAATGTTCCCACAAAGGAAGAGTTTCAGGGGGCGGAGGCCCAGCATGAGCAGAGACCCACCGCCTCGGTGGTGGTGCGCGTGAAGCCCGAGGCTGCCGGCACTTCCTTCATGACAGAGGCGAAGATCCAGCAATTCGTCTCAAACGCCGTTGAGGGCATGAATCCGCGCGATGTGACGGTGGTGATAAGCTATCTGCCTCTGGAGGAAAAATCGCTG
The DNA here is from genome assembly GCA_041658465.1 of bacterium. GTDB lineage: Bacteria > UBA10199 > UBA10199 > 2-02-FULL-44-16 > JAAZCA01 > JAJZQH01. The sequence continues at coordinate 5,230 of JBBAAC010000162.1, read as the reverse complement.
CGACCTGGAGACGTGCAGACGCTTCCTTCGCAGATGCCCCAGATGGGCCAACAGCCTGAGATGGGCCCGCCGCCCGCGGTGCAGTACGAGCTCATAGGCCTTAAGCTGGATGCGGAGTCCAAGGATCGGCTGAAGATCTACATGCTCATATTCTTTGTATTGCTTATAGTGCTCTCCTCGACCCTCATTATAGTAATCGTCCAGGGCAGCCGCATGCGTCGCACCCTGGCAGCTCTAAAGGGTTCTGCGGGACACCATGAGGCCTTAGAGGGGCATATCATGGATGATGGTCCTCCCCAGCTCGGCCAAGGCCCCCCGCAGGATGAGTTTTAATTATCTTTCCTCCCCTCCTTTGTAAGGAGGGGCTAGGGGAGGTAGATCTACCCCTCCTATCCTCCCCTTACAAAGGGGAGGAATTTATCAGCCAAAAGCAACTTTGGGTATGTGCCCATCCGATAATACCTATGAAAAGGGCTTTATCTGGAGGTGAGCTGTGGCACTGAATACGATTCAGCCGGATATGGTGAGATACGAGATGCGCATGGTCCAGGGGCAGGACCCCCTGGTGCGCGAGCAGAAGCGGCCTGGCGGGTTTGGGCGCTTCCTCTCAGGGCTTGGCAAGATCCTGGGCGCTGTCGCCGCGCCGCTCTCTTTCATATTCCCGCCCGCGGCCATCGGCGCGGCAGGGATGTACGGCCTCGGAACGATCGGCGACCAGATGCAGGTAAAGTCGTATCAGCGCGCGGCCGAGAAGGTACAGAAGGAGAGGCCGCAGGCAGCGGCTTTCCCAGGGGTTGAGATCGACGGGATGCCGGTGCAGCCTGCTTCCTACGACCTTTCGGCGAGGGATCAGCAGGTCATGAAGGTGCTGGATGCGCGCGGTACCTCGATGAGCGCGATGTCTCAGCAAATCTAAGTGCGGAGGGTTTATGTTCTCAGCAGGGAAGGTTCAGGGGGTTGGGCTCAAGCCGGTTATTCCTGCTGAGTTAAGGGCCGAGGTCCTCTCCGAAGGTAAATCCGAATCAGGTTCCAGCTTTGAGGTCTCCTCCGGCCGTTCCGAGGCCCCTGCCTGGCGCACAAATTCCCTTTTGGCGAGAAGGGGCTACGATAACGGCGCCGTCTCCCCGGAGATGCGCGAGAAGATCGAGGGAGCGCTTGAGAGCTGCAGCAAGGGGCTGACCGCAGAGTTGGGCGGTCTTGGCGAGGACGCCGGCAAGGCGATCGCCGGCATATTCAGAGAGATGATGGACCTTGGCCTTACCCCTCCTGTAGGTTGATTCTAAATCCAGTTTTTTTGGGGATTTTACCCCCCAGATATCCTGAAAAAGATGCCTTTTCTCCGCAGGTTAGAATTTCGGTCCTAAAAAATACTCATAAAAAACAAGATATTAACTCGAAGGCGACGCGGCCGGGGGATGGCATGATTTCTGCATTCATATCCTGCGGGATGTATCTGCGTGAAGGGGGGAGTAATGGCGAAGATAGCGTTTAAAGATGCCAAGAAGCCAGCGCGCAAAGAGCTCGAATCCGTTGCCCGTGAAAAGGCAAGGGAAGAGGCCAAGCGAGCGGCAGAGGGCGCCAAAAAGAGGTCGGCAGATGGCACGCAGCTCACTAAAAAAGAGGTCGATGCGCTCAAGACGCGCGACGATCTCATCAGTCAGTACATGCCGTATGCCGCGTCCATCGCCAGCCGTGTCTGCCAGAGCCTCTCGTCCGCAGTCGATTATGAAGAGGTGCTCTGCAACGCGCGCCTCGGGCTGCTCGAGGCCGCAAAGCGCTATGACGACTGCCAGGAAGTCGATTTCCGTACGTTCGCCTATTACCGTATCAAGGGCGCCATCTACGACGGCCTTCGCCGCAGCGGATGGCTGCCGCGCACGCTCTACGCAAAGATCAAGTTCGAAGAGGCGGCCAACGAATACCTGCAGAATCGCTCGCTCAATTCAGCAGCAACTCCGGTCCCGCGTTCGACCCATGACGTTGAAGAGAACTCGGTCGCCGAGACGGTCAACAGCCTGGCTTCGATCTACATCATCTCACTCGATGCGAACGAGGATCTGGACGTCGAGGACACGAACACCGCGAGCATCGAGCAGCGCACGGAGTTTCTGCAGGTCCGGCGCCACATGCGCGATGCGATAGGCACGCTCCCTGAAAAGGAGAAGCAACTGATAATGATGTACTACTTCCAGAATAGGACACTCGAAGAGGTTGGCGAAAAGCTCGGCCTCTCAAAGTCGTGGACCTCGAGACTTCACGCGCGGGCGCTCTCGCTGCTCTTCAAGCGGATCCGCAATCGCGCTATGAACAAGCCGGGCAATGAAGGGGGCGAAGAGGAATAATATGGCTATCGAAGCAGTAGTCAGCCAGCTCAATTCAAGTGCCCTCGGTAAGGCAGTGGGCAACTCCGAGGGCATTGCCAAAACCGCTCAGCAGGGAGAGGGCGGCGGCAGTTTCAAAGAGATCTTGGGCAAGATGGACAGCGGCGCGAACTTCGCTGCCGATATGGGTCTGGCCGGCAATCAGGACATCACGCCAACGTCGCAGATGGTGAGCATGGGCGGCGAGGGCGTATCGTTCACGCCCACCGAACAGGTGACGCAGATCGGGCAGCCCCAGGCCGGTGAGAAGGCCCTGGATATGCTGGGAGAGGTGAACAAGGGCCAGATGCAGATGGATTCGCTGGTCAACCATATCCTTTATAGCGGCAAGAAATTCTCGAACCAGGAATTGCTGGTGATACAGGCCCATGTCTTCCACTTTGCCCAGATGACTGAGCTCACGGTCAAGGTGGCAGAACAGGGCGTCTCCTCAGTGAAGTCGGTGCTCAATACACAGGTGCAGTAAAGCTCAAGGCTCAAAGCTCAAGGCTCAAAGCTCAAGGCTCAAGGCTCAAAGCTCAAAACTCAAAGCTCAAAGCTCAAAGCTCAAAGCTCAAAGCTCAAAGCTCAAAGCTCAAAGGAACATCTTGTGTGATAACCTTTGAGTTCGATTGTTGGGACAGGTTGTCTTGTATATTTTAAGAGGCGCGTTATAATAGGCAGGAAGATGGCGCGCTCCCGGGGTGAAATAGAAGGGGGATGCGACGCATCCCTTTTTTTGTATCCCCCTCCTTTGTAAGGAGGGGGTAGGGGGAGGTAGATCATGATCTACCCGCTACCCCTCCCTTCCCTCCCCTTACAAAGGGGAGGGAGATAAGAGGACAATGGATTCTCATTCCAACATCCGCCAGAAGGTCGTCGCAGCCATGACCGTGCGCAGACGCGGTGATTTGGCAGCCGAACTTTTGGAATTTATGTCTGATTCGGATCGCGCTGCCTGCGGGCCGCTCTTCGATCAGTTCGCAGCAGAGCCCGAGCGGGATCTGGCAATGGAGCAGCTCATCCGCCAGATGGTGGCGTCCGAACGCTTCAGCTCGATTGCCGAGGTGCACCCTGCATGGATACTCGAATACCTCCGCGGCGAGCCGCCCAGGGTTGTGGGGCTCATACTCCGTTCGCTCCCTTCGAAGCACGTGAGATATCTGCTGGAGCACCTCCCGCCGATGCTGCGCGAGCGAATACCGAACATGGTGGAGTCGTTCGCCGTGTCGCGTCCCGTGCTCGATCTCATCCGCCGGCGCTTTGAGAGCCACTTCCTCCCCATGCGAATCTCGCGTTCGGTTGCGTCGTACGGCTTTGAGCACCTCTATTTCCTCAAGGGCGACGAGCTTACGGAGCTGATACGTGAGACCGGGCTCATGGAGCTTGCTATCGCGCTCTCTGGAATGTCGGCCAAGACGCTGCACATGATCTATAACCGCCTGGAGCTTCGGGACGCGAAGCGGCTGCAGCGACGCATCAAGGAGCTGCCAAGGATCTCGACCGACCTCTATCGCCAGGCCAGGATGAACCTGTTGGAGATCGAGGGCAGGCACGAGGGCTCCGAGCGGATGCTCGCATCGGTCGGACTTGCGGCGCTCGCGTCATCCGCGGGCGTCGCTGACGAGCGTCTCATACGCCTCATCCAGCAGAAGCTGCCGCCCGCGGACGGCTATCTGCTCAAGCGCTTCGTGGACGAGCGAAAGCTCCGGACCAGCGAGCCTATAGCCGCGGAGCGCAGGAAGATGATCGAGGATATCGTGGGCGGGTTGGCTCAAGAGGGCAGGATAAGCCCTCAGTGGCGCAGCTTCGGGCAGGGCCACGATGCGGAGCCAGAGCAGCAGCCCGACGAGGAGACCGCGACTATGAAACAAATGGAATAATTGGCACCGATGAAGAACAAAGATATAATACCAGTTGTGAATAGTGACTGGTGACTGGCGGTTGCACGCAATATCTACCCCACCCTGACCCTCCCCTTACAAAGGGGAGGGAATATTCCCCTCCTTTGTAAGGAGGGGCTAGGGGAGGTAGATCAAGTCATTCACGCCAGTCACTAGTCACCATTCACCAGTCACTAAGGAGTGTTATGACTGGCAAGATTCTCAAGGGCGGAGTAATAAAAAAGCGCGAGGACGAGGCAAAGCCGGAAGGCGCGGCTCAGCCGCGCCGCGACGTGGGCATTCTCCCCGATTCCGGCGGAATCGTGCATCGCCGCGTGACGGATGCGAGCCACGAGGCGCGCCGCATACTGGATGAGGCGGAGGCGGAGGCCTCCCGGATCCGCGAAGAGGCCAGGCAGGTGCTGGCAGATGGTGAGATCAAGAAGCAGGAGGCCATTAAGCAGGGCTATGCATCCGGAGAATCGAAGGGGCTCGGGCAGGTCACGGAAAAACTCATGCACGTGGAGCGGCTGCGCGAGGAATTTTATCAGAGGGCTGAGCCGGACATCATCGAGCTCGTCCTCTCTATCGCCGAGAAGGTGATTGGAAAAATCGTCGCCGAGAATCCCGGGATGACTCGCAGCGTGGTGCATCAGGCGCTCGAGAGCGCGCTCGGCGACAGGATCGTGGTGAAGCTGAACCCGGAGGACTTCCGCATGATCATGGAGGGAGATCACGAGTTCCGCGACCTCATCGACCGCACGCGCAGGCTTTCATTCCGCGAGGACGAATCCATCAGCAAGGGCGGCTGCGTCGTTGAAACTGAAGTCGGCACGATCGATGCGCAGTTGGAGACGCAACTGGCTGCGATAAGGAAGGCTTTAACAGCGTGACTGGTGACTAGTGACTGGCGTGAGGTTCAGGGTCTACCCCACCCTGACCCTCCCCTTACAAAGGGGAGGGAATATTCCCTCTCCTTTGTAAGCC
>JBBAAC010000161.1:0-5777 GCA_041658465.1 bacterium | reverse complement strand
GCGCTAAAATCCCTGCGCGGCGAGAAGGTGGTTTCGCTCCTCAAGGATCTATCCGGCACGGACCCGGATGCATTGGCGCTCGCGACGATAACGACGGAGGGAAAGGTCGCAGCCGTGTATCCGGATCGGAGCGATGTCACGGCTGCATTTTCTGCCATCTTCAAAGGAGGTCCGGCTTCAAGGTTCACGGATCGCGATAGCAGCACTAACGATCTCGTTCCGATGCCGGACGGCTCGCACGCCTTTGCAATAGCTGCGCCCATACAGCACGGCTCATCTCCCGTCGGCGCGCTCGCCGTGCTCTACATCGCGGAAAAAGCGATCCCGACTGCGCTCTCTTTCGATCCCCTCAGGAGCGATTATCAGCTCTGGTGCATGCGCGACGACGGCTTCATCTTCTACGACGAGGACTCGAATCAGATCGGACGATTCCTATTCACGGATGCCATGTACGAGAGGTTCCCTGAGCTTCGGGCCCTGGGCGAGCAGATACGCAGGGAGCCGAGCGGGCTGGGATATTATTCATTCGTGGAGCGCGGCGGTGGCAACGTCGTCTACAAGATCGCCGCGTGGGACACATTCAGGCTCGCGCAGCGCAAAGACCTCAAGGTGATCGTGGCATACCCGTATATCAGCAGGTGACGCGGATCGATGCGGGATCATGCCGCGCGCATCTTGCATCGAACATCGCTCCGCTGTTCATCAGATGTGATACATGACGTGAATCGGCTGCTTTTTCTGTTGCTTCGTCGCCAGCTCTTCCAGCGTAACGCCTGAGAAGACATTCTTCATTGCCGCGGCCGCATCTTTCCACACGTCCTGTGCAGCACACCTCTCGGCCCTTGCGCAGCTGCCTGTATTTGCGACGCAGTCGGCCAATAAAATCTTCCCTTCCAGAGATTCGATGACATCGAGCGCGGTGATTCGGGACGGCTGCCGCGAGAGGACGTACCCGCCTTTCGGACCGCGAATGGCTCGGACAAGGCCGGCGGATTTCAGCCCCATCATCAGATTGTGGATGTACTTCCCGGATATGCCCTGATTCGCGGCTATCGTCTCTACCATGACCGGGCCGTTGCCGAATCCAATGGCGAGCTCAAGCATCGCCCTCAGCCCGTATCTGCCCTTTGTTGAAATCTTCATATATAACCTCTGTTTTTTTGACCTCAGGCGGTGCGTAATATATTTAGTTGATTAAGTCAATTGACCTTGTTGACTACTGTTGCTAGAGCGCATTTACGAGGAAAATTTCCATGCCGATATGCGAATCGATTTTAGAGGACATAGGTCGAACCCCCTTGATCAGGCTGAAACGGATCGGCGCGCAATTGCACGCAGCGCTCCTAGTCAAGAACGAGGCGATGAATCCCGGCGGGAGCATCAAGGACAGGATTGCGCTCAAGATGATAGATATGGCTGAAAAGGAAGGAAGGATTCGGAGCGGATCCTTCATCATCGAAGCCACCGCCGGCAACACAGGTCTCGGCCTGGCTCAAGTGGCGGCGGCAAAGGGATATAAATGCATATTCGTCGTCCCAGACAAGATGAGCGAGGAAAAGATTTCGACGTTGAAGGCGTTCGGGGCCGAGGTGATTATCACGCGTACCGACGTCCCTCCGGACAGCCCGGAAAATTATAACGTCTACGCAAAGAGACTGGCGGAAGAAATTCCAGATTCATTTATTCCGAGCCAGTTTACTAATCCCGAGAACCCGAGGGCGCATTATCTCACGACGGGACCTGAAATCTGGAACGACGCGGCGGGCGAGATATCCGCCTTTGTAGCAGGGGTAGGGACGGGCGGCACGATCTCCGGGTGCGGAAAATATTTGAAGGAGCGCAATCCCGATATCAAGGTTGTCGTGGCCGATCCCGCAGGTTCGATTCTTTCCGGCGGAAGCGGCGGAAAATGGCTCGTGGAAGGAATCGGCGAAGACTTCTTTCCAGCCACGTTCGATAAATCCGTCGTCGACGAGTACATTACTATTACGGATCAAGAATCCTTCATCATGGCGAGGAGACTGGCGAGAGAGGAGGGCATACTGGCCGGAGGCTCGTCGGGTACGGCCCTCGCAGCAGCCATCAAATATGCGGAACGCACAAATATTGCGGGAAACATAGTGGTGCTGCTCCCAGACACCGGCCGCAATTATCTCAGCAAATGTCATTCCGATGAGTGGATGTTAAAAAATAACTTCATTGAATAATGGTGCGTACATGGCGATGAAAATCGGAACAAAGGGCATACATGTCGGGCAACCGCCTGAAGCGATTACCGGAGCCGTGATTCCTCCGCTTTTTCAATCAGCGACATTCGCGCAAAAAAATCCCGGCGAGCCGTTCGCGGAGTTCGAGTATACCCGCGCCGGCAATCCCACGTTCACCCGTCTTGAAGAGACGCTGGCCAGCCTGGAGAACGGGAGATATGCCACGGTCTTCAGCTCGGGTGTCGGTGCGCTCACCGCTTGGCTCGCCTCCATAGGCAAATGCCACATCGTGGCGAACGAAGACCTGTACGGGGGAACATATCGCCTCCTCAACAGCGTGTTCATTAATTATGGCGTGCAGAGCTCCTTTGCCAGGAGCGCCGATATAAAGAGCTGGATCGACGCCATAAGGCCCGACACAAAATGGTTTCTCATCGAGACGCCTACGAACCCTCTCCTGAACATCGTCGATCTCGTTCGCGCATGCAAGATAGCCCATTCGCGGAATATCAAGGTACTCGTCGACAACACCTTTGCCAGCCCATGTTTTCAGCAACCCCTTGGCTTTGGCGCAGACGCGGTTCTCCACAGCACGACAAAGTACATATGCGGCCACTCCGACGTCATAGGCGGGGCCTTGATCACCGACGACGCGGCGCAGAAGGAACAGTTCGATTTTTATCGCAAGGCGATGGGACTCAACCCGTCTCCCTTCGACTGCTGGCTGGTCTCAAGGGGAGTGAAGACGCTCGCGATCAGAATGGCGCAACATGAAAAAAACGCCTCGGCGATTTCGAAACTCTTGAAAAAGGCCCGCAACATCGAGAAGGTCCTCTATCCGGGTTTGAAATCCCACCCGCAGTTCGACCTCGCCTCCAGACAGATGCAGGGCGCAGGCGGAATTATTTCGATCAGATTTGACAACCCGCGAGCGGCAAAAAGGTTCATGAAGAAATTGAAATTATTCTGTCTCGCTGAGAGCCTCGGCGGGGTCGAGTCGCTCGTCTGCCAACCGTCGTCGATGACGCATGCCTCGATGCCCGCAGCATACCGGGCGAGGCTCGGCATAGACGACTCCCTCGTGCGCCTTTCGGTGGGGATCGAGGATACCGATGACCTTCTGTCTGACGTAGCATCCGCCCTGAAGGCCATTTGAGAGATGCGTCCGATCTGTAATGACAAATTTCAAAAAAATAATTATAAATAATGATGAAATTTAGCGGGTTGGGCCCTGACATGTCGAATGGAATAAAATACACGCTCGCATTCTTGGTTGCGTCTTTTGCCTTGTTCCTCTCACCGATGGCGAGATGTTCCGATGTCCTGACGATCGATGACGCCATCCAAATGGCGATGGACGCGAATCCCGAGCTTGCCTCTGCCGGGCATGAGCTGGACGCGGCCAATGCCCGCCCACCGCAGGCGGCAACACCGCCAGATCCCAAATTCATGGTGGATTTCATCGGCGTGCCGACCAACACGACCGACGTGAGCCAGGGCACGATACAGTACATGGGCGAACAGGAGATCCCGTTTCCCACGAAGCTCGTGTACGGTTACAAGGCCGAGAAGCGCGCGGCCGAAGCGGCGGCCTCGCGAAGGACCGCTGCGGAGCAGGAGCTTACGCGCCGCGTGAAACGCGCATATTTTGACCTGTGGCGGCTTGGCGAGGAAGAGCGGATCGAGCGCGAGGCGCTCTCGCTCTTCAGGCAGGGCAAGGGTTCGGCCATTGAGTCCTATGCCTCTCTCGAGGCCCCTATCTCGGATCCGGTCCGCGCCTCGGTAGAGGCCGGCGACATCGAAGGCAAGCTCACCCTCATCGAGCAGGACCGCGTCACGGCGATGGCGGAGCTCTCAAGGCTCATGGCAAAGCCGCTTGATCCTTCCGTGCGCCTCGCATCGCCGCCTCAAACGCCCGCCATCCAAAAGCTCGACGACCTCATCGCTGCGGCCAAGGAGGCTCGGCCTGAGATCGACGAGGCGCGAAGCGAGGTGAGATCGAACGAGGCCAAGCTGTCGCTCGCAAAGTCTCAGTACGCCCCGGACTTCGTATTCCGCCTGGGCTATATGGACAATCCCGCGGGCCAGCTCAACGCATGGTACGGCCGCGCCGGGATCTCCGTCCCGCTATGGTCGCTCTCGAAGCAGCGCTTCGGCGTGAGGGAGTCGAAGGCCCTCCTGGCCAGCGCCCAATCCCAGAAGGATGCAGCCCAGCTCGCTACCGAATCCGAAGTGAAGACGGCCCACGCGCGCCTCATGGCTGCAGAGAAGACCTCGCGCATTTACGGCGGCACGGTCGTCCCGCGCGCCAGGCTCCTGCTCAGCTCGTCGCAGGAGGCCTATCGTTCCGGGAAGGGGGATTTCCTGGGGATCGTCGACGCGATCCGGAGCCTGTCAAATGCTCAGCTCATGTACGTCCGCGCAAAGACGGATTCCGCACAGGCATTTGCAGATCTAGAGCGCGCGGTCGGAACGCCGCTCTACGAGGAGGAAAAATGAACGCCAGATACGCTTCGACGAAGCGGGGCATCATCAGCGCGGTCGTCGTCCTCATAGTCATAGCGGCCATAGCGGCGGCAGGGTTCGTCTCCTGCAGTCATCGCCACGGGGGCGAAGGGCATGAGGCGAAGACAGTCTATACCTGTCCCATGCACCCGCAATACAGATCCGACAAACCAGGCACCTGCCCGATCTGCGGCATGACGCTCGTGCCCGTGAAGGAGGAGCCGCAGGGGACGAAAGAGGGACAAGACAAGGAAGCGCGCGCGGCGGTTGAGATCGACAGCGAGCGGCAGCAGCGCATCGGCGTCACGACGGCAAAGGTCGCAACCGGGCCTGCTGTTGCGGAGATTCGCGCCGCGGGACGCGTCGCATTCGACCCCGACCTCTCCGTGGCGCAGCGGGAATATATCGAAGCCCGTCGCGCTGGCGATAAAGAGATCGTCGATGCAGCAAGGCAGCGCTTGACGCTCATGGGCATGGGCAAAGATCAGATCGATGCACTTTCAAGCCGAAGCAAGCCGGATGTAAATCTCGTGCTGCCTGGAAAGACGGCGTGGGTTTATGCCGCCGTGTACGAGCGCGAGCTGCCTCAAGTCCACAGCGGCGATGCAGCGATGATCGTGCTGCCCGACGGCTCGCCAGTCGGTTCAGGGACAATCCGTGCAATCGATCCGGTCTTAGACCAGCAGACGCGCACGTCGCGAGTCCGCATAGAGGTGGACAACTCCCAGGGCAAACTCAAACCAAACATGTTCGTCACTGCTCTCCTAAAGAGAAATCTCGGTGAAAAACTTCTCGTGCCTAAATCCGCTGTCATCGACTCCGGCATGAGGAAGCTCGTCTTCATGGTCCATGAGGGAGGACATTTCATGCCGCGCGACGTCGTCCTGGGCCCTGAACTTGCGGACAGCTACGTCGTGGAATCTGGCCTTGCCGCCGGGGAAGTCGTTGCAACCTCAGCGCTCTTTCTCATCGATTCAGAATCGCAGCTGAAAGCAGCCGCAGGGGCTATGAGCGGGCACAAGCATGATTGAACGAATAATCGAGGCCTCGACTAAGAACAAGGTG
>JBBAAC010000160.1:0-5787 GCA_041658465.1 bacterium | reverse complement strand
GCCGTATACGAACGTCGGGGTCTCCTTGCTCTTTGCCGGCGCGGAGATGATGACCTTCTTTGCACCCGCCCTGATGTGCGCCCCGGCCGCCTCTGCGTCGGTGAACTTGCCGGTGCACTCAAGGACGATGTCGCACTCCATCTTGCCCCAGGGGAGCGCCGCCGGATCCTTCTCGCAGGTGACCGGGATCTCGTGACCGTTGACCACGAGCGCGTTTTCCTTGGCAGAGACCTCTCCCTCGAATTTTCCGTGGGCCGAGTCGTACTTGAAGAGGTGGGCCATGATATCTGCGGTGATAACGTCGTTGATGCCCACGCACTTCATCCCCCTGCCCCTTGCGATCTCGCGGAGGGCGAATCTGCCGATGCGGCCAAAGCCGTTGATACCTATGCGAAGTGCCATAAAATCCTCCTGGATGTTATTGACGCCATCTGAGGCGCAGGTTTCTTGAAAGGACGGCGGAGTATACATATTAGCGCTGCCCCGTCAAGCCTCAGAAGCCCGATTTTTCAGGCCATTTGCCGGTTTTCAGCGATTTGGCGATTCTGCCAGATGACAATACCCTTGCGCGTTATGCGGTCAATAATCTAAGTGAGGGCTTATGAGACATCTGTCTTCGACAGATACGATCTGCGCGATTGCCACGCCGCCTGGAACGGGAGGCATAGGCATAGTGCGCATCAGCGGTCCCAGGGCAAAGGAGATACTCGGCTGCTCCTGGCGCGGCCGTGTTCACCCCTCAGAGTTCAGGCCAAGGACGCTCTACCTGGGCGATTTCTCGCTTGATAGTTCCCTCCCCTTTGTAAGGGGAGGGACAGGGAGGGGTAGATCTACCCCCCCTTTTCCCTCCCCGCCTGCCGGCCGGCGGGCAGGCTTACAAAGGAGGGGAATTTCTGAGAAGGTTCACGACTTCCACGATAAAGTCATGGCCGTCTTCATGCCTGCCCCGCACACATACACGGGCGACGACGTGGCGGAGATCTCCTGCCACGGCTCGCAGGTAGTGCTCTCGCGCATACTTCGCGCATGCGTCGCAGCTGGCGCCAGGCTCGCCGGGCCCGGAGAATTCACGCGGCGCGCGTTCATGGCCGGGAAGCTCGACCTGGCCCAGGCAGAGGCGGTATGCGACCTCATAAACGCAACCAGCGAACGCGGCGCCAGGCTGGCGTCCATGCAGCTGGAGGGCCGGCTCTCGCGCGAGGTGCAGGGCGCAGGCTCGGAGCTTATGGATCTGCGCGCGAGCGTTGAGGCGTCGATAGATTTCCCCGAGGAGGGAATAGAGGGCGAGGGCAGCGTTGCGATGGATCGCCTCTGCGGAGTGATCAAGAGGGTCGAGGCGCTCGCATCGACGCACGCGAGCGGCCGCATGCAGAGCGAGGGCGCGATCGTCGCCATCGTGGGGAGGCCGAATGCCGGGAAGTCGAGCGTGCTCAATCGCCTCGCGGGCTGCGATCGCGCGATCGTGCACCACGAACCGGGCACGACCCGCGACGTGATCGAGGAGAAGGTCTCGATAAATGGCATTGAGTTCAGGTTACGCGACACGGCCGGCATGCGCGATGCCAGATCAGAGGTGGAGGCGTTGGGCATCGGCCTTGCGCGCGAGGAGGTCGGGCGCGCGGACCTTGTGCTCGCGGTATTCGACGGCTCGCGCCCTTCAGGGGTTGAGGATGAGTTGGTGATGGAACTCGTGCGAGCGAGGCCCTCAATTTTTGTGATCAACAAATCCGACCTCCCTCAGATGTTTGACCCGCGCGCCCCGGTGTCATTGCGAGCGATAGCGAAGCAATCCCTCGCCGCTTCTTCAATTTCGGCAATGTCAGCGCCGATCTCCATTTCAACGATCACAGGAGAAGGGATCGAGGTGTTGAGGGAGAGATTGGCGGAATTTGTCGTTGGCCACGGATCCGCAGGGCTTGATGAGAGCGCGGTAGTCACATCGGCCAGGCATAAGGCGGTACTCGACGAATCTTTGGCAGCGCTGCGCAAGGGTATGAAGGCGCTCTCATCGCTCGAGCCGCTGGAATGCGTTGCCTCTCACCTGCGCGCGGCGCAGGGCGCCCTCGGTTCAATTACGGGCGAGGTCCAAAGCGAGGAGCTGCTGGACCGGATATTTTCGAGATTCTGCATAGGGAAATAAAAACTCTATCCCCTCCCCTTTGTAAGGGGAGGGTAAGGGAGGGGTAGATCTTGATCTACCCCCTCTAACTCCCCCTTACAAAGGGGGAGAATGAGTTCGGGAAGAGTTTTTTCTTTTCCTTGAGCCACCCCTATGCTACCCGTTTCCTATAAATCAGATAAATCAGAAAGGGGGCAGTCATGAAGAGGATTCTTACAGTAGCAGTAATCGCCGCAGCAGCCCTGTCGCTTACGCTTGTGGCGTGCGGCGGAGGTAGCGACAGTGGAGGTGGTGGAGGAACTGGCGGTCTCAATGCTGCAAAATCTGTGACAGGCACCGCGTTGTCGGCAAACGGAGATCCAGTGCCGGGGACAACAGTGTATCTCCCGGGCACAACGGTCACCGCGGACGTATCCAAGAAGTTCATGCCAACCCGCAGTTTTGATAAGGTCGTAACGGCCGGCGACGGCACGGAGTGCGAAGACCCGCCTGCAGCGGATCAGGCCCTCGTGTCCTGCTGTGCGGGAGCAAACGGCACATTCACTTGTGACACGTCTGGCGTTACAACGAATCCCACACAAATCGTATTCGTCCGCGGAACGTTGCGCATGGTGCAGGCCCTGAATTGTACTGCAGATCCATGCGCGCTTGGTTCAGAAGTGACCAAGTTCGGCAGCGGCACCACGACCTGGCCCAGGGTGGCAGTGGTCACGGGCTCGTGGGATCGCATGGAAGACGTGCTGGCAAAGCTGGCTGATGACAATACCAGCGACGCCACAAATGGAGATTATGGCCGCGTTGATTCAACGACCGGCTGGTTCGTGTATGGTTCGGAGTCCGGGACAAATCTCACGATCATCAACGGCACAAGTCAAGCCACACCGTCCGAAGGTACTACCGTTCCATACGATGACTGGATAACCTATCTAAACGGCACCAAGTCCTTGGTGACCGGAGGTGTCCCGGTCTTTGATGTGATCTTCCTGAACTGTGGCGATTATGGCCAGAACACCATAGACTATAAGGCAACACTGCAAGCCTACGTCGACGCCGGCGGCAGGATCTATGTGACCGACCGCGCGTATGACAACATCGAGCAGGCATTTCCTCAGTTCATGAGATATGATGGAGATCCTGATGACGCTACCGTCCCGGGAGCACTGGCAGCAGCCAAGGTTGGAACCGGCGGGCTTACTGTAAATGCAGCAATCAGCGACGCTTCCATGAGGACATGGCTCTCGTCCAGGCCTGTCAATGGGAACGCCGCCGGCACCGCCCCTGGCAATCCAACAACGGATTGCAGCGGAGTCACGGGCTACACCTCCGTAGCCAGTGCGCTCAATGCGGATGGCACAATACCAATTGGAGATTTTCTGGGTGGATGGGCGCTCATGACCTCGGCTCACACAGGTCAGAGCCCGACGATCTGGATTTCATCAGGTGCAGGCAATGTGTTTGATGGTCTGGACAACCGGCCGCTTACAGCTTCAATGAACATCGGCACGAACGGCAGGATCGTCTATTCCTCGTATCACACAGCAGACACGTGTCCCACGCTCACCTTCTGGCCGCAAGAACGCGTGTTGCAGTACCTGATGTTTGGGGCATTCTAAACCAGCACGCAGTTGCAAAGGAATTCCAAGGCCCCGGGGAGACCCGGGGCCTTTTTGTATGTATTTTTTACCCGCCCCTTTGTAAGGGGAGGGTAAGGGAGGGGTAGATCTTGATCTACCTCCCCTAACCCCTCCCCGCCTGCCGGCCGGCGGGCAGGCTTACAAAGGAGGGGGACTAGAGGAGAAATGACCTACGACGTCCTCATAATAGGCGCAGGGCACGCGGGCTGCGAGGCAGCACTCGCCGCGGCACGCATGGGCGCGCGTGTCTGCCTCGTTACTGGACGACTGGATACGATCGCCGCGATGAGCTGCAATCCAGCGATAGGCGGGCTCGCCAAGGGACACATCGTGCGCGAGATCGACACGCTGGGCGGAGAGATGGGGCGCGCGGCGGACGCGACCGGCATACAATACAGGCGCCTCAACATGAGCAAGGGGCCTGCGGTGCGCGCCACGCGCTGCCAGTCCGACCGCGGGCGGTATCACGAATACATGCGGCGCGTCCTCGAAATGCAGGAAAACTTGACGATTGTCGAAGCAGAGGTTCAAGATATCCTTATCAGCGACGGGTGCGTCCAGGGAATAATAATTGCTTTGCCGGAAAATGGTTCCCTCCCCCTTTGTAAGGGGGAGATGGAGGGGGTAGATCTTGATCTACCTCCCCTTTCCCCTCCCCGCCTGCCGGCCGGCGGGCAGGCTTACAAAGGAGGGGTGTCTCGGATTTACGCCAGGCGCGTGATCGTATCCGCCGGGACGTTCATGAACGGGCTTCTGCACTTCGGCATGGAGTCGTGCTCCGGCGGACGAATAGGCGATCATTCGACGGAGGGAATCTCCGCGGCGCTGTGCAGGAGCGGCTTCAAACTCGGGAGGCTCAAGACCGGCACTTGCCCGCGCATCGCGCGCGGCTCGATCGATTTTGAGAGATGCGAGAGACAGGATGGCGATCTCCCAAGGCCCAGATTCTCGGACGACGATATCGCAAACCAACTCCCGCAGTTGCCGTGCCACATCACCTACACAAACGCGCGCACGCACGCGGTCATCCGCGAGGGGCTTTCGCGCTCTCCGCTCTATTCGGGAAAGATTCAAGGGATCGGTCCAAGGTATTGTCCGTCGATCGAGGACAAGGTGGTGCGGTTTGCCGACAAAGAGAGGCACCAGCTCTTTCTGGAGCCGGAGGGCGTCGACACGGATTGGGTCTATATCAACGGGCTCTCGACGTCGCTGCCCGTGGACCTGCAGCAGGAGATGCTGGCTACCATTCCCGGCCTGGAGCGCGCGCGGATAGTGCAACCCGGCTACGCGGTGGAGTATGACTTCGTGCAGCCGATCCAGCTCTACGCGACGCTCGAGACGAAGCTCGTGAAGGGGCTTTATCTCGCGGGACAGGTCAACGGCACGTCGGGCTACGAGGAGGCGGCGGCGCAGGGGCTCATGGCCGGCATCAACGGGGCGCTCTCGCTTCGCGGCGAGGGGCCGGTTGTGCTCAAGAGGCATGAGGCATACATCGGCATACTCATCGACGATCTGGTGACAAAGGGCACGGAGGAGCCGTACCGCATGTTCACCTCCCGCGCGGAGCACAGGCTCATCCTGCGCGAGGACAACGCGGCGTTCCGGCTCACACCGCTTGGCAGAAAACTCGGGCTCATCAGCGCAGATCGCTGGGAAAAATTCAGCGCAGGAGAGGCTGCGGTGGCCAGGACCGTCGCGATACTCAATCAGACCGTGGTTGCGCCCACCGCAGAGGCCAACGCGGCGATCTCGGAGCTCGGCAGCAGCGCGTTAAAAAAACCGATGACGCTCGCCGAGCTCGTCGCGCGGCCCGAGCTCACGATCGGGTCTGTGATGGGCAGGTTTGCGCCGGCGCAGCTTGACGGCGTTGCATCCGATTCCGCCTCCCGCGCCGAGATCGAGATAAAATACGCGGGCTACATCAGGGCGGAACACGAACTGGTGCGAAGGCTTGGCGAGCTGGAGAGCGTGAGTATCCCGCATGGATTTGATTATGCAGCCGCGCATGGGCTGTCGACGGAGGTCCGGGAGAAG
>JBBAAC010000159.1:0-5790 GCA_041658465.1 bacterium | reverse complement strand
ACTTCATCAGGAGGATGAGGGCTGATTATCCCGAGAAGGTCATTCTTCAGAACCGGGGCCTCTTCTTCTTCGATCCGCGCCGGCCTCACTATGAAGTCTCCGCCCGCGGCGTCATCGATCTCGGTTTCTTTGAAAGCTATTACAGGGGCAATGATGAACTTCTCGTGTCGCCTTTTTTTCTCGACAACAAATACAACGTCGTCCCCAAGCTGATGGCGGAGGCGAACCGGCCGGATGGATTCAGGATGCTCTCTCTGGGGTATGCGGATGGCTTCAATGGACCCAAACCCGGGATCGACATCCGCACGCTGTCGGGCGGAGGTGTCACGGAAGGCTATGACCTGCTGATGACGGATTTGCAGGAAGCGATGGAGGTCGGTTTCAGGCATTACATCACGTCGGCAGACGTCAATTATGTGAACTCCTTTGTCAAAAACAACGAAGACCTGACCGACACGACGCCTCCGCAATGGTCGAGCACGTTCAATGCCTATTACGATTACGACGAGGTCCCCCCTCCGAACCCGCGGGTGGGCGTCCAGGATGCGGTCAAGGCAGCCGACGGAAGCGTGACGCTGTCCTGGGACGTTGCCCTGGACATGAATAAAGTGAGCTATGTCCTGTACTATCAGACTGCGCCTTTCGATTTTACAGCTGATCCGTCGCTGTCATCCGCGACCCGCGTTGTCCTTGAGCCCTCCGTCGGCACAGGATATTCAACAGTGTGGAACAACGACGATCCCAGCGCAGCCATGGAGTTTGTCTATCCGTACGAACAGACCATCAGCGGCCTTACAACCGGGAATCCGTATTACTTTCTCATCCGGGCACGAGACAGCAAGGGCAATGAGGATGCGAACCAGGTCGTCCTGACGGCAACACCTTGAGGAGTGCGCGGCACGGCATCGAGGGCAAAACCCCCGAAAAGATGGGAGCCTTTTTTTTGCTCAGGGGCTAGGATTCCACCCTCCGCGCTGCGCGCTTCGGGTACTAGCGCGCCCACCCATGCGAAGCATGGGTGGGCGCGCGTCGGAACCAGCCGTCCTGCGGACGGCGGTCCTCATCCACAACTTCTGAGCAAAGAAAGGCCCCTCCAACGGCGAGGGGCCTTTCTCTGCTCAGGGGCTAGGATTCGAACCTAGATGACATGGTCCAGAGCCATGCATCCTACCGTTGGATGACCCCTGAATTTGAATGCCGCATAAAGCGCGTCTTATCAACGAAATCAAGCACCTCTTGCTTCCTTGCCAGTCGAACATCCAGCCTTCTTCTTTGAGGATGAAAACCAAGTCTCTTGAGGGCCTCAAAGACATCATCAAGTAATCCTTGGAGATTATTGCGGAAACTTATAACATTAGTATAGTTATTTATGTCAATAGTCCAGTTTCCATCCGTTTCAAAGAGACCTTTCAAACAGCGCAGCAGGTAGTTCTCCTCCTTTTTGATCCAGTCGGGGATCCTCAGATCGTGGACGCTTTTTCGACCGGTGGGGAAGGAGAGGCGGTCGCTGATATATTTCTCATAGAGATAGACATCATGGCAATGGCAGCTCTTCCTCCTTCTGATCTTCGGCTGTCGCTGAAAGACCCTCCCAACGATATCCGATACGTGTTGAATCTGTTCATGATGATCGGCATTACAGCTTATGATGAGCCTCTCCGTGCGTGCGAGTCGCTCGATATGGCCATCGCCAAGAATTATGCCATAGAGTTCCGCCAAATCGGCGTCAGCGGCGACATTGGCGTACGTCTTCTTATGATTTTCCTGCCAATTGGCAAAATTACTCTTTGGCTTCGATGCCAACGTCTTCGATATTTTAAGCACGCTCAGATGTGTGTGTTTCGTATGTCCCTTATTCCATGGGATACGTTGTTTTGCTTGATCCGTCATAGTTCATATTTCTTAAGGCATTCTTCTCTATTGTCAAGCTGCTGCAGATGATTGGTTACAATTCAGCAGCGTCCCATGCTGTCATTCTTGGCCCTCATTTATCTATTTGTTTACCTAGAATCCGGCGGAAAACATGTTTCAACAAAATTTTTTGCTGAGTTTACCCTAAGCGGGCGAAACGAGTCGAAGGGTCCTGCCATTGGACGATACCTGAAAATTTTCGGTCGGCCGTACCATCGCACCCCAAGACTGTCAAGTATTTCAATGACTTAAAAAGCAAAAATAATAAGCAACTAGGGCCCATCATCAACCGATAATACAATTGAGGGAGGGCCCTCAGGGCCCTGTGCCCCATTTTCAAAATGGCCAATGAACCGAAAAATATCAGCGCAGTAAAGCCGGCCGCGGAGACGGGGTCCACGTACATCGAGAGACAGGCGGAGAAGATCGTCGCCTATTTCGAACGTGAGACGGGTTTCCCGGTCTATCCCGCATGCGATAAGAGCGGTTCCGTCGTCTTCATCAATCCGGAAGGCGCCGTCGTTGGCAAGCTATCGTCCGACGGTCAGCGCGTGGAGCTCGTCCGGGACGGCAACGTGGTGGACGAGCGCCCCGTATCCGAACTCCTGTGCGAAGACGATGGCGAGCGCATTGCGGATGACAGGCCTCCCAGCGACAAGCCGTGGAGCGATCAGTATCTCTACGGGAGTTCGCAGGGTCCGGCCTCTTACAGCGACACGAGCGCGCTCAATCAGTCGGCAAAGCCCTTCTCAAGCCCGAAGCCCTCTAACCCCTATACCCAGGGCATGCCCGAGGTGAAGTCCAAGGTCGCGGAGAAGTGCAAGTCGCCCGACTCGGCAAGAGAAGAGAACAGCGCGCTTTCCGATCAATCCGTTGCGGTCAATGGAGACGCGGCGTCTTCCTCCGTAAATCCTGCGTCTGCAGAGCCTGGCGGAGTTATACTCGCATCACAGTCTTCAGATGGATCCGGCGCCACGCTGGTCCCGGCTGCGGTCACGAATCAGCTTTCAAGTGATAATCAGGCTGCAGCTGATCCGGCAGCCTCTTCGCGCGCGGAACGCACGGCCGCCGCTGTGACAGACTCTGTCACGCTGCCATCAAGAGACAATGCGGGAGCTGACAGCGGCGCCGGCACAGCGGTTCCCTTCATTGAGTGTGCGCTCGTCGCGCTTGGCCTGATGGGACCGGGGAGAGGCGATCGTCTTGATCAGGCACAAAAGGGCAGTGTCAGCCAGGTCAAGTCACAGCCTTCTTCTGATACAGAAAATTATCTGTCGCGTTTACCCTTATCCATCTCTTCTTTCTTTGTTCGCGGAATTCACGCACACGCGGCGCTGTTTGCCGCGATGGCTGCCCGCAAGGCGCACGCCGACCCGTTTGCAGCCTCCCCGAATAGGTTCAGCAGCGCGCCAGTCGCGATGAGCTCGCTCTTCATGAACGGCGCACACACCGTGGATTCCGACGGGCTCATGATCGCCCAGGCGACGGCGCAAGCAGGACTTTTGACGCTGACGTTCCCGGCCGTGGCGCAGCCTGTCTTCACAGCGCTCGGCGAAGACAGACTGGCCTTGCGCATCAGGGAGCTCTCCGACCCACAGCACACGCGCCGGGATCATGGCGACGAGGGCCAAGGCGACCGTGGCCGAGAGCGCGAAGATCGGCGTGACGACGAGCAGCACGAGCATTCTTCCTAAAGAAACCCTTCAGCCCTGCCTCTTTTTCACAGCCTGCATGGATAAGCCTGTGGATAAGTGCGAGATTCGAGCCCTTCCCATACCTCATAAGCTTTAATTTCTTGTCTGCCTATATTTTAGGCTGGTAATATTCATATAAATCAACAAACTGATGCGTTCGAACAAGGTGCCCTGTTTGTGGCGCATTCGATCGAAGTTGTCCACATTGTGAATAAAAAGTGGATTGTTGTCTTATACCGGGGGTTCAGAGGAGTCTTTCAAGCTCAACTTTAAGGTTCTGGGCGTTGGTCGGATCCTGCGATGGCAGATATGTATTTTGTCTCTTTGTGCCCGGTTTCTGAGGCCCGGCAACCAGGACACCGTAATCTACGAGCGCGTAGAGCGCATTCTCAAACCCTTGCTTTGACACGGACTCGCGAAAACGCACGCGGCCCAGCATGTACATGTCCAGCCCCGCGCGCATCATCTCGTCGATCAGCGCCTTCCCTTCGCGCACAGAGGTCACCTTCGCCCGCGCAAAGCTCACCGCGACCCACATCGTCTCGATAAACGGCCTTACCTGCGCGCCGAATATCTCCAGCACCCAGGCGCCGGATGGGATGCTCGATACGCGGCCGCCTTCGGAGCAGGAGAGCGCACCCTGGCTTGCCAGGAAATCTACGGCGCGCGTCACGTGATCACGGACAGCGGAGCGCGTGGCGAATCTGAATTCATGATGGAGCAGGCGCTTGAGTCCCACGATGTCGCGCGCGAGATCGTCGATCGTCGGTTCGCGTCCCTGCTTTCCGTACCAGATGATGAGCCGCGCGATGAGGCCGCTCATGACCATGTAATGCACGATCACATTGCGGAAGAAGGAGAGCGGGACACGCCGCGATTCGTCCACGGCTATGAAGGGCTCGATCGCGTCGACGCGCGCCACGGCGAGCTTCTGCGCGGCGAGCTTTGTAATCGCCTCACGCAGCACGCCCTGCGGGTCCGCGGCCAGCTTTGCGGGGATCTCCACGCCCTTTGAGCGCAGGCACGCCAGAATCGCCTGAGCATTTCGCTGGAACTCCGCCTCGGTTATGCCGGCGCGACCTACGCATAGAAGTGAAGCAGCGGCCACGGCAGCGGGCGTGGCAACCGTGCGTCGGTTGATCTCGTGGCATATCCGCATCGCGAGCGCCTTTATCTGCTCGGGATTGGCGGCGTCCTCCGAGGCCGCGACAGGTTCCCCGAAACGGACATAGATGGAGCCCAGGCGCTGTTTCTGCCTGCGCATGTATTTGGTAAGGCCGAGGAGGTGAGAGGTTTTTTCCTCCTCTTTTTTCTCGCCCTCCGACTCGCGGACATAGCTCTTGTGTTCGATCACGCGATCGTAAGTGATCGAGACGGGCACGAATTTCAAGTTCCCTATACCCGCGTCGTGGGACGCGCCGACGAGCATCCTGAGCATGCCCATCTTTGGATACTTGAGCTTGCCCGTACGGCTGCGGCCTCCCTCGATGAAGAACTCCTGGCAGTGTCCCTCCGTGAGCAGCACTTTGAGATAAGTCGTGAGCACGTCGCGATAGAGCGGGTTGTCGCGGAAGGAGCGGCGTATGAAGAACGCCCCGCAGCGCCTGAAGATGCGACCCAGCGGCCAAAAGCTCAGGTTCGCGCCGGCTGCGATGTGAGGGATCGTCATGCCGTGGTGATACAGTATGTAAGAGAGGATCAGGTAATCGACGTGGCTGCGGTGGTTGGGCACAAAGACGATAGGCCCCTTCTCGAAGAGCGCCTTTGTGCGGGCGAGCCCGTCCGCGTCTATGTCGAACGAGTCGAACAGCCGGATGAGGGACATGCCGAGCACGCGCTCAAGCAGTTCCGCATAAGTATAATCGAGATCGGACGCGATCTCGCGTATGTAGCGCAGCGCGAGCTCGCGCAGGTCGTCGGCGCGCTCGCCGGTGTCGGATGCGAGCCGGCAGATCGCCCTGTCCAGCGCCTCGTCGCCCATGACCTCCTGGATGAACCATGCGCGAGGCCGAATCGGGGGCCCGGTGATCGTGCGGCGCTGTGCGCGGAGTGCTGCGAGCAAAAGCGACCGCATTCGGCGCGACAGCTCCTCGTCGGCAACGCCCGCATTTTCGGCGAGGAAGGTCTTGAGATCTATCGGCGCGCCTATAGAGGCCTGCGCCCTTCGCTTGTAGTTTCTCCAGAA
>JBBAAC010000158.1:0-5811 GCA_041658465.1 bacterium | reverse complement strand
AAACCTCGAAGGCCAGGTCATCGACGAGCATCGCTTCACGATCGTCAGGCCATAGCGCTACCCTGAGTGCAGATTATCTCACATAAAATTCGTTCGAATAGACCGGCGGGATTGAGAGGTCCTTGTTTGCGAAGATGACGAGGCGGTATTTGCCGAGCGGCTGGTCTGCGGGGATCGTCCATGACCAGCCCGTCTTCTCGCCCGATTTTAGAGACTTGGAGCCGCTGCCCTTTTGAATCTGCACCTGCTCCTTCCATTCGCCCTTGCGGAATCGCTCGATCCAGACGTTTGCCACGAATTTCTGCGGGCCGTAGTCGTTGTTCGTGACCTCCGCAGCCAGTTCATCGCCGGGCTTGTATGTGTTCTTGTCCGTCACCGCTGACCAGGCTGGATTCGGATTGTTCTGCGTGCCCACGAGCATCCGCTCCCTGGCCGGCGCCTCGCGCCAGGCGCGCGGCGAGCCCACGTCCACATGCACGAAATTGTAGCGCGGGTAAATGCCGACTCCGCCCATACCGAGCTTTGATACGTAATCGAACAAGGCCTCCTCATCGACATCGTCGATATGTATGTCCGTTGCGAGCCCCTGCTTGTGCAGGCTCTCGCGCGCAGCGCCCCGACCGGCGTCAATGAGAGATTCGTTGAACGCAGGACTGCGGTATCCGGATATGAGCTCAATGGTCTCTGCGTTGAAGTGTCCCTGGATCTGCGAGAGCAGCTCGATGAGGCGGATGTCCATTTCGTGCGTTGCGCCGTCGCCGCGCGAGCGCATGATCTGCGCTACTTCCTTGAGCCCTTCCGGGATGTACCTGCTGCCATCGCGATATTGGATCTCGCGATACTCGTTCTCGTGGTAGTTGAATACGGCGATTTTGCCGCTACCCTTTGGCGGGCCGGCCGCAGGCGCTGCTGCCGCGACGGCGCCATAAAGTGCGGCCAGTAGAAAAATAGCAATAATTTCAAGGCGTTTTATTGAAAGGCACATAATCGCTGAGCCCTCTCTTTTCGCGCAACATTTCTGGGAGCTGGTCGATAATAGCCACGAGGCGACATGAGGGCAAGGACTGCATTCATATTATTGGCGGTTGCAACGGTGCTTCTATGGCGCGCGCCCGCGAAGCAGCTCTCTGCAGCAGTGGGCGGCGAGTCACCCTTCCGTTACACGGGCGACGGCAGCCTCGTCGTGGCCGACCCATCTACCGGCGAATCCGTATCTATCATGTACCGCACGTCAGACGGCCTTTACGAGGATGCTGCCCTGGACGCTATCGACCATACGCTACGCTGCCACGGAAAGGGCGAGGAGTTTCCGATATCGCTCAAGCTCATCGAACTCGTGGACAATATCCAGGATCACTTCGGCGCAAGAAAGGCGATGGTGGTCTCCGGGTATCGCAGCCCTGAGTACAACGCTGCGCTAAAGCGGAAACTGAGTCGAGTTGCGCACAACAGCCTCCACATGCAGGGTCTAGCGATGGACATCCAGCTGCCGGGTGTAACAAAGGCCCGGCTCACCGCATATGCCCGCTCGCTCAAGGCCGGCGGCGTGGGCGACTATACCGGCTCCAACTTCGTCCACATCGACGTAGGCCCAGTCCGCAATTGGTAGCCCCAATATTCATATGTTCAGCGCTCAGGCAGGAATGTGTGTATCGAGGTACGCTATCGTCGCCTCGCAAATAAGTGTCGGCTTCGGGTCCTATCAGTCAGCACAATGTCATAAAGCACGCGGAGACCCGCGGCTGGCATCTCGCAAGCCGACACGGAGTAAGGCTCGGTTTCTGCGGCTAACGGTCGATTTCCCGCCAACGCGGTCCCCATTGCTCGAAGCCTGCCGCGGGTCTTCGCTTGCTATGTGCTGCTATTGTTTATCCGGCACCACCCGAAGCCGACAAACATTGGCGAGGCCACATGTACACCCCGACAAATAACTCCCGGCCAGGGCGCTCAAGATGGATGATCGTCAGTAATCGGTTGAAGATCTCTCTGACGGCGTTCCGAAACAGACGATCATGGGGCGCCAGCACCAGTGATTTTCAGGATCTGGATTTCACAATCGCAGGCGAACGAGTCGACACCGATACAAGGTGCCACTACGCAAGTTCTATCATGGCGGATGACGAGCGGTGTCCCCAGTCCAGCTTCGAGCAATGGGGACCGCGGTGGCAGGTGATATGCCGTTAGCCTTATAATCTGACTAACACTCGTTATCGGCTTGCGAGATGGTGGGCTGGGGACGCCGCTCTTTATGTGGCGAGGAGCTCAACCCGCTTCCCGGCGGGCAGGCGATATTGCAGTCACGCTTCGGGAAAGATTGTCCCTCGCCCGAGTATCCAATTTGGATCGTATTCGCGCTTCCAGGACTTCATCTGATCGATGATCGCGGCGCCGTGCTGGATCGAAAGCAGATCCGTGTGCAATTTGCCGATCCCGTGCTCACCCGCAACGCCGCCCCCTAATTCGACTGCCTTGCGGCAGCACTTGCGCAGGACTTCAAGCGCGCGCTGTTTATCTTCTGGTCCTGGCGCCAATATATTCGTGTGCGGATGTCCGGCGCCTATGTGCGCATAGCCCATGTGCTGCAGACCCGTCGCCAGGGCCTCGCGATAGAAGAACGCCATCATCTCGGCGATCCGCTCGATCGGTACCCACCAGTCGCTGCCTACCTTGCCTCCGCCGTTTGGCCAGAAGCCGTGGCCGATCTCGTTCGCCGCCTCGGGGATCCTGTGGCGCCAGAGCCTGAACCCTTCCTGCTCCTCGCGCGTCTGCGCGATGAGGATATTGTCCGCGAGCCCTGCCGTGGCAAAGGGGAGGGCCGCCTCATACCAGCGGCCCAGCAGCTCGTCGCGCTCTGCTTCGTCGCCGAATTCCTGTTTGACGTAGAGCAGGGCGCCCGCCGCATCGGGCAGGTTGGGGAATCCCGCCGCAGTGCGCATGAGCTTCAGCGCTCCGCTGTCTACGAGCTCCAGCGTGCGCGCCGAGAGGCCGGCCTTCCCGGTCGCGAGCTGCATCACGAATTTCAGCGCTGCATCGTTGGAAGGCAACGGGATGAGCGCTGCGAAGAACGGCCCGCACGGGGGCAGGAGACTGAGCGCGATCTGCGAGACAAACGCGAGCGTGCCTTCGGAGCCCACGATGAGGTCGATCGGGTTGCGCCAGCCCATGAAATACCCGGCGCGATTCCTCTCCCGGGATGGGCGTTCGCCAGGCTCGCGCGCGAGCTGGCGGGTAGATCCTTCAGAGAGCATGATCTCCAGCCGCTTCACGTAATGCCGCACGGGCCCGTACTTGTATGAGTCCTCGCCAGTGGCGTTTGTGTTTATGTTTCCGCCGATCGAGCACTCGTCGCGAGAGGTCGGAGCCACCGGATAGAAGTAACCGGCATCTGCCACCGCCTTTTGCAGGTCCGCGACGATGGTGCCGGAACGGACGACTACGACCGGCTGACCGTCCTCCATCCCGATGTCGATGACGCCGCCCAGCTTCTCCGTGGAGATGATAAGCCCGTCCATCGCAACGGACGCGCCGGTCATGGACGTCTGCGCCCCGCAGAACGTGACCGGGATCTCCTCGGCATTGCAATAGATCAGGGCCTCGCGGCATTCCTGCTCGTCGCGCGCTACGAGCACCGCATCCGGCGAGCCGCGCATCATCGTATCTTCGCAAAAGCGCTCGATGCGATCGTCTCCAGCAAGGATCAGCCCGCCCTTGCATGGAACGCTGCTCAATTTTCCACGATCCCAGTCCATAATGGTTTCCTCTAATCTTGCTGCGAGTTTAGTGCCATGGAACGCGGTGACCCGCGGCTGGCTTCGAGCAATGGGGACCGCGATGGCTAAAATTCCACCGTTAGCCTTATAAGTCTACTTCTCTCCGTGTCGGTTTGCTGAGCGATGAACGGGGGATGCCGCGCGCTTCATGACACGTAGCTATGCCAAAAAAATGACGTTGTTTCCGCTGATTATCAATTTGATCGGTTGGGCGCAAATAATTTCGTCAGGATTTCAATAAGATAAAGAAACGATCGCGTGGCACATCATTTGCTTATAATCTATATATCGAGCCATGAGTATAAATCGAAAGGGGGAAGTATGAAGACCCGGATACTCGCGTTGCTTTTAGTTGTCATGATCTCTCCGTTCATAGGCGGGGCGATACAGTTTGGAGAGACTCCGACCGCGGAAGAGGCCGCGCCCCTGGCGAGTGAGGCAGGACAGGCCATGCAAGCCGTTCCGATGGTGGACCAGGCGCTCATCCCGGGCGAGGCGCCCGCTGCCGGAGAGTCCGAGATAGTCAAGGGGCCCGATAGGGTCATCTGCGGCACGCCAGAGATTCCCGGCGAGAAGCTGGTACCCGGATGCTATAACTATCTGCCGGAGAAGGCAGACGGGATAATTATCGTTGATAAGGACCGATTCAACTTTGATGCGATGAAAAAGATAGACGAGGCAGCGGGCATGAACATCTTCGCAAAGGTGAAGAATGGCATGGACCCCGCTGGCATCATAAACGATCGCACCGAGCTCTTCGACAAGCTCGTCTCCATATGCGCGGCCTGTAATTTGAGGGTGGGTGCAGAGGGGCAGGCGCCGGCTACGCCGGTGCCCGGGGTGGCCGGCGTAGAGGCCCCTCCAAAGGACAAGGACTTCCCGCAGAAAATCGCGCGATGGTGCAAGGACGCTGTGGTTATCTATGAGCTCAAGGACCCGCCAACTATTCGCGAGATCATAAAGGACGTAGCCCCGGACGAGAACGGCTATTATCCTGCAAACAACGGCTGGTTCGCATGGCAGTCCAGCGACCAGAAATTCATCATCATAGGTACTGCAGATTCAGTGAAGTCCGCAAAGGACCTGTTTGTTACTCCGCGTGAGAACGCGGGCAGGGAGTTCGCGGCGTTTGCGCCGGCGGGCATGTTGATCTCCGAGTCGAGCGCGCTCCTGCGCACTGGGTTCAAGCCGATAATCGATTTAAAGGTGATGGCCCTGCCGTTTCAGGTGGCGGCTGCGGAGGCAGACGTGAAGCTGGTGGCAGGCATTGACTTTGGCGCAGTGGTCAATGTTGGCGCGGGCATCTACAAGATCAAGGATAACGCAGAGGAACTTGCGGCCAAGTCCGTGCTGACAATGTCGTACGAGGAGATTGCGAAGCTTGCGCTGAAGGAGAAAGAGAATCGGGAGACGACGGCGTATTCGCTGGAGTTTCGAAATTCCGCCGCTATCGATGCGATGAACAATACGATAGCGATTGAGAAGGGGTATACCGCAGTGACCGAGATGTCGGCAGGCCAGCCGGACAAGGGGCCGGTTCAGATTCGGCGTGATCTGGATAAGGGCTATACTGGTGTGAAGGGGTTTGATCCGGCACCGCCTATAGAAAAACAGGGCGAGGAGCCGGTTCGGTACAGGACAGACTTGCCTCTGAAACTTTGCGGCAATGGACAGATAGATCCCGGCGAGAACTGCGGTGAGCCCGGCTTGCAGAACTGCTTTCCAGGCACCGTGTGCGCCGACTGCAGATGTTCGATATGCGGCAACGGATACATAGATCCCGGCGAGGAGTGCGATGTGAATCATCCCTGCGCTGGTTCATCACATTGCGATATGTCGCAATGCAGGTGCCATAAAGAGATAGAACACGGGAAGCCAGATCTCCATGAGGTAGGGTGCGATAAA
Organism: bacterium; assembly: GCA_041658465.1. Lineage (GTDB taxonomy): Bacteria > UBA10199 > UBA10199 > 2-02-FULL-44-16 > JAAZCA01 > JAJZQH01. The sequence continues at coordinate 136 of JBBAAC010000158.1, read as the reverse complement.
ATTTATCTGGAGCCTGGCGAGGAGTGCGGAAAAAACTTCCCCTGTGCCGATCCAAAGAAAACTTGCGATATGACGACCTGCAGGTGCGTAAATATTCAGGAATAAGGTAATGATCTTAATTTGCGCAGACGGTGAT
>JBBAAC010000157.1:0-5849 GCA_041658465.1 bacterium | reverse complement strand
GGCGCGCGAGATTTACAATTCGATACTCGCGCACGACCCCGGCAACGAGGCGGCGCAACGGGGCATGGCAGAGCTGCAGTCACGATGAATATCCTCAACAAGGAAAAAATCCTCGAACTAGCGCGCGCCTTCATAGAAGAAGGCAAATTCGACAAGGCCATCCGCGAATACGAAAAGCTCCTGCTCGCAGATCCCTCCGACCTGCGCATCAAGCTCCGCGTCGCAGAGTTATACACAAAGCGTAAGCAGATCAACGAGGCGATCCGCATCTACCGCGAGGTGGCGAACGCCTACACCGCGGAGGGTTTCTTCCTCAAGGCGGTCACGGTCTTTAAGAATATCCTGCGACTCAACCCCGCGATGATCGAGGTCAACGAGGAACTCGCCGGTCTCTACGAGAAGATGGGGCTCACGTCAGATGCGGTGAGACAGTACGACATCCTCGCCTCGGCCCTCGACATGAAGGGGACGCACGAGCGCGTGGCGGATATCCGCCGCAGGATAGTGAAACTCAACCCCAGGGACGGGGCCGCGCGCATCAGGCTCGCTGAACTCTGCCAGCGCGAGGGCAACATCGAGGAGGCGATAGACCAGTACGAGGAGTATTCAAAGCAGCTGGAGGAATCCAAGGCAGACAGGGGCAAGGTCGCGGACCTCTACGAGAAGATACTCGCCTACAGGCCCGCTAATACGGAAATGATGCGCAAGCTCATCGGCATCTATGCATCCGTTGGCGACCACAAGAAGGCGCTCAAGTGGCTCGAGCAGGGGCACGAGATGGTCGAGCGCGACTCGGAGTTGCTTCAGCTCCAGGCTGGAATCTATTTATCGCAGAACCAGAACGAGAGCGCGCGCGTGAAGTATATGCAGTTGGCCGAGTTGCAGCGCGAGCAGGGCAACATCGATGCGGCGCTTGAGGCGTATTTTCAGATAATGGTCATGCTGCCGGACGAGGAGGAGCGGCTCTCCGATCGGGTAGAGGAGCTCAGGCCGGGCGCCATGGCAGAACTCGTGGAGCGGGCGTTCGTACGGCGCAAGGAGTTGGAGGAAGAGGAGCTGCGCAGGCAGGAGGCGGAGGAGAGGGGAGAACAACTCCCCGAGGAAGAGACGTGGCCTCCGGGAAAGCGGCCGGCAGCCGCAAAGCAGGCCGCCGAAGAAAAGACGCCTGCCCCGAGCAAGGCGCCTCCCCCGGAAGCCAAGCCGCAGAAAGAGGAGGCGTTGCCGCAACCGATTTCTGAAACGCCTGCGCCGTCGGCTGCAGAGCTAATATCATTGCGCAAGAAGGCCGACGCTTCGTATGAGCTTGGGTTCGCGTACAGCAGGATGGGGCTCGCGGACGAGTCGCGCGCGGAGCTTGCCAAGTCGCTCGCAGCATATAGCGAATGCCTGGCTGCCGGCGCAGAGGATTCGGTAATTGCAGAGAGGATCGCAGCCATAGAGGGGAATCTAGCTGTGGGTGAAAAACAGACAGGGGAGCCCTCAAAACCTCCTGCGAAGGTTGAGACTAAGGTTAAGTCTGAGGCGAAGGAAGAAGGGCGTAAGGAAGAGCAGACAAAGGAACAAAAGAAAAAGCGCATCTCGTTTGTGTGACTGTTCATCCCCCTCCTTTGTAAGCCTGCCTGCCGGCAGGCAGGGAGGGGCGGGGGGAGGTAGATCAGGATCTACCCCCTCTGACTCCCCCTTACAAAGGGGGAGAACCGCTACCCCTCCCTTACCCTCCCCTTACAAAGGGGAGGGAGGAGTTGAACAACCATGGACCACCTTCAATATTACGGCCTTCAGCAGGAGCCGTTCTCGATCGTGCCGCTGACGAACTTCTATTATCACAACGATCAGCACGATCAGGCATTCATGCGCCTCAAGCACGCGGTCGAGGGTATGCGCGGGCTCGCGGTGCTGGTGGGCGACGTGGGCACCGGCAAGACGCTCCTTGCGCGCAGGCTGCTCGAGGCCCTGCCCGAGGAGCAGTACGAGGCAGCGCTCATCGTCGTGCTCCATGCCGATGTCACGGGCGAGTGGATGGTGCGCCGCATCGCCCAGCAGCTCGGCGTTGCGGATGCAAGCGGCAGCAAGGTCGAACTGCTTGGCAGGCTCTACGATCGCCTCAACTCCATCGCCGAATCCGGCCGCAAGGCGGCCATCCTCATCGACGAGGCGCACATGCTGCGAAAGCCGGAGGTGCTCGAAGAGGTGCGGGGGCTCCTTAACCTGGAACTTTCGGATGCAAAGCTGCTCTCGATAGTGATGTTCGGAATGAACGAGCTCGACAAATGCCTGTCTGGCGAGCCCGCGCTCAAACAGCGAATGGCGGTCCGGTTTCAGCTCAAGAACTTCCCGCCTGACGTGCTCGTCGATTACGTCCGCTTCCGGCTCTTCCACGCGGGCACGAGCCAGCAGATATTTTCTGCGGCCGCGTTTGAGGCCATCAACGCCCTCTCCCGCGGAAACCCGCGGCTCGTGAACGTGATATGCGACAACGCCCTCTTCGAAGGGTATGTCAGAAAGACGCAGCTCCCTCTCGGCGCTGACTTGATCGAGGGCGTTGGCTCGGACTTGGGTCTGCCGCCGAGGGTGGCTGCGGACGATGTCGCGGAGCGCCGGTGAATAAACTCGCGTGTCACGTTCGACGTCATTCCCGAATGCTTTAATCGGGAATCCAAAGATTACATGGGATTCCCGCTTTCGCGGGAATAACAAACTTACAAGCAGGTTTTTAGACGTGCCCTTGTCTCAACTGTCCATTTTTTGACGGCGGATGCTGATTTTATCAATATGAGCGGGCGGCAGCTTTTATGACAGATTTAACGCATTGTTTTACAACAGATATTTCAGAGTGAATACTGGCACGCTGTTTGCTTATTTATAAATGTGGTTATTTATGGCCGGCACGGGGGTGGCACGGCCGGGAGGTGGATATGTTTAAAAGGATAAGCGCTCGTCTCAGCGCGGTATGTCTTGCGGCGATCCTGCTCCTCGTCTCTGTCGTATTTGTGGGATGTCATTCAAAGGGCGGCGATGGCTCGGTGCCAGCTGATCTGAATATCAATTTCGGCGGCAGCACGAGCGGCGTGAGCGGAGCCGCGGGCAGCTCGGGCGCAGTCGAGGCCAATGCTGCAGTCCCCACCGTAGGGCTCAAGCTCTTATATCTCAACAACACTGAGGCCGATGTGCAGGATGACCCGCATAGCCCGCTTGTCCTTTCGATCAAGGCCACGTTCTCAGATGATATGAACGCGCAGGCTGTTGAGAAGGCATTCTCGCTGCTCGATCCCAAGAGCAACAAGGTGACCGGCGCAATCACGTGGGCCGACAAGAAGACGATGGTCTTCAAGCCAGAAAAGAAATTGGTCCCGAAGACCAAATACGCCCTTCAGATTTCAAAGGACGCGCTCTCCGACACCGGCGGCGCGATCGAGCCTGTAGACAAATCATTCACCACCATGACACTGGGCGATGTGAACGGCGACGGCGTGCCGGATTTTGTGGTGGGCGCCCCGGGAGTGGATAACAGCAAAGGCGCTGCCTATGTGTACAGCGGCAACACGCTTTCCGGCGGGAAAATAATGGCGACCATAAAGGGATCGCAGGCCAATGCCAAATTAGGTCAAAGCGTTGCGATCGTTGGAGACCTGGATGCAGATGGATATGCAGACGTCGTGGTAGGCGCGCCACAAGAAAAATATCAGAACCCTGGTGTAGGGGCCATCTATGGCTTCAGCGGCAAGAATCTTATGGGGGATGTCGATACATCCAAGGCAGATGCTGGTATTATCGGTCAATGGGCAGTCGGTCACGTAACTTTTGGAGCGGCCTTGGCAGGGGCAGGCGATCTGGACAATGACGGATACGATGACATCATTGTCGGTTCTCCAAGTTATAGCTCCAATATCGGCAGGGTATATATTTTCAACGGGAAGGACTTTCTCAAGATCGGGCCGAATGTCGGGATTATGGCGGATACGGTGGCAAAGGCGATTATTCTCGGTGAGGCCAACAGTTATTTCGGTTCATCAGTAGCAGCCGCGGGGGATGTGGATGACGACAAGGTTCCAGACATAATAGTGGGGGCGCCTGGGAAGCCTAACACGATCGCAGGCAAGGCGTATGTATTCAGCAGCAAAATATTGAAAGATGCTAATCTCAAGACCACTGATGCGCTTGTCGCGATAACCGGAGTAATGAACTCCAGCTTCGGTTTATCGGTTGCGGGCGGCGGCGATACAGACGGCGATGGCGTTGATGATATTGTTGTGGGCGCCCCGGATGAGACAAACGAAACAGGGGCAGCGTATGAGTTTCAAGGCAAGAAGCTCAGTTCTACTACTGTTCTCACAGATGGGACCAAGCATTCCGGATCACAGCAGGACGGCGATTTTGGCCATGCAGTGGCAATAGTCGGGGATGTGGATGGCGATGGTAAGGCTGATTTAATTGTCGGCGCTCCTTACGTCGTGCCGAACGGAAACATAGATGTCTACAAAGCAGGCGGTACCATGACTAACCAGGGTGCCGTCGCAAGCGGTCATTTTGGCTTCAGCATATCGGGGATCGGAGATATCGATGGCGATGGCAAGGCGGATTTTGTGGTAGGCGCACGCGCTGAAAACAAGAAGGGCGCTGTGTATGTCTATTCATCTAAATCTGGCAACAATGCGAAACATACGGGCTTGGCTGACAACGATTCATTCGGCACATCGGTCTCAGGCGCTCAGATTAGATAAGATGGGGTGAGGGCGCTTACGGCGTGTTTACCACCGCGAAGGTGTTGTCGAGCCGGATGCGCGCGAAGACGAACGCCGGCCTTCCGTCGTCGTATTTCCACACATCGGGTTGGATCAGTATCTGGATCGGCGCAAGATCCGGGAACGATGCGTCCGTGAAGCCGGCATTCGCCGGTATGTCCAATGAAGCGACCGTGAACGCCTGGGCTATCGCGTTCCATTGGTCCTGGGTCGGAGAGAGGAACGCAAACGCATTGCCGGTATTGTCCAGGACGTCGCCGTTGAATATGCCCGCGGCAGTTATCACCGCCTGGTCGTAGGCCACAAGCATCTCTCCGGTGAGCAGCCTGCGCTGACTTGCCTCCACGAAGGTCTCGTAGGTCGGATCGGTCTCGTTGGTCGGCGAGAACTGGTCCTTGGCCATGATCACCGCATCATAATACGATGCGGGCGGGTTCTCGTTGTAGTCCGTGGGGTCCGCCCCAAAGAGTTCCGGCTTGTCATCGCGGTCTATGAGATCGATCCTCCTCCTGATGACGGAGCCCAGCGCGGTAGCCGTGGGACTAACGCTGTCGAGCGCCACGACATCGGCCCCGACATCCTCGTCGATCACGGCCTCCTCTGCCAGCTGCTGGCTGGCCTCTGCCACGAGGATCTGTATGAGCGACTGAGGCGGGACGGTCACTTCGTAGATCTCATCCATGTCGGTGCCGTCGAGCTTGCACTTGATGCCGACCACGCCAGGCTTTAACGCTACGATGGCGACACCGCTGCCGGCTGCCTGGGTGAGATACCCGTTTCTCAGGGTGAGCCCTACGATGTTGCTCTCCGGCGTGCATACGAGTTCGGACGACCCGAAGTCGCGAGGCTCGCCGTTCACGCCGAATATGACGAGCTCGTCGCGGCCGGACATGACGCCGCCGGTTGCCACCGCAAATTTCTTCGCGGGCTGAATTACGCGGCTTGGAGTGATATCCGGCTTGTCATCGCCGCCTCCGCCGAACGGGTTGCTGAAAGGATTCCTGAACGGATTCCAGCATCCGGAGCAGAATATGATGAGGGCGAGCGCTGCGGCCACGCGGGTTTTACGCATATGCTGATAGTACTCGATTTCCCTTTGATATCAAG
>JBBAAC010000156.1:0-5852 GCA_041658465.1 bacterium | reverse complement strand
CCGGCAGGCTTATAAAGGAGGGGGAAATGACGCCCTGCACCGCTGCATTGTGGCGTGCGCCCAAGATTTTTTCCCTTTATAACCTCATTTAGATCCAGCGGATTTCCTGAAAAAAGTGCAGCTCCTTGAGAAATATTACGCAACTTTTCCCAAAGGTCTCCGATAATGAATATGGAGGAAAAAGGGGAAGAGTGCCCTAAGGCCGCCCCGGGGGAAAAAAGGATATTTCAAGGAGGTCATATGATTTCCGCAGGTTTCAAAGTCTCCGATTGTGGCAACGACGAGTGTAAAAATGTCTTCAGGGCAGTGGAGGCCGCATGTGATTCCCCTCCACCCGGAGAAGCCAGCAACCCAAAATCCGCCAAAGATCAGTGTATCGATAAGTACGTCACCAATCCGAACCCAAATTATTCAGCATCAGACCCTGTCTACACGAGTGCGCTTGTCACTCCGGAACAATATCAAAACATGGAGGACGCGAAAAAGGGCCAAGGCCCCTGGGCCAAGCAGGGCGGCGGCGCGCCACAGACCCCTCCTGGCGGACCAGCAACATCAACCGCGGCAACCGGGGCTGGCACGATCGCTCCGACCGGAGCGGTCGAAGCTGACAAAGCCCCGTTTCTGATCGCCGGCGTTGCCAAGGCGCATCTCACGCTTGGTTATGGCTCGCTGGGAGTTTCTCATGAAGTGCCGGATGCCCAGACCGCCGAGCTTGGAATACCCGGCTTTGCCGGCAAGATTGGCGTGACCTTCGCGCCCGGGATAGAAAAGCTTACACGCCTGCACATCATGCCGTATTTCGATTACAGGCTCTATAACAACCAGTCCGTTACAAACGCCGACGGCCTGCAGACAAAAGAGGGCTACTCGCATGCGAAGAGCGTCGGAATTGAGCTCAACGTCGAGCGGCCGGGCTGGCTCCTGGGTATCCACGGCGCTTACAGCTATCTCTCTGCCAGCAAAATGTATTGGCGCGGCGAGGGCAACCAGGTCGCGACATCGGTCGACTCCGATGGCAATTTCCAGACAAAAGATAACCCGTTCAGCGGCAGCGGTTTCACGTTTGGTGTACAGGGCAGCTGGATGTTCAGCCCCTATGTCGGTCTCAACGCGTTCGCCGACTATATGCAGACCAAGGACAAGGACCACATGCTCGGCAATTTCAGCCAGGTCGGAACGATGAACATCTACACCTTTGGCCTGGGCTTCGTCGGCATCCTGCCGTTCTACAACGAGCAGTCTGCGCCGATGGAGACCTGCGAGGGCGCGCATATCATGATGGGTGCTTGCATAAAGAAAGAGGACTCGAAGCCGTAGTAAAAAGGGGAGTATTCACGGCCCCGAGAGGGGCCGACAATGAGAGATGTTTTCATACAGGAGGGTTGCCATGAGTAGAACATTGCGGAGAATGACGGGGATCGCGGGTGTTGCGATGGCGCTTTGCCTTGCAATCGGTCTCTGCTCCGATGCCTTCGCAGGCGTGCCTGTGGGCGTTGATCCGAACGACTACAGCCACTGCATAATCAACAGCACGCGCTGGGGCCACGACGTCGATAACACTGGCATCACGCTGGATCTCGCTGTTTACTATGCCAATCATCCGGAATTCGGCATGTGCGGTCGGCTCATCGAGGTCAACGCGAGCAACATCCAGGTGGGGGGCCAAATCACCGTCACAAAGAGCGATCTCACGATAAGGGCCTTCAAGGACGTGGCAAAGACCCTCGACCTCACGAAGTTCGCTCCGACCGATCAGAAATGCGTATTCTATCTTGCCGGCAGCAACATCGTGTTGAAGAACCTCAATCTTACGGGCGTATCGGGCGCTGATTACAACGGCGTCTGTTTCATCGGTTCGAATAACACCCTCCAGGGCGTGACGGTGATGGGCGGCAAGAACGGCATCTTCTTCGATCAGAATGCGACCGGCAACCGCGTCCTCCCGGACAGCAAGGTTCAGTCCTCGAGCGAATACGGCGTAGTCGATCACTCCGGCGAAAACGGCGTCAACGCCGTGATCATGGTCAACAAGATCAGCGCTATCAGCGATACAGACAATCAGAGCGAGAAGGTGGACGATGACGGCCTGGTGGACTGGATACCAGATGAATTCCTCTCTATCGACCAGATGATGGGCGACTTTGCGGATATAAAGGACGGGGCCGGTACGGCGTTGCTCGAACTCTCTGTCTCCGGCCGCAGCGGCATACTGAAATCGACGAAACCGGTCGTGCCCCTCATCACCTCTATCGAAGATATGTCGGGAGGGGCGGGGACGCGCTACGAGATTAAGGGTATATTCAAGAGTGCCTCCGGTCTTGTGGACGAGACCGACGCCGAAGGCAAGGCGGGTTTCAAGCCGGTAAACTGCTCCGGCGCGACCGAGAAGTCAGTGGATCGCCTGGCCATATTCATGGTCAAGGACGTCGAATACAAGCTCGTCGGTGTCGTCGGAAAGAGCCCGGCCTTTGGAATCAATGCCGAGACCGGCACGTTCGACTTTATCGTCGACAAGAGCAAAAATCCGGAATTGCAGACTGGCGGCAGGTTCGTACTCGTGCCGATCAGCCTGGGATGGCAGCTTGAGGGACGCGCGAGCAATTACAAATCATTTACGGGCGGAAACGACTGCGAGGCAGGCACTGCTCCTGATATCGAGGGCGGCGGCGGCAACAACTCCGGCGGCGACGGCAGCATGATCGGGTTCAACGACGAGTCTGCGTGCAATAAGAAGTACAAGTTTGCAATGACGCCTGCGGACGCAAAAAAGGACTCGGACCTGGACGGCATCCCCGATTTCCTGGAAATGCGCGTGGTGAAAGACTCGAATGGCAAGTGGGTCTTCGATAGAGATCGCTCGAGTTGCTCATGTACCGGCACGCTTTCATGCTGGTATCGTACAGACTCAGATGACGACGGCATACCGGACGGCAAGGACAATTACGGCTTGAAGTGGGCGGACTATATCAATATCCCGGGAGGCACTCCGCCCATAGATGTCACAGCTCTGGTCATCAAAGGGAGTACGGACGACCCGGCGCATTATCTGGCTGGCGGCTCATCCGACTTGGATCCTGACGTGCGTGATACCGACTCGGATAACGACGGCATCGAAGACGGAGCAGAGGATCGCTCCAGGCTCTTCCGCAGGACCACGGACCAGAATGCCGTTGATCCGGACAAGCCTCGGATCCGGGCCTACTATTACAGGTTCAATACGAACGGCGACGGCTATACACCCTATCCGGCGGCCCCCGGCTCCAAGGATAAAGTGGACTGCACCGATAGGCTCGATACGGAGGAGCTCAAGAACAGGGGTATCAGGTGGGGCATCTACAGGGCAGGCGGCAATACACAGACCTATATGAATCCGCCGCTCCCGTACAATATGTTCGATCCCTCTCAGCCTGCCGAGGATACTTACCTCTGGATACTTGCGTGCGTCAACGAGACCGTTACTGGCAACAATGCCTTCAACGGCGAGTTCGAAAAAGGCATGGGCGAGACCGACGCGCGTTCACCGGACACAGATAATGACTGCGTGTGCGACGGCGCCGACGTGGGCTGCGCACAGGTGGACTACATGACCACGGTACTGCCCGGTTTTGTGGGTCAGACCTGCCAGGCAGGCCCGCATAACACTAAGAACACCAGGGAAAATCCGTTGTGGATGAACGATCACTGCCCGATCGACGCGTATCTGACCAACGAGTGCACCCCGAAGTGTATCGACTATGAGACGCTCAACTACGTGAAGTTCAAGGAGCCAAAGTGGCTCAAGCATAACGACAAAGATGAGGTCGTGGATCCGCCGGCGCTCAAGGATGAAGACGACAACGGTGTGAAGGACCTCTTTGAGCAGACAAAGACGGAGACCGATGTTGATACCGGCATCACCTGGACCCGGCCGGATTATGAAGAGATATTGGATACCTGCTCCGACATGGATAACGACGGCATTCCGGATTGCGTGGAGAGATTTGACGGTGAGTGCGGAAACAGCACAGCCCAGACCAGCGTCCTCAATCCGTACGATCCCGACTCCGACGGCGACAAGCTCCTGGACGGCATGGCGAAGGGCCAGGCAAAAGAAGACGTCTGCCCGTTCTCAGCGCCTTCCACCGGCCAGTCGGATGAGTTCACGGCCTCAGGCACGCCGAACTACTCCTGCGACCCGCGTATGGTCTACACGCAGGGCTCGGTGCCCAGGATCCTCGCATGCTTCCTGGATCGCGATGGCGACGGTGTGCGCGACTGCATCGAGGACAAGGACATGAACGGCCAGACCAATGCACCCGTGACCGGCATGCAGGGCATCTTCGACTCAGAGAGCGACATCCTCAAGGTAGATACGGATGAAGACGGTCTCTCGGATACCGCTGAGGCGCGCGACGGCTGGCCCTTCAGGACCAACCCGAACAAGGCCGACACGGACGACGACGGCATTAACGACAAGAGCGAGGACCGCGACGGCGATGGCAAGATAACCCTCGCCGCAGACATGACCGGACAGGGCTGTGGCATCGCGGTCATGAAGCGTGACATCGACCCGCGCAAGGCCGACACGGATGGCGACGGCCTCTCGGATAAGATGGAACTCGCGAACGTGATCATAGACGATCAGCAGGCGTTCGTCGCGCTGATCAGCGATCCCACGATCTGGAGCGAGGGCGGGATACCGACCGGCTCCAACCCGAACGCCAAGGATTCCGACGGCGACAAGCTGAACGATAACGAGGAGTACGACGGTACGGCGATCGGCTACTACGACTCCAACCCGTGCCTGCCGGATTCCGACGGCGACGTCAAGAAGGACAACGAGGAACTCAAGGGCTGCCGCCTCAATCCGGACTTCAACTGCGTGGGCAGCGAGGACGGCAACACGGGCGCGGGCATCGACTCCGACGGCGACGATCTTACCAACGACGTGGAGACAAAGCTCGGTACGGATCCGTTTAACTACGACTCCGATGGAGACGGCGTAAAAGACGGCGACGAGGACACGAACCACAACGGTGTGTACGAGCCGAACCTCGGCGAGACGGATCCGCGCGCTGCGACCGGATTCGATACGGACGCCGACGGCCTCTCCGATGGAATGGAGCTTCGGTACCCGACGGATCCCACGAACATCGATACGGACGGCGACTGCATACCGGACGGCCCGATGATGATCACCGACCGCACGACCGGCCAGCAGGCCCAGAGCAAAGGTGAGGACCAGAACCGCAATGGTCAGTACGACAACGGCTCTGAGACCAACGCTAACAGCGCGGATACGGACGGCGACGGGCTTGCAGACGGTTTCGTGGCCTCCAGCGGCACCGGCGAGGACATGAACTGCAACGGTATCCGTGAGATCGATGCTCAGGACGGCCATTACCTCGAGACGGATCCGCGCAACCCGGATTCGGACATGGACGGCAACAGCGACTACGATGAAATGACCCAGGGCGGTTACTTCAACGTGAGCAACATGGATCGCGCAACGTCAGGACGTGAAGGTTGCTCGATCGCCGGCAGCAGCGCAGGTTCCGCACCGAGCAGCATGTTCTACCTGATGCTGGGTCTGATCGCGGCGGTGAAGGGAATAGCGGGAAGGGTGCGCAAGACCCCTGCTTGAGATGGAGGGTTAATAGGGTCTCCCCCAGGGCCCCGGGCGAGCGATTTGCTCCCCGGGGTTCTTTTTTGTCCTGAACGATAAGAGGCCTGCTGGCGGACAAGAGCAAATCGACACCGTGCCAGAGAACGCGGCGACCCGCGGCTGGCATCTCGCAAGTCCGCGGCGAGGTTGTGCTCCTCGCCACATACAGAGCGGTGTCCCCAGCCCATCATCTCGCAAGCCGATAACG
>JBBAAC010000155.1:0-5856 GCA_041658465.1 bacterium | reverse complement strand
TCAATGCGTCGACGACTTGGTGCTGCTCACCTTCGCACGTGCAGATCCCTCTTTGAATCGCAGCAGCGGCAAATCACGCCTACCCGCCGATCGGCAGCTCAATCGTGAAGGTAGTCCCCTTGCCGAGACCTGCTGACTCAGCCCAGATCCTGCCGCCGTGGCCCTCCACGATTTCGCGCGCGATCGCGAGCCCCATGCCGATGCCGCCATGGGCGCGCGTCATGACTGACTCGACCTGGTAAAATCGCTCGAATATGCACTCAACCTGATCGCCAGCGATGCCGACTCCATGATCTGTAACGCGGATGATTATCCTGTCTCCCTTGACCTCCGTCTGCAGCCGTATGGCCCCACCCTTGGCAGAAAATTTGATCGCGTTGCTGAAGATATTGAAAAAGGCCCTCTTGAGCATCGCTTCATCGGCAAAAACAACGGGCAATTGATCGGCCAGGACGACCTCGCATCTGATCTCCTTCTTCAGGCATTCCGCGTGCACGCCCTCAATAACATCCCTGATGGTTCGAACGATTTCCAGGGGCTCTTTCTCGAAGGTCATCGACCCGCCGAAGGCCAGGTGTGTAAAGTCGAGTATGCTGCTGACGAGGGCATCCAGATTTTTCGCGTGGATCTTGATCTTGGTTATCGCCTCCTGTTGCTGATCCGAAAGGCCCGGACGCAACTCGCTGTCGAACAGCGACGCATATCCCTTGATAAGGGTCAGCGGAGTGCGCAGCTCATGCGACATCATGGACATGAAATCCGTCTTCATGGCCTGACGCTCGCTCTCCTTGGCCGCCACGAGCCGTTCAGCCTCCATCCGTTTGCGTTGCGTGCTGTCGCGGATAAACGCGATGAACCTTCCGCCGTCGATATCCAGGTATGTGGCGCTCACCTCCACATCGAGGATGCGGCCGTCCTTGCAGCGATGACTTGCCTCGAATCGTCCGCTGCCGTCCTTCACGATCCTGTTTATGCGCTCTTCAATCTCCTCGGCGGTTTCAACGGCCTCGATGTCCTTGATCTCCATCCTCATCAACTCATCGCGCGAATATCCAGTCATGCGGCAGTACGAATCGTTGACCTCCAAGATTCGTCCTCTTCCGTCGATCATCCAGAAGCCGTCCAGGGCCGAATATATGATCGCGCGATGTTCCTCCTCGGAACGACGCTGCTCCGTGATGTCGAAGAACGTCACTACGCTGCCGACGATCTCCCCGCCCACCACTATCGGAGACGCAGTGTATTCGACGGGAAATTTCTTTCCATCCTTGCGCCAGAAGACCTCGTCCCTCCTGTTGCACGGCTCTCCGGTACTCAAGGTCTTGTAGATCAGACACTCCTCTTTTGGATACGGAGTCCCGTCCCTGTGTTTGTAATGCCAGGTGGAATGGCTGTGCCTGCCGATGAGCTCCTCAATGCTGTAGCCCAACATGCGGGCCGCGGCAGGATTGACAAAGGTGTGGTTCCCGTTTTTATCGAGTCCGAAAATTCCCTCGGCTGCCGAGTTGAGCACAAGCTCGTACTGCCTGCCGATCCTCTCGCTCTCCGATCTGGCCTCTTCGATTTCCGCCGTCCGCTCCACAACGAGCCGGGTCACCTCGACATGGGTGCGCAGCATGAGCTCTCTCGTCTGAATGCGCTCCGTGATATCTTCGACAATGCCATCCACCCAGTCGATGGCGCCTGCTGCATCGCGATGCGCGCTGGAGGTGATGGCGACCCAGACATGAGTCCCGTCCGGTCTTCTCAGGCTCACTTCTTTTTCTTTGAGAACGCCGGATCTGCTCAATTCCTCCATCACCCTCTCACGATCCTCAGGCGGTTCATAAAAATCAGAAACCTTCATCTGCGACAATTTATCTCGGGAATCAATGCCGAGAATGCGCGCCAGGGCATCGTTGGCAAAAAGAAAACGACCCTCGGGTCCTAGCGTACTTCGATAGACGCCGACACTGAGATTTTCGACCAGCGTTCGATACTGCTCTTCATGCCGGCGAACGGTGTCCTCCAGATCGAAGCGCAGGATTGATTCCCCGATTATCGGAGCGAACGATTCAAGCAATCTCACAAAATCGCAGGAGATGGCGCCGGACCTTTTGTCCGCCAGATGAATAGCCGCAATCAACTTTTCCTGGAATCGTATCGGAATGGTAGCGATGCTCTTTAGCCCGCTCTTTACGCATATGGCCAGGTATTTGCTCCTGGATTCTTCGGGAAGGGCAGCGATGTGCTTTTCCATGTCCTCCGCGCAGAGAGATCCGCCCTCGGTCCTGAGCGGAAAATCTTCAGGTTCAATATCTCCCTGCATCGCCCTCAGACAGGCACACCGTTCGTTCCCGAGCACGACATAGTTCTCCTTCTCCCAGAACTCTTCGCTGAACCCCCTGTAAGATTCATAGGGTATTTTTCCTTCGCCCGTCGCCACGCGGATTCCCGCGCAATCACACCCGCACCACTTGCGCAAGAGATCGACCAGCGCTTCCAGGTACTCTTTGCGCGTATTTTTGTTTACCAGAAGCTGAAAAAGGGCGGCATGGATCTCCTCCTGCAATCTCCCGCTCGTCGTCGTGGCATCCATGATCTTCCTCCACAAGAAAGGGGATCAGTCGACCTCGGTGATGCGCGCTCGCGCGCCGCCTTCCTTGAAACGCATGCGCACGCCGTCGCCGGTTTTCAGAGCTGCGGCGGAGGTGACGGCGCGGCCGTCGGGGCCCTCGACCACGGAGTAGCCCTTTGCGAGCACGGAGAGCGGAGAGAGGTGATCGAGGTTGCTCATGAGCTTTGCGAGATGCTGCCCTCGACGCTCTGCGGCTATGCGCACCGCATTTACGATTCGCTCGCGCATGCCGTCAACGCGCAGGAGCAGATCCGGCATCCTGCGCCGCGGGTCGCCGATGCTGCCCTCGAGCCGCTTGAGCATGAGCCAGCGGTTTTCGAGCGTGCGCTTGAGGCCCTGCGCCAGACGCTCGCGATAGTCCGCAATGGCGCGAACAAGATCATCGCGCACCGGCACCGCGAGCTCGGCCGCTGCGGAGGGCGTGGCAGCGCGCAGGTCGGCGACAAAGTCGGCGATGGTGAAATCGATCTCGTGTCCAACCGCGGAGATAACGGGTATGCGCGACGCGGCTATCGCGCGAGCCAAGACCTCCTCGTTGAAGGCCCAGAGGTCCTCGATGGACCCGCCGCCGCGACCCACGATGAGCACGTCGATATCCTGTTGCAGGTTCATCGCGGCTATCGCGTCCGCGATCTCCGCGGCCGCGCCATCGCCCTGCACGCGCACCGGGTGGAGCAGTATCCCGATGCCCGGGAAACGCCTGGTGAGCACGTGGATGAGATCCCTGACCGCAGCGCCGGTCGGCGCCGTGACGATTCCTATGCGGCGCGGAAGGAACGGGATCGGCCTCTTGCGCTCGCGCCTGAAGAGCCCCTCCGCATCGAGCCTCTTCTTGAGCTGCTCGAACGCGAGCTTGAGCCTGCCCATTCCCTCGGGCTCGCAGTGCTCCGGGTCTATGACGAGCGAGTATGTGCCGTTCTTGGGGTAGACATTGAGCCTGCCGCGGCAGATGAGCTTGAGGCCGTCCTCGAGCTCGAAGGGGAGCCTGCCGTTGCCCGCACCCCATATGATCGCGCGGATCTGGCTCGTCTCGTCCTTGAGCCCGAAGTAGTAGTGCGCGGCCTTGCGGCCCTTGAAGTCGGTCACCTCGCCGGTCACCCAGATGTCGACGAACTCGCCTTCGAGGTGATCCTTGATGCGTGAAGTGATCTCGCCGATGGTATAGATACGAGGCGGCGCCTCCGCATTCCGCGCGACCTCGACCAAAGGCTCTGCCTCTACCGATTTTTCAACCTTGTCCTCCATCTTTTCTTTTCTCTCTCCCGAATCAAACGAGTCCACGAGCATAGGCGCCTTCTTCACCTCGCGCGAGCGCCTGCTGCCGGAACGCTTCTTCTTCGGCGCGTGCCCCCCTGCCGCACTCGCCTCTGCAGCGCCCTCTTCCGCGAATATGTCCAGCTGACCCTTCATCGCGTCTTCCTGTTTTTACGAATCACCTTGTGAACTTTCCTTTCACTGCGGGATGGCTTTGCAGCCGCTCGCCTGGCGCCGCGCCCCTCGAGAAGCCGGCGGATCTCCTCCTCCGAGGCATCGGGCCTCGAGAGTTCCTTCCATTGCTGCTCCACCCCGCCGCGGCTCATCTTCACGCCATACGAGGCCATGATGGCGGACAGCTCATCGAACCGCTCATCGATCGAGTTGCGCACGGACTCAAACCCCATCTTGGCGGCTGCCACCCTGTTGCGCAGGGAGAGCGGATTGAGGGCGAAGAACGCCGCGTCATCCGCGCGCGGCTCGATGAGGATTATGTCGCCCGCAAAGGTCCGGCTCTCGCGGAAGCGGTCGATCGCGACCCTGAGCCTCGTGTGGAAGAATGCGCGCAGGATCTGGTTGAGCACCGTCATGACGCCGTCCGCCGCGAGCCTCCTGCCTTCGCCCTTGCGGCGCTTGAATCCTTCCACGAAATCCTCGGGATCGTAGGGCCTGAACGGGTTGTAGCAGACTATGAGCTCGGCGCCCTTTGCAACCGCCACATCGATATCAGCAGTATCGTGCACGCCGCCGTCCACGTAATCGACGCCGTTGATGCGCGCGGGTTTATAGAAGCCGGGAAGCGCGGTCGATGCCTGGATCGCCTGGGAGATGGAGAGCGATGTGTCCTCGTCAGGGCCGAAGACCACCCTTCTCGCGTTGTCCAGCCTGACCGCGGAGATATAGAGGCGCTTTCCCGTAAGGCGGAAGGTCTCTTGAAAGTCGTTGGTCAGGTGATTGCGCCTGATGTTCTCGCGTATGTATGCCTCGATGGGCCTGTTGTCGAATACGCCCGACGGCAGGAGCGCCATGAGCGAGGGGAAGTCTCCGCCCGCAAGGGCTTCCCTGACGGGCGACACCAGCCTCTCGTAATTGCGCACGGTCGGATTAGAGACAAAATTCCAGATGGCGCCCAGAATCCTCTCATGCCACTCGTGATGCCGCTCTGCCAGACGCACCATTCCATGAGGCAGCCAGCTTATGGCCTGCGCCAGAAACTTGAGCGGCCGCACCACCATCTCGCCGAGATTAGGCCTGTAGCAGTGCCATGCCGTGAGCTGGGAGAAGTGCTTTGACGTGCCGTCGAGGCTCTTGAGCATCGACTCGGGAGATATGCCCGCCGCCAGAGGGGTGACGAGCATGCTGCCCGAACTCATGCCCACGAATATGTCGAAATCGTTTACGCTGAACCCGTCGAGATAGTCGTTCAGCGCCTTGATCCCGCCGGCCTTGAAAGAGCCTCCGGTCACGGCGCCGCCGGCGAGGATCAGCGCCTTGACAGCGTGCGGCCGCCTGCTCGCGAGATCGCTCTTCTGTACGATCGTGATCCCCATCCACCCCTCATTGCCTTACGAGCACCTCTAGCTTTATATTTATCGACTTCAGAAATATATCGAGCTCATTGAAGTTTTGAACATCCACACTATCGGGCACGAACAGGTCGATCACCTCACGCGCGCCCACCGGAAGCGCCAGCGGGTAGCCCATGATCCTCTTTGCCCGCTCCGGGATGACGGCCCACGCCTTTGGGTCGTATCTACGCAGATCGTGTACGGCGTTTATGGGCTTGCCGCCGTCCACCATCTTTATCTGCCACTTATCGCCCTCGGGATCCATGAAGATTATGTTGAAGGACTGATTCACCAGGACCACGTTGATGACCTTGTAGCCGGGCACCAGCGTATCCAGCCGCGGGTCGTAGCTAGCGTCGATCACGACTCCGATATTGCCGATGTTCATGCCGCCCGGGGAGCGGATCACCTGCGGCT
>JBBAAC010000154.1:0-5913 GCA_041658465.1 bacterium | reverse complement strand
CTCCTCGATCGGGTATATGCCGCCCGAAGAGTACGAACGATTGATGATGGAGAAGTCAACTAACATGGCCTGCAAACCGTCCCCTAATTGTAGGGGCTAAACGTTCCAGTTGACGGGGCGCAGTCCAGACCTCGATTATCCCTTGATAAATCGGCACAATCCTTATATGGTTAAGGGCATGAAAGTGTCCATGGGACAGCAATTTATTACAGACAGCAAAGGGAAGCGGCGCGCCGTCGTCATCGATGTAGAAAGTTACGAAAAGATGCTGGAGGATTTGGATGATTTAAGGGTGATCGCTGAAAGAAGGGAAAACCCAAAGGTTGATGCCCTCCGCTTTGTCACCAGGCTCAAAAAACATGGCACCGTATAAGGTCCTGTTTGACCAGGACGTCGAAAGGGATTTCAGAAAAATACCGCAGCAATATGCCCGCCGCATAATAAAGAGTATCCTCATCCTGGCCAACACACCTAGACCTCCACAATGCACTAAAATTGAGGGGACCCATTCAACATATCGTCTTCGGGTCGGTGATTATCGTGCCATATATCAAGTCGACGATAAAAACAGGATCGTTACGATATATCGCGTGCGGCACCGCAAAGACGTTTATCGTTCAATGTGAAAGGGCTCGCGATAACACGCTTAACAAGGCCCTGCGGTGAAAGATATTTTGAGGAAGCCGAGGTGGATGCAATTCAAGATATGCTGAAAGCCTTTGAAAAAAATCTGAAGCGTATTTCTGCGGTGGCTTAAAACAGGCGTAACATCACTCGCGCCGCTCGCGCCGATAATTTTAAGGCGCAAGTCATAAGCTAACACTCCGAAATTAAAGGCTAAAAGGCCCTGCCGAAAAAACGGGGCCTTTTTTTTCGCAACTTTTTGCCGTTTCTGCCGATAACGAAATAGGAGGGGGGTGCCTAAGCTCCCAGGAGCGACTTATTATGAAAAAACTTTTAACCATAGTGATTGTCATCGCCGCGATGGTCTTTATCGCTGCAAAGGCGCAGGCCGACGATACGGACGGCGACGGCATCATCGACGCCAACGACAACTGCAAGACCGTGAAAAACGGCAACTGCTCGCAAAACCAGCAGAATTGCGACATTGACGGCGACGGTACCGTCTCTCAGCAGGAGCTGGCTGCAGGCAATCAGAAAAACTGGGACAAGGACGAGGATAGTTTGGGAGATGCCTGCGAGGACTCGGACAGCGACGGTATAATGGATTACATGGACAATTGCCCGGGCGTTTCCAACATTACGCAGGACCCCAAGGCCTGCAGCGACTTTGACGGCGACGGCTATTCCGATGACTCGGATAACTGCCCCCAGCGCTATAACCCACAACAGGAAGACCGCGATTTGGATGGGATAGGCGACTGGTGCGACAATTGCCGGTCGGTAGCAAATCCGGACCAGCTGGACACAAACGACGACAAGTTCGGCGATGCCTGCACCGAGGACGAGGACGGCGACGCTGTCCCGAATAGTACTGACAACTGCCCCACGATCTTCAACCCAGGCCAGGAGGACGCGGACGATAACGGGCACGGCGACGCATGCGAGACGGCCGCCCCGAGCGAATCCCCCGCGCCAACTCCGCAGGTAGCCCCCGCCCCGATCAACAATGGCGGCTGCAGCCTGGCGGCAGGCGCTGTAGCGGGTACAGACGGCAGTTACGGGATTTCGGCCCTGATCCTTCTGACCTCGGGCCTGGTCCTGGCGCTCCGCCGCAGGGTATAATGTGTCATCCTTTCGCCCCTGAAAAAACAGGGGCTCAGGACAAAAATCGCGCAACCTTTGACTATGAGACCCGAAAATGCCTATACAAGCATCAGGGGGAGCATTTTGAGAGGGCTTAAGCCATGAAGGCTCCCGTACTTTTCCTAGCAGTCCTTGTCGCATGCTCAATCGCCGCACCTGCAGCGGTCCACGCGTGCACCATCAATGAATTCGGCGTGCTCTATCTCGATTCAGATTGCGACGGCGTAATCGACAATACCGACATGAGCGACGCGGACAACGACGGCCAGCCGGACGGCGACTGGGTGGACAACTGCCGCTTTGTCCCGAACGGAAATTGCTCCAAGGATCCTGTAGTCAACTGCGACGTGGACCTTGCGTGTCTTCAGAACAATGCGCAGCCGGGATGCATGCCGAGCGAGAAGGAACTGACAGCAGGCTATCAGGCGGACTGGAACCACAATAACGTTGGCGATGCGTGCGACGATACGGACTTTGACGGGGTTCCCGATTATCTCGACAACTGCAAGACAGCACCTAACGCGAATCAGGATCCTGCCGCATGCACGGATTCGGATGCAGACGGGTTTGAGGATCCGATCGACAACTGTCCCATTCGCTACAATCCCAAGCAGGAAGACACCGACAAGGACGGCGTGGGCGACTGGTGCGACAACTGCCGCCTGATCTACAACCCGGCCCAGAACGCATCCGCATGCCCCATGGGCAGCGGTTCCGCTACGACGGGCACGAATAATCAACCAAGCCCTTCAGAGTCCCCGCCTACCGGCACCAACGTCGTCAACAATGGCCCCGGCCAGGGCCCCGAAGAGATGCAGGGCAACGGCCTTGGCGAGGGCGGCTGCGCGCTCTGCGTTGGTCAGGGATCTTCTCCTTATGCAGCGGTTTTTTTCCTCCTGGCGGCCCTCATTATACTCAGCAGGCGCCGCGACACTAATTCGTAGATCGATCCGCATACTTGCATAGACAGCGCCCCTCCGCTATGTGAGCGGCATGACCTCCAGATTTAACGAGATCATCGCTTCCAGGCCGCTTGTCTTCGACGGGGCCATGGGCACTATGCTCGCGTCCCTGGGCGCATCCGCGGCCTGCAACGAGGAACTCTGTCTCTCAAATCCAAAGACCGTCGCACAGGTCCACCGCGCATACCTCGACGCCGGCTCTGACGCCGTGACCACGAACACATTCGGTGCCTCTCGCGTCGTGCTGGCCGAGCACGGCCTTGCGGAGAAGGTCCGGGAAATCAACCTCGCGGCTGTCTCCATTGCCAGACGCGAGGCTGAAAAGGTGAAGGCCCGCCATTGCCTCGTCATCGGAGAAATCGGTCCCACATCCAAATTGCCTACGCTGGGGCATATCGCTTTTAACGAACTTTTTTCCGCTTATGCGGAACAGATAGATGCATTGATCGACGGCGGCGTAGACGCGCTTGCTATCGCTACCTGTCAGGATCCCCTGCAAATAAAGGCTGCAGCAGCGGCCGCGCGTTCCGTGCAAGGGCAAAAGGGATGCGACCTTCCCCTGCTCATCTCCGTCACAATTGAACAGATCGGTACAATGCTTTTGGGCACGGAAATTATGGCTGCCCTTGCTGCGGTAGCCCCGTATCGTCCCAGCGCATTCGGTCTCAACTGCGCCACAGGTCCTGATGCCATGGAAGAGCACCTCGCAGCCCTGGCCGGGGGCTCGCCATTTCCGATCATCTGCAGGCCAAATGCCGGCCTGCCGGAAAATATCGGCGGGCGGCCATGCTACCCGCTTTCGCCGGATGATTTCGGCCGCACGCTGGCGGGATTTGCGGAGCGTTTCAAACTCGCGATAGTCGGCGGGTGCTGCGGCACAACGCCTGAGCATATTGCGGCACTGGTGAGGGAGTTGAAATCCCCCCTCCTTTGTAAGGAGGGGGAAGGGGGAGGTAGATCGAGATCTACCCCCTCTAACTCCCCCTTACAAAGGGGGAGGACCACTACCCCCTCCAGCTCTCCTTTACAAAGGGGGAGGGTTCGAGTGCCCTCCAATTACAAAGGGGAGGGAGTCCTCTCCTCCCTCTACACCGCAGTTGCCCTGCATCAGGAGCCCAGGCCGTTTCTCATCGCCGAGCAGACGAACGTGAACGGGTCGAAGAAATTCAGGGAGCTGCTCATCGCGGAGAATTTCGACGCGATGGCGGACGTGGGCAAGAAGGCCGCAGAGGCCGCGCACGCCCTCGACCTTTGTGTTGCTTACGCAGGGAGGAACGAGGCGTCGGACGTGGCGGAGATAGTCCGCAGGCTCGTGCTCAAGGCCGAGGCCGCGATCATGGTCGATTCCACGAGCCCCGCGGCCATCGAGGCCGCGCTCTCGCGCATAGCCGGAAGATCGATCATCAACTCGATCAACCTCGAGGACGGCGGCAAAAAGGCGAGATCCATACTGGGACTCGCGCAGCGATTCGGCGCCGCGGTCGTTGCGCTCACGATCGACGAGCAGGGCATGGCGCGCGCGGCAGAGACAAAGCTCGATGTCGCAAAGAGGCTTTTGGCCCTGGCCCTGGAGTGCGGCCTCTCCTCGTCCGATCTGCTCATCGACCCACTCACCTTCACGCTGGCCAGCGGCGACGTCGGGCTGAGGAGTGCGGCGTTGGAGACGCTTGATGCGATAGCGCGGATCAAGAGAGAATTGCCCGGCGTGCGCACGCTGCTTGGCGTGAGCAATATTTCGTTCGGTCTGCCGCCGCGCGGACGTATGCTGCTTTCGAGCGTCTTTTTGCACCGCGCCGTGGAGGAGGGGCTGGACGCGGCCATCATAAATCCCGCGAGGGTGTTGCCGCTCGATCGCATCCACCCGGACGCGCTCAAACTCTGCATGAGGCTTATCGACGACGACGATACAGAGGGCGATCCGCTCACCCTGCTGCTCGAATATCTTTTGCGTGAGTCGGGAGAGGAACAGGCCACGCAATGGATAGAACCTTCGTCGCCCGCCGAGGCCGTGCGCATGCGCGTGATGGAGGGTAGCCGCGAAAATCTTCCGGAGCTGGTGGATGCGTTGCTCAAGGAGTTTGCCCCGTCCGAAGCGATCAACAAGGTGCTCTTGCCCGCCATGCAGGAGGTAGGGCAGCGCTTCGGCGCAGGCAGGATGCCGCTGCCGTTTGTGCTTCAGTCGGCAGAGGTAATGCGCGCTTCGATCGACCTCATCGCGCCGCACATGAAGGCGGGCGAGCTGATGAAGAGGGGCACCATCGTGCTCGCGACCGTGCGCGGAGACGTGCACGACATAGGCAAGAACCTCGTCGAGGCGATACTTGCCAACAACGGTTTCAAGGTCGTGAACCTGGGAATCAGGCAGCCCGCATCCGCGATCATCGAGGCCGCAAAGGCGCAGCGTGCGGACGCCATCGGCCTCTCCGGGCTCCTGGTCGCGTCCACGGAGATCATGCGCGAGGACCTCTCGCTCTTTAGCGCCGCAGGGCTTTCTATCCCCGTGCTCTGCGGTGGCGCCGCGCTCACGAAGAAGTTCGTGGATGACGTGCTGTCAAAGGCCTACGGCGGAGAGGTGCGCTATTGCGCGGATGCGTTTGACGGTCTCAAGGAGATGGAGAGGGTTTCCCAAAAAACTCCCCCTCCTTTGTAAGGAGGAGGGTGCTAAACACTATGACTACACCGCCCTTCTTCGGTACAAAAGTTCTTGCAGACATCTCCGTCGAGGACGTGGAAAAGCTCCTCGACATGGAGGCGCTCTTCGCGAGCAGGTGGCAGCTCCGCCAGGGCGCAGACGCGGATGCGTGGGACAGAATTCGAAGCGAAAAGGCCATTCCGATATACGCGCGGCTCATGGCCTCATCGCGCGCCCGCAAGGTGATTACTCCGAAGCTGGTGTACGGCTATTTCCAATGCCGCAAGCAGGGCAACGGCCTCATAGTCGATGGAGGCAAGCGCTCGTTTCGGTTCGATTTACCCAGGGAGAGGCAGGAGCCGCACAGGTGCCTGGCCGATCTCTTCGATGCGGGATTCGTCGCCATGCAGGTGGCCACCGTGGGCCCGGGCGCTGCGAAGGCCGCTGCCGAGAGCTTTGCAAGGGGGATCTACACAGACGCATTCTACATCAAGGGGCTGGCTGCAGCGCTTGCGGAGGCTACCGCGGCATGGGGCCACGCGATGATCCGCG
>JBBAAC010000153.1:0-6007 GCA_041658465.1 bacterium | reverse complement strand
TCGGGCCGGTGAACATGAACGACAACGAGAGATTTGCAGAGGATAGGCGCGTGGACATGGAGTCGCGCATAGCGGAGTCAGGGCTATCCTTTGAGAGCGCTGACCCCACGCTTCCGCTCGACCAGATAGAGGCTCAGTTCAAGGATGCATATGAAAAGGGTTTGAGGGATTCGGATTGCAGGATGGATTCCACGACCGGTCGAATGGTCTGGGGCAGCGAGGCGCACGAAAGGGCCGCGGCCGACGCGATGAGGAGCGTGATGGGGAGCTCCGAAAATATATCATTCAAGGGCAAGGTCGAGGCGGTGCGGGGCATAGTCGGAACTCGAACAAAGCCGGCAACGATAGGGGACGCATTAAAATTTGCCGAGGGCAGGCTTGCCTTCAGGGCGTGGAGGTCCATTCCAGATTCTACGCTTTCGATATTCCCGGAGCAGTTGACCGCGGATCGAGGCATCGTGCTCAACGGAGGCCGCGATCCCGCAGAGGTCAGGAAGATGATCGCCCGAGGCGGGCTCAGCGTGGTCACCACCGATGTGCCCGCGAACGACATCGAGAGGCTGCTGAATCTTGACCCAATGAGATCGCTGGATGCGCTGCCGATCGACAAGGATTCGTACGCTGCTGGGCAGAGGCTTGTGGAGAGCCCCGAGTTCATGCTCCACAACCAGCAGATCATAGATTCTCTGGAACAGAGTCCCAAATTCAAGAGGCTGGATTCGAGCAAGAAGATCGAAGTCGCGCAGCGCGTGGCGCGCTCCGCATACCTCAATGACAAGGGCGGCTATGCAGGCGTGCCTGCGGACGGCCGCGAGATCAAAAGTGAAGTCATCCAAGGCGCCATGCGCGAGAGCGGGCTCGATGTGGGCCAGTTCAGCAACCTGCCGAAATCGGTGACGCTCACGCGCGATCAGGTCAAGGAGACGGCGATATTAAAGCAATTCAACGAGATGAGGAGCGAGCTGCTCAAGGCGGGCTATCGGGCGTACGTGCGTGAGTTCAGCGGCGTACACCTCGAGGATGCGCGCGCCAATATCGCCCAGTATCTCATGATGCGGCGCAACAATATGTCGTCCGCCATGATAAAGCGCATGGAATCAATCCATGCCAAGACGGAGCTTTGGATAAAGGCGGAGATCGATTGCCTGCATTCCGGCGCCGTGGTGACCGACGCGGCCGTCACCAAGAGGATGACCCACATCGAGGTGAGGGATGCGATGCTCGAGCACCTCGGCGTGCCGCGCGGCGTGGCTACGAGTACAAGTGAGACGGCTGCCTATGCAGACGAGATAAAGATAGCCGAGGAATGCGGCAGGAGGGCGGCGGAGGACAACGGGTTCAGGAGCCAGTACTTCCCCGCGCGAAATGCATCGGATCTCAGGGCGCGAGAGGCGAATTTCAACAGGGCGATCGGAAAGGTCGCAGAGGCGCTGAATATCCCTTCGCCGATCAAGGCGCGCGCCGCGGACGCGCCGAGGGCTTCCATGAGGGCGGCCACGCCAGGGACGGCTGAGGGCGCGGATGCCGACAAATCCAGGGAGCCCGGCTCAGATAAAAAGCCGGGGACCGAGAGGCCTGACTATAAGACCATGCGCGAGGGCGTGATCAGGTCGGTAAAGGAAGTAAAGGAAGGCGGCGGCGCCAGGCGAGGCGTAGAGCGGTCCATAAGATAGCGGTCAAAGCTTTTGACTTGCATCACTACGGTCCAGTTTGATCATGCATTTTAACATCCCCCTCCTTTGTAAGGAGGGGCTAGGGGAGGTAGATCAAGGGTTTCCCAGAGTCTACCCCTCCTGACCTCCCCTTACAAAGGGGAGGGATTTGAAATTCAAGTTACAAACGATACGCGATACAATGGAAAAAGTATAAATTTGTATTCGTAAAACCCCTCTAATTCATCTACGAAATCAACTACTTACAAGTCAAGAAACCTCTCCGCACAAGCAACTATGCCCCTGCGGCCTGCCGATAATCAATACGGAGGCCCATATACTGGGGCATTTCTATGGTCGGTGGTGAGCTATTAAATACGAGTGTGACGCCGGGCACGTCCTCGAATGCGGGCGAGATGCAGGCGTGCGTTTCAGATCAGTACGACTTCCTGAAAAATCCTGAACAGTCGATCCCTCCTTCGCAACAATCACCTGCAGAGTCTCCGCCGCCTGCGACATACGTCGAAGTGACGCCTGCGTCAGGCAAGCCGGAATGCAGCATAGAGAACGGCGTCACGCAGCTCTTAACGCCCGATATGACCCCTGCGCAGTCGAAGCCCACGAACGGCTTTATCGAGTTCACGCCGGAAGTCATGAAATTCGCGAATGCGACCGGCGTCCCGCCCGAAAAGATCATGCGCATGCTCATGGGTCCTGCGCCTAAGACGCCCGCAGAGGGCGATGCGAAAGAGGCCGAGCTTGCCGATCTCGTGAGCGGCTTCGATTCTGCGCGATACGAGGAATTCTCGCAGAAGAATCCCGCGTGGTTCAAAAAGCACGCGACCCAACTGGACGAGTCCTTCAAGGACCGGGCTTTCAGGAGCGGACCGGGCATGGCCTTCACTGTGGTCAGCTTGCTTGCCGCAGACGCGATCGCCTCTGTCGCGTCTTCGCAGGGATGGCTCCCGCTCGATCGCGCGCACCATGCAGAGGAGCGCTCCGCGTTCGTGCTGGCAGGCCTGGAGGCGGGCGGCAAGGGCATGACTACCGCGAAGCTCTCCTACGAAATCTGGAAGAACATGCGTGCGGGATTGGGGGCGGGATTTGCAAACGAGACCAAGGTCGCGGGCAAGGATGGCGCAAAAGTAGTAGTAAAGGGTTACCAGTTGGAGAAGAGCTTTGGCCGCGCGCTCTATAAGTCCCTCACGCGCGAGTTCGCGGGAAACTCCGCGAAAATGGCAGGCTTTTTGCTCGCGGCGAAGGCCGTGGAGGCGCCGTTCAAGTTGGGCTCACATCTGGGAGCGGGCATCCTGGCGCAGAAGGCCGTGGACGGCATCATTGATTCTGCAAACGAATGGCTCAAGGGACATTACAAGGACAGCACCACGCCGCCTACCCAGATATTGGCCGAGGGCACCTTCGGGCGCGAAGTGATCGACGCAGCGGCATTTGTGATTCCAGAGGCCGGAGAGGTCATCCTCAAGAAGCGTATCAAGCAGTGGGTCGCAAGGGCGCCCGTGCTCGCGCTGCTGGGACCCGTCGGCGCAGGCGCGGTGGCGATGGCCGGCGCAGGCGCGATCTTTGACATGGGGATGATGTTCTCGCAGCGGCTCACCTATGGTCGCGACGAAGTCGGATTCCAGCGATACGTTGATCAGGAGATCACAAAGGGCGTGGAAGAGGGCGAGACCATGGGAAAGCTCCGCGAGGAGGCGAGGACCGATCATCGCGAGAACTTCGCAGACTTCATGACCTGGGCCTACACCGTGAAGGCCGCGCGCATGACCATCAAGTTCTTTGCGCCGCTCACATACTCGTTCGCCATGAGCCGCTACGGGAACAAGACTGCGCCCGCCGATTACGGCCTCAAGGTTTATGCAAAGATCAACGAGCAGTCGGAGCTCCTGCGCGGTGAGGCGGGCCTGGCCCCCTCGATTCGAAACACGCTCATCGACGGCGTGGGCCAGGATCCGGATTCGCCCGAATTCTACTTCGATCGCGCGACCGTGAACGGCAGCGCATTCGAGGCGGACAAGATCAAGTTCACGAGCGAGGAGCAGGAGTTCTACGACAGATACAGCTGGCTGATGCAGAATGGAAACATCTCCCCTGCGGTAAAACAGCAGGAGCTGCAGAAGCTCATCAGGTACTTCCCGCCCGAGTCCGGCAAAAAACTGGAAGAGCTGGACAAGCAGAACGCGGCGCAGAGGGATCCGGCCAGGACGCGCGAGATCGTAAAGCTCAACGAAGAGATGGCGCCGGCGCGGCGCGCGATCCAGGACAAGGTGGCACTATACGAGCTGCAGGAGAACCTCGGGGTGCTGCATTTCCTGCATGCCGAAGGCAACGAGCAGATACACGATATCACTTCCGACGACGGGATAGCGAAGAAGGGCAAGGGCGACGAGCTTTTGAGATACGCATACCCGGGCAAGAAATCTTCAGCCGACATGCACGAAGTGAAGGATGCCATCCTCATCGAACGGATCCAGATGCTCGCGACGCGTCTGGAAGGCTTGGGCGAGGGCACCGAGGAATATGCGAGACTGGATGCGGTGCGCAACAAGGTCTTCACAGGGCTCGTCGAGAGGATAAGCAAATCGCCGGTCGGAAGCCCGGAGCGCAGGGCCGCGGAGGAGTTCCTCGAGAATGCGCGCGACAGGTTCACGGTCGAGAGGCTCCGGGGCGATTGCAGGAAGATGTTTAATTACAAAGACAAGGGCTCCGAGGGTTATCGGTTCTACTTGAACGAGAGGAAGTCCGCGCTCAAGGAATTCGACGACAGGGTCGCTGCGGCGCAGAAATCCGGCGACGCTGGGGCTCTCAAGCGGGCGGTGGATGCGCGGGGCAGGATCTACGCCATGCTCGACGGCGAGAGAAAGTCCGCGCTCGCTAAAAACGAACAGGCGCTGGCCCAGGCGCCGCAGGGGAGTGAAAGGCGCGCAGAGCTCGAGAGCGACAGGCAGTTTATCGGAGAGACCCTTGCCGTGCATAAGCCCGAAGACCCGCCGATTCCCAAACCCGCTGAGCCGGTCAAGCCAAAGGAGAAGACCCCTGACGAGAAGATCGCGATCGGGACCGAGGTGCTCCTTGCGGAACTCGGTGTGCGCGAGCGCTGCCTCTCCTTCGGCATCACGGATGAGAGCGCGATATCGAGGAGCATCGAAAAAGAGGTGACCAGGCCGCTCTGCAAGAAATACGGGATCAAGGAAGCGGATTACTTCGACTGGAGACAAAAGGCCATGGGCCTCGCTCAACTTATGGCTGATGAATCGAACCGAGGGAAGACCTTTGAACAGCGCGTGCAAGATGCGCTGAATTCAGCTGATGGAAGGAAGTAGTACATGCTTATCGAAATCAAATGCGAGGAAGACTGTAAACATCAAGGGGAATGTAGGAGGCAGAGATGAAGGCAGCAGGACAAAACCAAAACCCGGTAAGGCCTGGCGGCGCGAATCCGAACGTCAAGTGGTGCGAGCAGCCCAGCAAAGACGGGACAAAGTGCGAGGACAAGGGCCAGCACCAGGAACAGGGCTCGGGACTCTCCAAATACATCACTTTGAACAATGCGATCGCCGCTGTGGCGACGCTCTCGTTCGGCATCGGTTTCGGCATGTTCGCGTATATCGGCGCTTGGGCGATCGATCACAAGTGGGGCCCTGCCTCAAGGCGCGTGAATCCGGAAGGCGATGCGGCTTCCAAGCCTGCCGACGATGCGATTACCCAGGTCGTGTCCAAGCCCGGGAATGACGTGCAGCCCACGGCGCCGCAACCTGACGAGCCCAAGCCCGCAAATGACGTGCAGCCCCCGGCCGACGCGATCGAGGCACAGCGCGCTGTGGATCACGCTGCGCGCGTGCAGAGGATGGCGGAGAAGGTCAAGGGCTATGATGCCATGTGGGCAATTCCCGACTACGACCGCACGGCCAGGGCGGAGCGCTATCTCAGGATGTACGAAGAGTTCCGCGCGAAAAATCGCACGACGTTCATGGACGGCTCCGACGTCGATTTCCCTTCCGACCGCTGGATCCAGGCGATAGCGAGCACCGAGGCGAAGGAGATCTCGAGGCTGGCCGTCCAGATAAAGACGGCGGATTCAAACATGGCGGACGATACGACCCTTGCGAAATCGACGGGCATCTTTGATCAATGGATGGCCGTGCCAGAGATGCAGCGCGAGGCGATGCTCCATTGGGACCAGAACGCGACCGCTCTCAGTCTGGTCGAAGCTACTTCCGAAAAAGAAATCATCGAGGCAGCGGCAAAGGCAGCGAGGGATGGATTGGCGCATGAGAGGATATCAGAGCCGCAGGGCGGCACGCTCGCCGAGTCGGATTACAGGAGGACGCTCAGGG
>JBBAAC010000152.1:0-6034 GCA_041658465.1 bacterium | reverse complement strand
AACGCACAACTTTTATTGAGGTACGGCGATAAAGGAAATAGATATGGCTTAATGAATAGCTGGTAATGACAATGAAAGGAGAAGTTATGACACTCAATGATATCGGCAAATATTTTGCGGAGGCTGTCGTCAGTTTCCTCATGAGCCCTATCGCCGCCTGCGGGCCGGCGAAGACGGTTGAAACTCCCATCAAGACATCAGCGGAGATATCGCCTATGCCACGGACGACAGAGTCTATTAATCCGGAGCAGATTTGCAGGGATTTTATTGATCGTGTTGCTGTGGCTGATCACGGGGCATTCAAGACCTTGCTATGGTCAACGGCTGATTCCTGCCTTGAAGATTGCAACTCGATCAAAGGTGGGGGTGGAAAAGGGAATAGGCAGTGCCAATGCGCTCAGGATCCTGCCGTAAACACGATGGAACAGCTCAGAGCATGTCTTTGGAGACCTGAGTAAACCGCGCTTGTCATTCGGCTAAATAATTGACCCTTTTGACAAAGCGAAGATCTTTTCCGCGGATCGTGGCGTTCTTCCACCAGATGACGACCTTCTTCTGGGATCCGAGCGCGTTGATGAAGAGCTGGCAGAGGGGGGCGGACGCCGCATCCTGCGCGACATCGTAGTTCTGCATCTGCTTTGTCTCCGCACTCAAAGCCGCGACCCTGCAGCCGCCGATGGCAGGGTCGACAATGACCTCTTTGACCAGACAGAACTCGTTGTTGGGGAGCGGGCCGATGTCCTGATAGGTCTTCTGGATACCGGTGGCAGATGCCGATCCCATGAGAACCACTGTCGCGGTGAATGTCAGAATAGCGAGAAGCGCCTGTTTCATCTGTTCCTCCAGTGGAGCAAGAGCATCCATGTCCCTCTAGGATAACAGTTCCGGCAAATTACTCCACGGTATTGCAGTGAATTGACCGAACTTCTGGGCTCGCGGGACGCGACAGATTAGGTATTCCTCTTTGCAGCGGTATTTTCTGGCGAACGCCTCGATCTCGGAAAAGTCCTCTGCCTTTGGTTTCTCCGTAGCCTTTATCTCGATGGGAAGCTGGACGCCCTGGCGTTCTACGATAAGGTCAACTTCCTGTTGTCCCTTTGGTGTGCGCCAATAGGTGAGTTGCGCGCGTCCATCGGTGAGGGCAAGGGCTTGGAGAATGAAAAAGGCAGGATCAAATTGAGGTTACTACAACCTCCACTTTTTCACCATCCAGCACCTCCGCCTTTCCTGACGGAACTATCGCGAGGCCGTGGGCAGAGCTCAATGCATACAGATCGCCGGAACCATGAAATGGAACGGCCTCAACGACGCCGTCGCGCACGAACCTTACAGGGAGAAACTGCTCGCGTTCCGCGTTTCGACGAGAGTGTATTCCCCTGAAGGCACAGGCATATTTTTTCTGCTCGAATTCAATCCCGCTCATCTTCATGAGGGCAGGCAGCGCGAAGAGAAAATATGTGACAAAGACGGCGGCCGGGTTTCCCGGGAACGCAAAAATCGGCGTCTTCCCGTGCGTGGCAAACGTGAATGGTTTGCCGGGCTGGATTGACACCCTGTTGAAATATATCCTGCACCCGAGGGCATCCAAGGCCCTCTCCACGAAATCATAATCGCCTACGGAGACGCCGCCCGTGATGAGCACGCAATCCGACGAGGCGAGAGCCCTCTCAAGGGCTCGGACGAGCGCCGACAGGGTGTCGGCCGCCATCCACTCCTTCACATCGCACAGGCCGTGCGCAATAAGGAGCGAGCGGAGCATAGGGCCGTTGCTGTTGTAGATCTTTCCCTGCTCATATTTCGCGCCGGGCTTGAGTAGTTCGTTCCCGGTCACGAGGCTTGCGATACATGATTTGCGATAAACGTGCACGCTTGAAAATCCCGCTGCCGCTATATTTGCAAGTACCACCGGTGTCACAATCTGTCCGCTGCGATATAAGACGCTCCCCTTTACTACATCCTGGCCCTTCCGATTGATGTTGTCCTTCCCCTCGCCAATCTTTATACGAATCTTCCCGCCTTCAAGGAGCTCGACGTTTTCCTTCATGACCACGCGCATAGTTCCCGGGGGCAGCATCGCGCCGGTCATGATCCTCACGGCCTCCCCCTGCCTCACCGCGGCACGCGGTCGCTGGCCCGCGCAGACCTCGCCTGCGACAGTGAGAACCGAGCCGGCCTTACCCTCTGCGAC
This sequence comes from bacterium, assembly GCA_041658465.1. Taxonomy (GTDB): domain Bacteria; phylum UBA10199; class UBA10199; order 2-02-FULL-44-16; family JAAZCA01; genus JAJZQH01. Next base: position 3,846 of record JBBAAC010000152.1, on the reverse strand, counting down.
CGCATATCCATCCATTGCAGATCTGTCAAAAGGAGGAAAATCGATAGGGGTCCTTACGTCGCGGGCAAGCGCAAAGCCGAGCGATTTTTCCAAAGGTCTTCGCTCGCGAGAAAGGCGAGTCACATTTCGCATAATCAATTCCAGCGCGCGCTTGCTCGTAATCATCGTGACTCCTTGGATAGCGCATTAAATGAAACTCCCGGCGGCAAACCGCCGGGTATCAGATGTATCCTCCCCCTCGATGGGGGAGGAAGCCCGCCCGCCATGCCAGACACAATTTCTTCAGCGGGCGGGAGGAGAGGGAGATCATTGTCACCCTCTCCCTTCCCTCTCCCATCAAGGGAGAGGGTGGCGGATACCCCGCGGCAAGCCGCGGGGTATCATCGAAATGAATATGGGACGCAACGCGATCGTTGCGCCCCATATCTGTTCCAACTGAAAACGATCAACGCATCGTCTGTTTCAGGCCTCCGTAGTTGCCACTTCTTCGCAGACCGCCCCACCGATATCACCCGATATGGCGCAAACAGATTCATCCGGCGCGATATGAGTATGCGGATTCCGATAAAGGAGATTGATCAGGAAGCCGCCGGCAAGCATCGCTCCAGCAACGTAAATGGCCGTTTGAAAGCTGCCTGACGTCGCTTTGATATACTCCATGAGCATCGGACCTACGACACCGGCCGCACCCCATGCCAGCAGAACCTTCCCATAGATACGGCCCATATGTTTGCATCCGAACGTTTCAGCGGCATACGCAGGCATCGTTGCAAAGCCGCCGCCATAACAGGCCAGAATGTAACAAGCCAGCGCGGAGAACACCCAGACATTTGTGACATGCGGTATGATAAAAAATAACGGCACCTGGGTTCCGAGGATAAGCATAAAGACTCCCTTGCGCCCCAGCTTATCGGAAAGCGACGCCCAGAAAATTCGACCGCAACCATTAAAGAGCGAACTCACAAAGATAATCGTTCCGGCCACCGCAGCCACGACACCCACCTGATCCTGCGCCATCGGCGACAGATTGCTGATGAGACCTATACCAGCGGTCACGTTGATAAAGAGCACGGCCCAGAGAATGTAGAACTGACGCATGCCGAGAGCCGTCTTGAGATCGAATGACGAGATCGGCTTCTGCGTATGGAGCTTCGACTTAGCCGAGACCGCCGGTGCCCAGTCGGCCGGCGGATTGTTCAGATACTGGGCGGCAAGGAGCAGCAGGACGAGAAAACACGCGCCAAACACATAGAAGGTGTTGGCCAGGCCTACGGATGGTATGAGCAGCGGCGCGATCTGACCGACGATCGCCGCCCCGAACCCGAACCCCATGACAGCAAGGCCGGTGACCAGGCCGCGTTTGTCGGGAAACCACCGTACCAGGACGGCGATCGGGGTGATGTAACCCAGTCCGTTGCCGATGCCGCCGACCACCCCATAGCCAACCCAGAGGAGAATCTTCGACCCCATGGCCGCCGCCAGACCGGTGAGCAGCGTGCCCGCGCCAAACAGCAAGGCCGCAAGCGTAGCCACTTTCCTGGCGCCCGCCTTGTCGACGAACTTGCCTCCGAATGCCGCCGCAAGTCCGATGAAGAGGATGGCCAGCGTGAAAGTAAAGCCGACATCCATGACCGGCCAGCCGTAGGCCTCGATAAACGGTTTTTTGAAGACGCTCCAGGCGTACACCGAACCCAGGACGACCTGCATCACCACGCCGGCCGCGGCGATGAGCCACCTGTTATGCACCGCGCTGCCGATTCGTACATCACTCATAAGTGATCCCTCCCTTTTTTCCGGTTTCAGATATTGTAATGCGGCACCTTATGATTCAGGCGGCTCTAAATGTCGAGCGGAATTTTGAGTTCAAACCCGAGTCAAAGAAGCGAGTCGCACACCCGACCCTGCCACGCATATTGACATCTCCTCAGGCGATTTCTATAGAGTGCGCGCTCGAACACTTTGAACATTCAGCACCCGGAGCCCTTCTTGCACACGCGCTCCGCGATATCAGACAATAGCACGTTGTGGAAATAAACGGCTGAAAGCTTATTATGATCTACCTTGATCATGCCGCCACGAGCCTGAGGCCGCGCGTTGAACTATTGATGCAATGCCTGGCAGCAGACAGGGGTTTATTTCCCTCCCTTTGTAAGGGAGAGTCAGGGAGGGTAGATCCAGAACACGACCAAGATCTACCCCCTCTAACTCCCCCTTACAAAGGGGGAGGATGACATCGGAAACAGCTTCGGCAGCTACAAGGAGACATTTATGCCCGACAAACCGATTCGACTCACGCAGATGGTGGCGGCCGGGGGCTGCGCCGCAAAGATGGGGCCCGGCGATCTCAGGAAGGTCGTGGCGAAACTGGCGCCTTGCGTAGACCCGCGGCTGCTCGTGGGGCCCGACACGCTGGACGACGCCGCGGTGGTAAAGCTCTCCGACGATCTCGCCATCTGCTTCACCACTGACTTCATCACGCCGCTGGTCGACGACCCGCGCGACTGGGGCAGGATCGCGGCCACGAACGCAATCTCGGATGTCTATGCGATGGGCGGAACGCCGCTCATGGCGCTCAACCTCGTGTGCTGGTCGAACTGCCTGCCCACGGAGATGCTCTCGGAAGTGCTCGAAGGCGGGGCAGCAGCTGCCACAGCCGCGGGTTGCATGGTCGGCGGCGGGCACTCCATCCACGACAAGGAACCGAAGTACGGCATGGCCGTGATCGGCACGGTGCACCCCGATCGCATCTTGTGCAACCGCGGTGCGAAACCGGGCGATGTCATCTACCTCTCAAAACCTCTCGGAACAGGGATCATCTGCACGGCGCTCAAAGGTGAAACCGCGACTGAAAAAGAAATAGCCGCGGCAGTGGCCGGCATGACGACTTTGAATCGTGCTGCCAGCGAGGCGGCAATCGCAGCACGCGCGCACGCGCTGACCGACGTCACCGGCTTCAGCCTCATGGGTCATCTCTGCGGAATGCTCGGAGAAGCGAAAGATCTCGGGGCATCGATTTCCTGCTCATCGCTGCCGCTTCTGCCTGGCGTGCTCCGCCACATCAAGGAAGAGACGATTCCCGGCGGCGCATTCCGCAATCGCGATACCTACGGAGGGCGCGTCGATATTGCTTCAGGCGTAGATGAGGAGTATGGGATCGCGATCTTCGATCCGCAGACTTCCGGCGGGCTCATGGCGGCAATAGCGCCGGAGATGGCGAAGCGTTTTGAGGATGAAATAAGGAAGCGTGGAGCTCATGCCTTCAAAATCGGAAAATTTGACGACAGCGGACGCATCACGATCACGCATTGACGTCCTGCGATTCGTGCCATCCGCCTTGAAGCACGCCCGCCTCGACCGCCACGAGGTCGCGGGTTCGCTCGGCGACATGGGGACGTTTCTGCCGCTGCTCGTCGGCATGTCCGCACAGAACGGTCTCAACTTCGCGACCGCCCTCTTCTTCGCGGGTTTCTTCAACATCATCACGGGGCTGTCCTTTTCCATTCCCATGGCCGTGCAGCCGATGAAGGCCATCGCCGCAATCGCCATCACCGAAGGGCTCTCGGTGAATGAGATAGTCGCTGCGGGCGCAACTGTGAGCGCGGTGATCCTCGTGCTTGGACTGACGGGACTTATCGGATGGCTCAACAGCGCGATACCCAAGAGCGTGGTGCGCGGCGTGCAGCTCGCGCTGGGGCTGTCGCTGCTGATGAAAGGCCTTCAGATGGTCGCTGGCACGGGCGTAATGTTCGGCCCGGACAGCTACTTCGTAGGCGCACTGGCAGCGCTGGTCGTGCTGGGCCTTTTTTTCTCCAATCGCGTGCCCGCAGCGCTCGTGCTCTTTGGGGC
>JBBAAC010000151.1:0-6063 GCA_041658465.1 bacterium | reverse complement strand
CTCATGCACAAGGAGCCCAGCCGCTGCGCGCTCGACGTGGGCGGGGTCGGCTACGGGGTCAACATCTCCATCAGCACGTTTGGAGCACTCTCTGATGTCGGCAGCCAGGTCAGCATGCCCGTGCACACATATGTGCGGGAGGACCAGCTCGTGCTCTACGGCTTCGCCTCGCCGGAGGAACGCGCCCTCTTCCTGAAGCTCATCGCGATATCGGGCGTCGGACCGAAGACCGCCATGTCGATCCTCTCCGGGCTGCCGCCGTCGGAGCTCGTCGATGCTATAGCGTCGGGCGACGTGGCGCGCATCTCTACGATACCGGGCGTCGGCAAGAAGACCGCCGAGAGGATGGTGGTAGAGCTCAAGGACGCGCTCGGCCGCGAGGCAAAGATGTTTTATGTTAATGGCTCGCAGAGCCGCACGGATTCCGTCAGGGAGGACGCGCTCTCGGCGCTCCAGAACCTCGGCTATCCGCGCGCAATTGCTGAAAACGCCTTGAAAAAGAACACCTGGTCGGACAGTATAACGGTTGAAGAGGTGCTGCGCATGGCACTGAGGGAGCTCTGCCGCGCATGAGCGAAATGCGAAACGAAGCGCTTGTCTCCACCCCGCTTCCCGACGACGACCGCGTCGTCGAGGTGGGGCTCAGACCGCAGCGAATCTCCGAATACATCGGCCAGGAGAGGGTGAAAGAGCGGCTCACTCTCTTCATCGACGCGGCCAAGGCGCGCGGCGAGCATCTCGATCACGTCCTCTTCTCCGGTCCTCCGGGCCTCGGCAAGACCACGCTCGCGCACATCATCGCAAAGGAACTGGGGGTCGGTATCACGGCCACATCCGGACCCGTGATAGAGCGACCGGGCGATCTCGCCGCGATCCTCACGAATCTCAAGGACCGCGACGTGCTGTTCATCGACGAAATCCACAGGCTGAACCACATCGTGGAGGAGATACTCTATCCCGCGATGGAGGACTTTCAGCTCGACATCCTCATAGGCCAAGGGCCTTCCGCAAAGACGATAAAACTCGATCTGCCGCGATTCACGCTCGTGGGCGCCACCACCCGGGCGGGACTGCTGACCTCGCCGCTTCGCGACCGGTTCGGCGTCACGGCCAGGCTCGAGTTCTATCCTCCCGAGGAGCTCGTGAGAATAGTCGTGCGCTCCGCCGGGATGCTGGCGGTGCCGATCGACGGAGAGGGCGCCATAGAGATCGCCAGGCGTTCGCGCGGCACGCCCCGCATAGCAAATCGGCTGCTGCGCCGCGTGCGCGACTTCGCGGAGGTGAGGGCGAAGGGAAGCATCAATTGCGAAGTCGCCCGCGAGGGGTTGAAGCTCCTGGATGTGGATGAAAAGGGCTTCGACCAGATGGACCGCACGATACTTCGGACCATAATCGACAAGTTCTCGGGCGGGCCCGTGGGCATCGACACCATCTCTTCGGCGATAAACGAGGAGGCGGACACCATCGAGGACGTCTACGAGCCTTACCTCATACAGTGCGGATATCTCCATCGCACGCCCAGGGGCAGGGTCGCGACCAAGCTCGCGTACGCGCACTTCGGGCTCCAGTTCACGCAGAGCGAGCAACCGGGTCTATTCCAAAAATGAAGCGAATAGCATCAAATATCACAGCAGGGCTCGTCCGTTTCGTGACGCCGGTGCGCCTCGTCGTCGTCGTGGCAGTGGCCGCCTTCTTCTGGTTTCTCATAGCGGGGGATCAGGGGATCGCGCAGTTCCGGCGCCTCATGGACATGAAGCACAGGCTCCTGGCGGAGAGAACGGCGCTCAACGAGAAGATAGACAAACTCACGCGCGAACGGGAGATACTCTCGAATCCCGACAACCTGGAGACGATCATCCGCAAGGAACTGGGCTATATCCGACCTGGCGAGGTGCTCTTCGAAGAAAAAACATCTAATTCAAAATCCCCTTAATCTGAAGCTTAATCCTCTATAGTTCTCTAGAACGGCAAGGCAAAGGTGCCGATCTTGATTGCGGGCTTGGCCACGCGGCCGGTGATAGCGATCGGGTAACTCCCGTCCTCCTGTTTCTGGGAATCCACGATGAAGAGAAACGGCAGCGCTTCGCCGAGTTTTTGTGAGACCGCGAACGAGCCGTTGAGATTGAAGCGATAGTTCTCGGGCTTGTTGGAGAGGAATATCTTCCCCTTCACATCCAGGGCCAGATCGCCGTTAGCGAATTTGAAATTATCCACCGTGGCGATCCCCTTGCCGAGCGTGATCTTGATCTCTGATTCGCGGCCCTTCGCGATATCCAGATCCGGGAGCGCGAGCACCATCTCGCCTGCCTTGACCTCCGAGCCCGCGATGCGCAGCGAATCAAGCCTGAGCACCAGGCTGCCGGTGGACCTCACGGGCTGCTGACGATCGATGGAGAGAGAGACCTCGCCGCTGATCTTGCTCGAGATCTTGAGCCCGGAACCTTTCTCCACAAAGGGCATGGAAGCCAAGTCAAGGTTGTTAAACTCTATATCGAGCGAGATTGCTTCATCGCTCACCTTCGCAGATCCTGTGACATCGCCCTTGCCTATGGCTACCGAGAAATTGACCTTGGGCCTGCCGATGAGCAGCGAGAAGAACGAAGCGCGCGCGCGCACCGACTTGATCTTCAGTAGCTCGGCAGCGCCCTGGGTCCCAGCCCCTTCCAAGGTGAGTCCCTCCACCTGCACGCCTGTGAACCAATAGGGCGCCAGACTCGTAGCGGAAACCGAGATGCCGCCGCCCAGCTGTCGCTCCACTGCGGACAGTATCCGATCCTTGAGCGAATCGTACGGAAAGACCCAATAGAGAAATACTGCATAGCAGAAGAAAAAGACCGCCACGTATGCGATGTATCTTATAATACGCGACATCAGGTGCCTTCCTGCGCCCCCTCGAGGAGCTTATATGTGGATACGGTGAACGAGGCGTCGAGCTCCTGCTTGTTGTCGAACCTGGGCTTGATGCTGAGCATCTTGATCCTGAGCATCTTGTCAGGATCATTCTCGATGGCCTGCAGAAAGCCTATGAGCGGCTCGAGCCTCACCTTCTTGAGCCTGACATCCACCGCCGACTCCTCGAGTATGTCTGAAGGCGCGACCGGCTTCGCCTTGATGGAATCGATCTGATCCTTGAGGCCGTTCTTGTCCGCGATCGATTCGATAGTCGTTGAGGGGGATGAGTCGTAGCCGGCCGTCAGCATCTTCTGGAGGCCCTCCAGCTCGGCCTTGCGCGCGTTGTAGGATTCTATGGTCCTCACCACGTCCTTGAACTGCCGCTTGCCCTGACCGACTTCCTGCTCCAGCTTGCCGATACGGCTGGATGCGATCCAGACCGGCAGGACAACGATAAGGATGAGCGCGATCGCGGCGGCGCCGAGGGCAGCAGTCTGCTCCCGCGGGCTCATGCCGAAGTACGCGTTATACAGGCTCTCGATCGAGAGCTGCTTCAAGTTGATAGATCCCAACCTCAGCGCCATGATCTCATTCCTTTTATTTTTTCGTCGCGGGTTCCTTAGCGCCCGGCTCTTTAGTCACAGGTTCTTTTGCGCCCGCCTCCTTCGCGGCCCCAAGTTCCATGGACATGCTGAACTTCACCTCGCCCTTTGTTCCCTTTCTCACGTTCCCGGCGGTGACGTTCGTGAAAAGAGTGGATTTCTCCAGCGACTGTTTGACCGTGTCCACCGCCTTGAAGTCGGTGACCACGCCCTCCAGCGTCACCCTGTCCGCTGCTACGCTCATGTCCTCGATGTCCAGCTTGATCTGATCGCGCGGCGGCACCAGCGCCGATATCTCCTTGAGGATCTCCAGAGGAGAGACGCCCACCACCGTATCCAGCTGGGATATCTTCTCGTCCACCTCAGCCTGTTTTCCCCGGATCAGCGCTACTGCGGCCTTCGGGGTCAGCGTGCCGCGGGTCGGCGTGCCTGGAAGCGATTGTTTGACGAGCGTCACGACATCGCTGCTCATCTTGTCGATCTGCTTTTTAACCGAATAATATTTCGTGGTGAAGTTGAGCAGCGCCAGGAAGACGATGAGGCCGAGGGCGATGCCAATCCGCCGCACGCTCCCTCCGAGCTGCTGTACATCCCCTTTGAAAGCGAACTCGCCTTGCCGGAGGTTGATGTCCGGCCCGCCTCCGGCGACTCCACGGAGAGCAAGCGCAAGGGCCTGAGGAATCACGTGGCGATGGGCGTCGGCGCGATCCAGCCTCGTAAAGTGAAACTCCGTGCAGTTGAGGAACGTCACGTTGAGCTTGAGGGTGTCTGAAACGTAGCGATCCAGGCCCGGCAACCGGGAAGTCCCGCCGCAGAGATAGATTCCCTCCACCGGCATGCTCTCCGTCTCGTGGAATGTGAAGAGCGTCTGGCGCAGGTGCAGGAGCAGCTCGTCCACCACGCCGGCTATTGCGGCGGACACCTCGCGGGAGATCTCGTCGACCACCTCCTCGCCGGCCTGCGGCAGGTGCCCCATCTCGATCTTGAGGCGTTCGGCCTCGTCGTACGGGACGGAGAGGCGCGCCGCGATCGCGTCCGTTATCGCCTTTCCCGCGAGTGAAATCGCCCTTATGAAACCCAGGTTCTTCCCTCGGCAGATCGTGACCGTGCTCTTTGAATGGCCGATGTCGATTATCGCATAGGCGCCTTCCGGCGGGACCATGCCGACATTGATGAGACCGATCTGGTCCACGCCCTCTACGCACATATACCTGGGATCCACGTTGACCGTCGCCAGCGCCGAAAGCTGCTTGGCGAGCTCGGCCTTCTGCACGTAGACGACCATCACGCGGGAGGCATCTTTTGTCTGCCAGACTACGGCGTAATCGATCACCACCTGATCCATGTCGAAAGGTATGTAGGTCTCGATCTCGAACAGGACGGTCTGGTCGATCTTCTTGAGGCTGCCGAACGGGAACATCAGCAACCTTGAAGTGACTTTCTGGGATGGAAAGCCTACGCAGGTGAAGTCCCACGTGAGGTTGTGGTCGTCGATCAGCCCCTGGAGCGCTATGGCGACGGATTCCTCAGGGCTCAGGAGTTCATTGTACTGGATGCGGCGCTCGTAGAACTCGGTGAACGCAAAGGAGCGAAAGCTCCGCTCCACCACGGCGATCTTCACCGCATAGCTGCCGATATCTATGCCTATGATGCGATGGGGCATATCCTTTTAATATCACAGCGATTCAGCTATTAAAAGCCACATTAGTAGACCTTCCAATACAGCAACTTCCACTTCTTGGGATCGGCATCCTTGACGTCGAGCGCGGCCTTGATCCGCACCGTGGTCTCGCCGACCTGGCCCGCGAGCTTCAGCGTAAAAAAGCGGGGCTCGGTGCTGATATATGCAGCAAAGCCCGAGCCAGCTGCGCCCGCTGCCGCAGTCCCCGGCGGCTGCGTGCCCGCTGCAGGCGGAGTGGCGGCCGCTCCCTCGGTGCCTGCGACAGTCCCTATCGCGGCGTTTAAGGCCTGAGCCACCTGCTGTTTGAGCTGATCGCCCGTAGCTCCGCCGGCGCATGTATCCGTCACGGCCTTTGTAAGCCTCCCCATCTCCTCCGGATCCTCCAGGCGGAGCGGCGGGAGGTTCGGCGTGGCGTCCACGTAGCGGCGTATGAGACCTTCGAGGACCTCCTGGCTGGCCGAGCAGACGTTGACCGTGGCGTCGCCGTACACGGTGAAATAGTCCATCAACGGCTCGAACCATTCATCCCTGACGCCATCGATGAGGTAGACCTCGAGCAGCGTGGTCAGCTTGCCGTTCTTCACCTCATACGGCGCCTGGGCCCTCTGATAGAGCGAAACCTCCGCGCCGCCGGTCTTGCCCTCGAACTCGTTGACCTCGTTGTTGCCGTCTACCCAATCGCCGATGTTCGTGACGATGTCGGTCACTCGCAGGTTCGTTCCCTCGAAGAGCGGCTTGAATTTGGTCTCAGACATGAATCTGAAGAGGAACTGCTTGTACTGATCAAAGGCGCTCGGGGCGTTCTCCGCGCCGGGGGTCTGTGAGAGCCCGGCAAAGCCGTTGAAATTGATCTTGGTTCCCTCGTCTATGCACTCGCCGTCGAAATCC
>JBBAAC010000150.1:0-6132 GCA_041658465.1 bacterium | reverse complement strand
ACGTCAAGGCGGCCTCCACAAAATCCAGCGCCCTCTGATAAACATGCAGTTTCTCGAAGTCAAAGAGCATTCATTCCTTTCAACTTTTAACTTTTAACTTTTAACTTTCAACTGTTGTCATGTGGGCGTTACAGGATTTGAACCTGTGACCCCTGCCGTGTGAAGACAGTGCTCTTCCGCTGAGCTAAACGCCCTGCTTCAAAGTGGGGCGGGAACCTATCTTAAGGATATGCCTATTTCAAGGGGAAAGCTGCTGGGCCACAATGGCCTCAAATGGCCGATAAATTGGGGATATTCCAGCCTCCACGACCGCCTTGCTCGAGCGGCGCCCCAATCGGCTCATCATCGCGATACAAAAAAGCCCCGGCTCGAGCCGGGGCTTTTTTGTGATGCTATGTATTGAAAGTAGCTATTCGACCTTCACAGATATCGCCAGCTTGTTCGGTTCCTTCGTGGAGCTGGTGTTATAGCGCCACGTGTCGGCGAAGTTGCCGAGACCGCTCTTCAGCTGGTCGCGGACGGCGTTGGCGCGATCATTCGCATCCATCTTCTCGGCCTTTTTCTTGGCCTTGCCCGTCACCTCGCCCGGACCCGCTTCGATCTTTACCCAGACGTTGTAGTTTCCGACTTCCTTGCTCCCCTTGGACACCGCGGCGAGTTCATTGCCCAGCTTCTTGAGATCGCAGGTCGTCTCGGGGGTGTTGCCCTTGAATGCGCAGTTGTACTTTTCGATCTTCTTGTTCATGGCCGTCTCGACGGCGGCCTTCCCGCCTGTATCCATCAGCTCTTTCCCACTGCTAGGCGCCTTACTGGGAAGGTCGAAGGCGAATGCGGCGGCGGCCAGGGCCGTGACGGCAACTGCAACACCGAACATCACTGCGAGTCTCTTCATAATTCCCTCCTTAGTGAAAAGCGATGGGTCGTTCTTACCACCCGACATGGGAGGCGTAAAGCCAAAATGCGGCTTCGGGGTCGTTATCGTCCAGGTCGAAAATTTATTGCGGGATTTTTTACCGCTGCCAGAGGATTGGATTCGCCTCCAGCGGCACCATGGCGCCCGGAAAGTGCGGGATCGCGCGGGCCGTGAAATCGGAGGCCGGGCGCTCCGCGGGCACCGATGCGCGGTAGATGGTGCAGCAGTCGGCAACCTGCTTCTGTTTCACGCGCTGCATCTCGTAGCGCAAGGGATCAGGGCCGACGATCTCCTGGGCATAGAGTTCCACGCGTACTGCATGCGGATCCAGGTCCCCGAGGAAGAGTTCGACCTCGAACGAGTGCTGCCCGCCCGCGGTTTTGACCCTCACCTCGCCGAGGCGCACGCCCGCCCATTTTTGCCTGAGCTCACGCTGCCACTGCGCGATCCGCACAGCCCCGGCGTTCTCCTCGGCGGTACGCCTGCGGAATGCGCTCGCTGCCGGGAGATAATGCTGCTCCGTGTAGTCGCGCACGGCGCGGCCGGCCGCAAAGCGCGGCGTGAGAAGCGCCATGCTCTCGCGGATTCTGGCGACCCATTTTGCGGGGATGCCGTTCTTGTCGCGCGAGTAATATTCCGGAATCACCTCCTGCTCGAGCAAGTCGTAGAGCGCCGCGGCCTCGGCCGCGTCCCACGCGGGATCGCTGTCATGCTCCCGGCCGTCGCCAAGCGCCCAGCCCACCTCGGGCGTGTAGGCCTCCGCCCACCACCCGTCCAGCTCGGAGAGATTGAGCCCGCCGTTGACGAGCACCTTCATGCCGCTGGTGCCGCACGCCTCCCACGGGCGCCTCGGCGTGTTGATCCAGACGTCCACGCCCTCCACCAGGCGCTCGGTGAGCAGCATGTCGTAATCGGAGAGGAACATCACGTGATCGCGCGCGCCGGGCCGCTTTATGAAGTCTATCCACTGCCGGATCATGGCCTGCCCGGGTCCATCGGCCGGGTGCGCCTTTCCCGCGACGATGAGCTGCACCGGCCGCTCGGGATTCGTGAGTATGCGCAGCAGCCTGTCCGGGTCGTGGAGCAGAAGGTTAGGCCTCTTGTACGTGGCGAACCTGCGCGCAAATCCAAGAGTGAGCGTATTCGGATCGAAGATATCCTTTGCGCCGTCGATGGCGTCGAGCGGCATGCCGGCCGCAGCGAGCTGCCTGGACAACCTCTCCCTCGCGTATTCGATCATGGCCTTGCGCTCCACGCTGCGCAGCTTCCATACCTTCGCGTCCGGCACGCGGCGGATGTCGTGCTCCAGGGATTCCTTGGTCCAGAGCCAGCGGTCTTTGCCGCACGCCTCGGTCCAGAAATCGTCGGCCGCCTCCGAATCCCAGCTTGGCATGTGCACGCCGTTGGTCACGTGCCCTACCGGCACCTCCTTCTCAGGCCAGCGCGGGAAGAGGGAGCTGAATATCTGCCTGCTCAACTTTCCGTGCAGCCGGCTGACGCCGTTGACGGCAAGGCTTCCGCGCATTGCCAGATAGGCCATGTTGAAATCTTCGGACCGATCGTCCGGATTTTGGCGCCCGAGCGCCAGCAGATCCCTGGGCTCGATGTGAAGCTGGTTTTGCGCGTATGCGCCGAGGTATTGCTCGATGAGCTGGGCAGGGAAGCGGTCGAAGCCCGCGGCCACCGCAGTATGCGTGGTGAAGACATTGCCGGCGCGCGTTGCAGCCAGCGCCACGTCGAACGGCTGTCCTGACTTCTTCATGAAACTTCTGGCGCGCTCGAGCACCGCGAATGCCGCGTGCCCCTCGTTGAGGTGGCAGACCTCGGGCGCGATCTCCAGGGCCTCCAGCAGGCGCCATCCGCCGATGCCGAGCACCAGTTCCTGCTTGAGGCGCAGGTCAACTCCCCCGCCATAGAGCTCGCTCGTGATGCCGCGGTGCGCGGGAAAATTCGCCGCGTCGTTGGAATCCAGGAGAAAGAGCCTGACCCTCCCCACCTGCACCTGCCACGCGCGCAGCCAGACCGAGTAGCCGGGAAGCTTGATCTCGAGCCTCAGCCACTCGCCGTTCTTCTCGCGCAAGGGCGCGATCGGGAGCTGCATGGGATCGTTGTACGGGAAGAGGGCCTGCTGCGCGCCGTTTGCGTCGATCACCTGCCGGAAATATCCCTGCTGGTACAGTAGCCCCACGCCCACGACCGGCACGCCGAGGTCGCTCGCGGCCTTGAGCTGGTCGCCCGCCACGTTGCCGAGCCCGCCGGAGTAGATGGGCAGCGCCTCGCTCAGCATGAACTCCATGCTGAAGTATGCGGCAGCGGTCAAAGGAGAGTTCTTATGATTCTTCTGAAACCACGTTGGCGCATCCGCGACCTTTCGGTTCATGGCCAGGAGCTCGTTCACCTCATTGCGGAAAGCCGGGTCAGCGAAGGCCTGCTTGAGATCGTCGTGCGAGACCGTCTGCAATACGATCCACGGGTTGTGCGTCGCCTCCCACAGCTTGGGGTCGAGCTTCTTCCAGAGCGTGTCCGCGCCGTGGTTCCACGACCAGCGCAGGTCCAGCGCCAGCTCAGCGAGGGAATCTACGCCATCGATCTCCGTATGCATGAATTCGGACAACGGATTGTAGACGCGCGTTCTCTGCTTCATCTCCCCCTCCTCACAGCGTTTTCTCGATGATCCGCGGCACCCACCCGGAGAACGACGAGAGGTGTATCCAGTATGCGATGTAGGCGGTGAGCGCCCAGATGAGCGCCGCCGCCGCCATGACGATAGAGCCTGCGATGCGCATCGGTCTGAAATATTTCTTGCGGAGCGCTGCATAGGCGCAGACTCCGCCGAGGCCCGTCAGGATAAAGCCGGCGCCCGAAAGGAGCGGCATTTGAGTCATCTTCAGGTCGATGATGCGCACGCCGATGAGGATCGAGAGCGCGCCGCCGAAGAACGCGTAGAGCGCGACCATGTCAAGGCCCCAACCCTTCCCCGTGGCGAGCGCCGCGCCCAGAAAGATGATGCCGAAGAGGACCGAGCATTCTCCGAACGCGGAATTGTAACTCCCGATGATCGGCCAGTTGAAGGTCATGTGAAGGCCCGCGATGATGGCGACGAGGCCGGTCATCGCAAAGCCCGGCGCCCACTTGCGCTGGTCTTCCGCCGTGAGGCCCTTGTATATGAAGTGCGCCAGCACCGCGAGGCCCGCCACCATGTTGATAAGCAGAAGCGTGACGTAATCGATGAACATACTCCCTCCGTATACTGGCCCGGGATTTCATGTAGCGAGCTGACGACTGCGATATATATAAGCTTAATGCATGATGAATTCATCCAATTTCATCCGTTGGTTCGAGGAGGTGAGGGCCTCCACGGGATAATGCGACAGGGCGAGCCTGTTTCCCTGTGATGCGCCGCAAGATTTTCTGGTGCCATCGTTCACCTCATTAACCTACTGATATCCTTGGATTTCTCCAAGATACCGGCTTATATAATAGGGGGTTACGCCGTTTACATAAACAATTTTGTAGAAAAGTTATTTTACTGAGTTGAAAAATATGTTAAAAAGAGTGAGCTAGGGAAAATAGCTCATGATAAATTTATCTTCAGCATTTCCGCAATCGATCCTGATGGAACAATGGCCTGTGCTGGCAGAGTCCGCCATCTCATCGCCTGCGGTTCAACTCCCGAACCCTGAATCTGCAGAAGAATCTTCATCTGTGCAGGAAGAAGCACTACCTGCAAGCAACGTCCGCGAGGCGGATTCCTATACTCAGGCCGAACTGCCGGCAATGACTATCCTGAGCCGGCTGCCTTCGGAGAGCGGGGTCAGGGCGATCCTGTTTTACAGGGAATGGAAGGACATGGAGGGGGTCCTCCTCGGTACGCTACGCGCGGGATTCGATTCGCAGTCGCCGCATCGGGCAGGCGCAGCGCACAAACTCGGGGCATTCAGGGAACTCCTCGCCACGATGGGCGTAGCATTTAGGCGAGTAAAGGACGATCCGCAATCGAACACGGTCCTGGCGGCGAGGATATGGACGGCAGTCGATAATATGATGGACAGCCTCGAACCGGTTGACCGGTTGCTTTACGAAGTGCCTGCCGACTCGGCACAGCAGGTATCGGAGATTGAAAACATCATATCGCTCCTGCACGCCCACGATGAACTGCTCTCTCCCCTCCTTCCCTTGGGCGTCGTCAGGGAAAACATCGAACTGCTCAGGAAGGAAGCCGCGAACATCCAGGCGGCAGATAAAGCAGCTTGATGCGCATCATCCGTATCCAGTCTTCATATTCATTTACAAGGCGGTTTTGAATCTGCGCTGAGTCAGTCCTTCGCGTGCATGCGCGACTGAGTCACGTGCATGCCCACGAGGCGGGCCACCATGATCGCCAGGTATATTGAGCCGGCGACCTCTTCTACGCAGACGACCATGCGCGAGATGGGATGAGCGGGTATCATATCGCCGTAACCGGTCGTCGTGAGCGTGGAATAGCTGAAGTATATGAAGTCGCGCAGGGTCACCATGGATGTCGTTTCACCGGCGTGAGACATGTCGAAACTCTGTGGTGAGAGGAGCCCCATCGCGGCGAAGAGAAACGCGAAGAACATCCCGAGCAGCATGTAGAGGCAGATGCTTCCTATGATACGGTTTGCGGTGACGCGGTCCGCTACAAAGACATGCTTGCCTATCGATATTATCGAGATGAGGATGAACGACGCGTAAGAAAAACAGCAGATGACCAATCCGAAGCGTATCGCCTGGTCCGAGAAACCCGGAATAAATCCCATGAGCCCGCTTATTAAAGCGATCAAGGCGCTGAGTATGGCGAGAAATCTCCACAGGCTCGAACCCCAGATCGTGCTGATCACGGAGCCGAATATGCCGAAGAGGGCTATTATGAACAGGATGGTGAGCGCGATGTGGTGTTCCATCACCGCGGCGATGAAGAGAAGGAATATCTGGGCCGCGAGCACCGTAATATAATGATAACGCCTGATCTGCGGAAGCATTGCCCGATAATATTATAACCGCGCCGGATGCTCAATGCGTTTCCGCGATTTTTATATATCCTATAGCTCGCATGAAGAATATTCTTGCATGTAGTCCTCGTTTCTGAGTAGAAGTCCGCCTTTAATCTCAAGCCCCATGCGGGGCAGAGGAGGGCCGGTATGGCAGGCGCAGAGTTTAGCACATCATTGCAGGGGGTCCTCGCGGCGGAGGCTGCG
>JBBAAC010000149.1:0-6146 GCA_041658465.1 bacterium | reverse complement strand
GATACGCGAAAGGGTGCCGATGACACGAAATAGAATTGAAGTCGAAAAAACTCATTTTGATCCAATTGCGCTGTTATTACAAATGGTTACATTAACCTAGCTTTTCAACGTTGGGACAGCTGTGACCGCAGGTCATTGCCAGTTTAGAATCATAATTAATTGCCTTACCAGATATGGAAGTCTTTGGACTCGAGGTGACCACAATATAGTCGGTCTTAACACGGGAGAGCATGAATCGATCGCACTCGTCGCCTATGCCGTTAAAGTCTTTGTCAGCCTGGTCGAAATTGGGAGCGTCTTTGCAATTGTCGAAATCATCCATGATGCCGTCATTATCGGAGTCTGCGTAGGTATCTAAGAGCCCAATGCCGGGGCTGGTATCGATTGCATTCTCCGGTTTCACGGCGCGGTTGTCTTTAATCACCAGTATCAATGTCTTATTGCTCATCGTCGTATTAAAAGTATCCTTCGACATTCCGATATTCCCGATATTCGCGAGTTCGGTTACGCACCTGAACTGGCACTTTGTTCCGTATGCCTGGCATACGAAGGTTTCGTACGCCGTAACGTCATTGTCGCCATTGAGAAGCGATACATCGAGTTTAATTGCGCCCCATTGGAATTGAGGCTCCATGCCGTCCTTGCCTAAAGAGCAAGTCAAATCTATATCGGGAGATTGCACAGAGGTATCTTTTCCAATCATATTGCCCACTACGACCAGGTAATCCTTATTGTCCTGTGTCGTGGTAGTCGCATGATAAGCTGCTGCATTGGGCGACAGCTGAAATACCTTTTCCGCTGCCGCCGCGACCTTCGCAAATGCGAACACGGCCAGCAGTGCAATCACTGCGCACAATATTTTCTTCATTGTCCACTCCTTCTTAATAATTCCCCCACGGTTAGTTATGCACGTCACGTGCCAGGTTGGCCGCCCACAAATTGTCTTTATTATCATATGGATAGCGATTTGCTCAGGCGGTGATCGGCGAGAAAATGCCCATAAATGGGGATTTGAGGCACCAGTACAACCATATTGCTAAACAGTCGCGAATCGCCCATATCTTCAATCGCACATGGACGAAGAGGATATAAAAGAGCTGTTCGATCGGGTTGCAAAGCAGTTTGGGGGCGCGGATGAGGGTACGCGCGGCATGTTCGAGATGCTCGTCTCCACAGCGCTGCGCTATCGCGAGATGTTCAAGGAATTCATTGATAAACGAGTTCTCTTCTCGTATTGCTCTCTTTCAAGGGGTGGATACGATCCATCTGTAAGGGAACAGGAAATATGACACTGAATCAGGAGACAAAACAAAAGATCAAGCGGCAGATTGTTTCCACCCTTTCACAAGAGCGCGAAGTTCAAAGAATCGTCATCTTTGGATCGTTTCTGACCAGTCCCGCCCCCCACGATCTTGACGTTGCCGTATTTCAGGAGAGCTCCGAGGGATATCTGGCGCTTGCCCTTAAATATCGGCGCCTTGTCCGTGATGTTGCGCGGTTGATTCCACTCGATATCATTCCCTTGAAGGCCTGCGTGACGGATGGCGCCTTTCTCGCCGAAATCGAAAAGGGGGAAGTTGTCTATGAACGATGAGATCCGAACATGGCTGCATTACGCAGAAGAAAACTTGAAGGTGAGCGGAATGTGTCTGAAAAGCGGGCTTCTGAATCCCTGCCTGCAGAATGCGCAACAGGCCGTTGAGAAGACGCTCAAGGCTTTGTGCGTGGCTCATGGGGTGCCCTTGAAAAGGACGCACAGCATCAGCGAACTTCGAGGTGATCTCCTTAATAAGGGCGTTAATACCGAGCTTTCGGATGAGGAATGCGAGCTCCTGGATTCGATCTATCTACCGTCAAAATATCCTCTGGGTTCTGCTCTCCCTGATTTTGAACCAACTCCGGATGTCGCAACTCACTGTCTTTCCTTGGCGGAGCGCGTGTTTGCCGAAGCCCGTGGAAAGATCATCCTTGTAAAATGACCACGGTCTCGGACATGGACGAAGAGGATATAAAAGAGCTGTTCGATCGGGTCGCAAAGCAGTTCGAGGGCGCGGACGAGGGGACGCACGCGATGTTCTCAATGCTCGTCTCCACAGCGTTGCGCTATCGCGACATGCTCGTACACTCAACGGGCCAACCGCTCACGGTCGTGGAGACGCGCGAGGCGCTGGATGCATTCATTAAGGTCGTAAAGACGCATGACATCCCGGTGGGCCTTGAAAAACGCGTGCACGGCCTTGTCATGATGTGGCTCGAAGAGCTGCGCGAAAGAATTCACCACTGATTATCCCTCCTGAGTAGGCCATCGCTCAGTAAACCGACACCGTGCCACAATACGCGATGACCTGCGGCAGGCTCCGTCCTCACGCACCCTGTCCATCGCCACTGCTTGAGCGGGGTCCCCAGCCCATCATCTCGCAAGCCGATAACGAGTCTAAGTCAGCTTCTAAGGCTAACGGCGAATCACTTGCCACCGCGGTCCCCATTGCTCGAAGTTGGACTGGGGACCCCGCTCATCATGCACCATGATACAACTATGCGCAGTGGCACGTGGTGAGTGGGGTTTTCACGTTTATGGCAATGCACTTGGACACGATACTGGCACGGCGCAAGCGGTGACCCGCGGCAGGCTTCGAGCAATGTGGACCGCATCAGCGTGGAATCCACCGTTAGCCGTGTAGACTGAAAACAACTCGGTGTCGGCTTGCGAGATGCCAGCCGCGGGTTACCGCGTGCTTTGGCACGGTGCGGATTTGCTGAGCGATGAACGTGGGGTGCCCCGCGCACTTCTTGGCACGGAGCCTGCCTGCCGGCAGGCAGGCCAGTCGCGGGTCACCGCGTGCTTTGGCACGGTGTTGAGATCGACCTTGTATCAGATCGCGGCGTGACCTATAAACCCCGCTTCTCATCAATATGAACGATACTCGATTTCATATAGGGATCGACCTGGGCTCCATCTCGCTCAAGGTGGTCCTCCTGGACGATTCCATGCGCGTGCGGTTTGAGCGCTGGGTGCGCGTCGCAGGCCAGCCGCTGGAGGCGCTCTCCGCACTCCTGCGGGAGTGCGCCGATGAGTTTCCCGGCGCGGAGCTTATGAGCACCGGCGTCACGGGCAGCGGCAGATCGCTCGTCGCGGGCGTCATCGCGTCAAAAGAGATAAATGAGATCTCGGCCCACGCTGCCGCAGCGACAGCGCTCTATCCCGATATCCGCACCATCATCGAGATCGGCGGCCAGGATTCAAAGCTCATAATTCTGGGGCCTGCTACCCGCGATGCTCCCTCCGGCGTCACGCACTTTGCAATGAACGAGCTATGCGCGGCCGGCACAGGCGCATTCCTCGACCAGCAGGCCACGAGGCTCGGCCTATCGATCGAGGAGTTTGCGGCGCTCGCGTCCGACGCGCGAGAGGCCGCGCCCATAGCAGGGCGATGCGCGGTCTTTGCAAAAACCGACATGACGCACCACCAGCAGGAGGGGAGACCGCTGCCCGATATCGTGGCAGGGCTCAACGAGGCCCTCGCTCGAAGTTATCTGGCCAACCTCGTCCGGGGTAGAGAGCTGCCGGCGCCGATCTCGTTCCAGGGCGGGGTCGCCTCGAACCGCGGGCTCGTGTCTGCATTCAAAAAGCTCCTGAACATCTCCGGCCACGGACTCGTCGTCCCGGATAACCACAAGGTGATGGGCGCCATAGGTGCAGCCATCATCGCTGCCAGGGTGAACGCCGGGACGACGATCGGAATAACCGAGGCGGCGGCTAAATTCGCGCTGCTCGCCAGGGAGAGTTGCCCGCGGCCCGAGACCGAGGGCACCAGGCAACGGCTCGAAGCTCCATCGTCCGCGCCAATCGAGGCCGACTTCTCCAAGCTCAATATCGACGGCATATACCTCGGCATCGACGTGGGTTCGGTTTCGGTAAAACTCGCGGCCATAGGCCCAGCAGGGATCCTCTATTCGGATTATCGCTTCTCCGAGGGCAAGCCGCTCGACACGTTGCGCGCGATGCTCGGCGGGATGAAGGCCGGATTGCCCGACTTGCGCCTCGACGGCGCGGGCGTCACGGGCAGCGGCCGCCACTTCGTGGGCAAACTCCTCTTTGCAGATGTGGTGCAGAACGAAATCACGGCCCAGGCGCGGGCTGCGGCGGCGATCATGCCGGGATGCGACACGGTGGTCGAGATCGGCGGACAGGACGCGAAGTTCATGCGCCTCAAAGGGCTCAGGCCTTCACACTTCGCCATGAACCGCGTCTGCGCGGCCGGCACGGGCGCATTTCTGCAGGAGCAGGCCGCGCGCCTTGAGATCGACCTTGAGCGCGAGTTCTCGGAGTTGGCTTTTTTGAGCGAGCACCCCGCGGAGCTCGGGGCGCGATGCACAGTCTTCATGGAGTCGGATCTGGTCTCGCATCAGCAGCGGGGATCGTCGCGGCAGGACCTCGTCGCAGGATTGGCGATGAGCGTCGTCGCAAACTATCGCGAAAAAGTCATGCAGGGCCACCCGGCCGGGGAGCGCATCATCTTTCTCGGCGGCGTGGCCAGAAACCGCGCGGTGGTCTCGGCGATTGAGGCCACGCTCGGGAAGGAGATCCGCGTTGCCCTGGATGGCCACATCTCCGGCGCGATCGGCGCGGCGCTTGCCACCATGGAAGCGCGCCGCGAGGGCAGGTTTTCCAAGAGCAGCTTCTCGTTCGAGGACGCGGCAATGGAGTTCAAGCAGGAGCTCTGCGATGATTGCCCTAACCGATGTCTCATCACCACGACCGCCGGCGCTGCGGCGCAGAAATTTGGCGGCCGGTGCGGCCGCTGGGATAGCGGTGCAAAAGCACAGAAGCGCAGCGAGACCTCTTTGCTGAAGCAACGCAATGAACTGTTGTTTGGACCCTCGTGTCATTGCGAGCCGCGAAGCGGCGCGGCAATCCCCCTGTCTGCAGGGGATCGCCCCGCCACCGAACCGTCGGCGGGCAAGCACGTCGCCCCTCGGGCTCCTCGCGATGACACAAGGCTGCGCATAGGCGTCCCTCGCGCGATGTTCGCGTACGATTCATATCCCGCCTGGCGCACATTCTTCGAATCCATCGGGTGCGAGGTCGTGCTGTCTCCGCCGACCGACAGCGAGATCCTCGCTTCCGGGCTCAAGCACCTGGTCGTGGAGACGTGCCTTCCCATCAAGGCGTTCTGCTCCCATCTGTGGTGGCTGCAAAACGCCGGGGTCGATTTCATATTTGTTCCATCGCTCGTCATCACAGGCAAGGACGCGCACGACAAGGAGACCGTGCATTGCCCGTATGTGCAAGGGCTCGCGGAACTCGCACGCCCGATCGTCTCCACGCCTCTCCTGAATCCGGTGATAAACTGGAAGCTCGATCCAAGGGCCGCCGAGCGAGCGATGGCCGGCGTTGCGGTAAAGCTGGGCCTGGCGCGCAAGGCGGGCATGAAGGCCTGGCGCGCGGCCGTGAAGGAGCAGGCGCGAGTGCAGGCAGCACTCAGAAAGATCGGGAAAGAAACTCTCGCAAGGCTGGCGCGCGGCGAGATCAAGCGCGCATTTGTGATCCTCGGCAAGGACTATAATGTGAACGACGGCAGGTTGTCGCTTTGCGCAGCGGAGCTTTTTGAATCCCGTGGCGAAGTCGTCCTCACGCAGGACATGCTCGTAGACGATTCGGGCGCATACTCCGCGGCATATCGCACGATGTACTGGTCGCACAGCAAGGAGATCCTGGCAGCGGCCAGGATCGCATCGAGGACCCCGGACCTCCATCCGGTAATGATAACCAGCTTCGGCTGCGGCCCGGACTCCTTCACCACAGGGTTTCTGCGCGACACGATGGGCAAGAGGCCCCTGCTCCTGCTCGAGGTGGACGAGCACAGCTCCGCCGTGGGGATGGAGACGCGAATCGAGGCGTTCCTCGACTCGCTCGCTGGCGCGCAGACGCAGGTCGCAGAGACCGGCCGAGGCCCCTTCATACCGCCGCGAGGGATCCGCCGCGTCTACATGCCCAACTTCTCCGCCCACGGCCACGCGTTTGCCGCCGCGGTGCAGTCGCTTGGGCTCATTCCCAAGCTGACCGGGCTGCCGGATGACGAGTCGGAGCGTCTGGGCGCGCTCTATGCGGGCAACGGGGAGTGCCACCCGTATGTCCTGATGCT
>JBBAAC010000148.1:0-6185 GCA_041658465.1 bacterium | reverse complement strand
TTTTTTTGAAGGGTCCTGATGCCAGGCGAGTATGGTCCCAGCCCTGTAGATAATGAAGGGCTCTTCAGGTGCGGTCGTCGTCCTTACGTTTTCCTCGATCTCCTCGTACGTCATCGTCCTGCAATAAGGCGTGAGCAGGTATGTGAACTCCACGCCTGTCAGCAGCGGCGCAATCTTGTGCAGTTGATGAATCTCGTAGATCAGCAGGGCGCCCGACAGGGCAGCGATAGTCCCGTTGAACTCAATCGTGGGTTGAAAGGAGTTGAGCCAGGCCATCGCCCTTATCGATTCGTCGGAGTGCCCCGCGTGCATGCGATCCATGAAGAAGTGCGCGATGCTTTCGGGGCATGTGCGCAGGGCGCGCATATCCTCGAACCAGTGCCTCCTCCGTGCTATATCTTCCTTTCGCAGATCGATGAGATTTCCAGAGGAATACCCATCTATGCCCTTTCCCATGATCTTATAGAAGGTCGGCAGAAGGGCTTCGTGCCAGAGCATGAGGGCGCCGAGCTGCATGACCTCTTCCGCGAAGCGATCGTCTATGGCTGCAAGGTAGGGAATGAATTCCTGAGAGAGGGGGGCAGGGGGGATTACGATGCCTGCGCGCGCAGGCCTTTGCCTCTCCTGCGTCAGCTTGCCGGCAAGCCGATCGCTCAACACCGATACGACGGCCTGTCTTTCGAGTTCTTCTTTGGAACGCTCGCGTCGAATTGCGAGTTGGCTTTTTTCGTCGGCGAATAGGTCGAGAAAGAAAAGGTCCGTGCCCTCCTGCTCATCGGCCCTGCCCAGGCTACATTTTGAGAGCAGGCCTTCCACGCAATCCAGCATCTTCTCATTGCCGGCAGCAGCGGCCGAGATCGTATAGAGGAACCTTGCGTCGAGGCTGCCGCCCCTTACGAGATCATAGGCATCCGCGCAGATCCATCTCATGTAGTTGGGATCGACGTTGCCGTGCATTATAAAACTCCTGCTCGACGAAGAGGACCGTCCGTAGGGTTATCGGCAGGATGGGGCAAAGGTTGCGATAAAAAAAGCGGGCCCTGAATCAGTCGGAACGGAGCCTTGAGAGGAGGAGCCCCTCGATCGCAGCCGCCTTTTCCTCAGCCTGCGCCAAGAGCGCGTCGGCCTTAGCCCGTATTTCATCGCGCCAGGCGTGGTCCTTGATCCCCGACAGATTGATGAGCACGTTGTAGTACGCCCCCATCGCGGCCGCGCGGCCCATGAGACCTGCGACACCGGCGTCCGAGAGGGAGTTGGGGTTTCCGCGATCGGCCGTCGCCATGGCGCAATCGAGCGCAGGCAGCGTGCGCTCGAGCGTAGCGAGCGGCTCCAGCGTGGCGCCCTTGTTCGCCTCCTCTGTCGCCTTTTGCCGTGTCGACTTCTGCTCCTCCGTCTCCTTGGGCAATGCGAACGCATCCATGACCTTGTTGAACGCCGCTGTGTCGCTGTCTATAGCATCGGCCTGAGCGCGCATCATCTCGTGTGCAAGCACGCCGATCTTTTCCATCTCGGGCCGAAGGGCCTCGAAACCCTTCTTCTCGAATGTGAGCGCCGCAACCATGGCAGCGAGTCCGGCGGAGAGCGCGCCGGCAAACGCAGCGACCGAACCGCCGCCCGGGGCAGGGGAATCGGATGCCAGCTCGCCCAGGAACGAGTGCACGGTCATCGAAGCAAGCGGCGCCGGGGTGCGGAAATGCTCCTCGATGATCTTCTTCTTCGGATCGAAGTGCGAGACGTCGCAGAGTCCCAGCGATTGCACTGCCGTGCGTATGATCTCCTCTTCCGAGACGCCCGCGCTCGCTCCTTGCTTCTTTAGAAAATGCAGCCCCGCATCCAAGAGCACCCGCCTCGGCACCATCCCTACGATTTCGCTGCCCGTGACGCGGCACCCGAGTTTCTCCGCAAGTTCGCAGCATGCATCGAAGACCTTGTGAAGAGGCGCCTGGTCGATATCCAGTATGTTGATCGTGATCTGCGCGCGGCCGTATTCCGGGATGAGCCATCCCGTCGCCTGGACCTCCTTGAAGAGCCCGGGCACCATCTCCGTAACGCCGTCCGATCCCACGACCTTGTTGCCAGCGGAGTCCCGCTTCACTCGTCCGCTCTCGCGGATCGAGAACGCTATCTCCTTTGCGAGGCGCACGCTGCGGCTGTTGATGTTCACGTTGTAGGCGATGAGGAACGGACGCGCGCCGATCGCCGTGGCGCCGGCCTTTGCATTGAACTCGGCGGGGCCGAAGTCCGGCTGCCACTCGAGCCTTGTGAGTTTCTCCTTTAGCGCTTCGTATTCGCCGGAGCGGATGTCGGGGAGGCGGCGTCTCTCCGGACGCGCGGCAGCCTCTGCGTAAAGATAGACGGGCACGCGAAGTTCCTCGCCAACCCGCTTTCCAAGGCGTTTTGCCAGGGCAACGCACTCATCCATGGTGACCCCTGCGACCGGCACGAACGGGCAGACGTCACATGCGCCCTGGCGGGCGTGCTCGCCCTTGTGGAGCCTCATGTCGATGATCTCGATGCCCTTCTTTATGGCCTGAAAAGCGGCCTCGAGGACCTCCTCCGGCGGGCCGGCAAAGGTATAGACCGTGCGGTTAGTGGCCTTGCCCGGATCCACATCCAGGAGCGAAACTCCGGAGACGGACCGGACTGCCTCGGCTATGGCATCGATCGTGCGGCTATCGCGGCCCTCGCTGAAGTTGGGCACGCATTCGACTATCTTCATGAAGCCTCCTCGCGCAGGAGCGCCTATTTAAATGAATAGGCCCGGGAACGCAAGGCCCGCAGGCCGAATTGTCAGGGTTGGCATTTTACGAGGCCATGCCGGGCTCAGATTGTTGCTCAGCCTTGCTTTGCCGTAGGCTCGTCTTTCAAAGGGTGATTCGGGAATGATTTCCTCTGTTTGCAGCCAGCAAATGCTTGCCAATTGGCATCCGAAGATGTAAAGACTCTGCGATTGCGCCTTGCAATGGGGGCAGGGGAGCAGGGCAAAGGGCGCATGCACATTAGAACGATACATATCGGGATCGGCTATATCAAGAGGCCGGTACTATGCCTGAGGGAAGAAGAGCGCGCGTGCGAACATTTGCACGCGCGTTTTGTTTTTCATCCTGAGGAACACGCACACTTCAAACTCTCGGAGGGGATATGCGCTGTGGAGGCCAGCTGACGTTCGATCCGTTTGCCGCACGGAGTAGTGGGTTTGATTCAGCGATTCTTGATGGAAGTATTCGGTCGTGGCTTTCGCCCGACGGGGTTGACGAGGACACCGGCGCGGAAACGACGACGCCGGACTCGCGCATATATGATGATGCAGGAAGGGACTCGGCGCCTTCGATCACAGCCGAGATGATCAATATACAGCGCCGCTATTTCGCTGGCTACGGAACCGACGGCATGAGCGGCGGACAAGTGGGTTCTCCCTCTTCGCTCAGTCCTCCTGGAGGTGCGTCGAACGGCTCTTCGAACGGCCCGCCGAACCTGAAAGACCCAAAGAAATATCTGGAGCGCACATCGACCCCAAAGGGCGAACTCGATCTCTTGCGCGAGGCTCAGAACGGAACCGAGGATGGAAAAGAATGGATGGTGATGGTGCGCCTCGGCCGTTCGAATTTCAAGGACTTCGAAGAGCTCGCGCAGCGGCCGCTGGTGAAGGCGCTTGAGGCGATGACGAACACGGTCCTGGTGCCGCGGCACGACAATTTCGCTCCGGAGGAACGAACGCCCTGGGGCGGCACGCGAATCATGGATGAGATGAAGTCGGAGCTGGGCCTCGATGCAAAGCCCCGGATCGTTGGAGAGTCGTGGGAGATCTCCGGCCATCACAAGTTTCCGAATACATTCCCGCTCGACTACGCGGGCGAGGAAATCGATGTCAGCATATTGACCCTGAATGTGATATTTCCTGGCGAGCTCTATGGCGAGCATGCCATGGATCTGCACGGTGAGGGCATGCCGTTCCTCGTCAAGCTCGTGAACTCCGGGAGCTGGGGTCGCTACACGGAGAAACTGAAGGAGACGCTCGGGGCGCTCGACGAAATGCCCAATGCGATGAAGTGGAACCGCACCGTAAACGTCGACAAATCCCTCACCGAGATCCTCGGCGGAAATCACCATACGGTACATCGAGCGCTCTCGCGATACAAGGCGTTGGCCACCAAGGACGCGCTCCGCAGATGCAATAGCATGGCAAAGAGCGCCGAGTGGCGCCGCTCGCTTGGCGTGAACAACTTGGCCGAGATCCTCAACATGAACCCGAAGGAGTTTGTCGCGGCCTTGAAGCGCCTCTCCCTGATGCTCTCCTCCGACGGATACAGGGAGATGGCTGGCGAGCTCAAGCATCTGCATCAACTGCACGACCTCCATCAAAGGATGCTTTCCAAGAACCTCTCAGTGCAGGTACATCCGCCAGCCGATTACGACAGGCTCGGGGATAACGAGCATTCCAAGACAGAGGCGTGGACGATCATAGAAGCGGAGCCCGGCGCCGGCATATACCTGGGGCTGCAGGAAGGCGTCACCGCCGACCAGTTCCGCGCGGCGTTGAAGAAGGGAGACGACGTCACAAATTACCTCAATTTCGTGGAGGTGAAGGCCGGTGACGTCTTCTTCATCCCCGCCGGCACGATACATGCCATAGGCGCTGGAGTGCTGCTGGTGGAGCCGCAGGAGACGTCGGAGACCACATATCGGGTTTACGATTACGGTCGACTCGACGCGCGCGGGAATCCGAGACAGCTGCATGTGGACAATGCGATAGCTGTCACAAAGTGGGATGGCCCGAGGGGCGAGAAGGCGGTAGCCGCCTATCGCCGCGTCCCCGAGCTCATACCGTCGGGTAGAGAGCGCGCCGCCAAAGTCGAGAGGCTTTTGAGGGAATCTGCGTTCGAGTCCAGCCGCATCACATTTTCTACCGGCGATGAATATCTCGGGAGCGGCAAGCCGGGGGTAAAGGGTTTCACGGTCATCTCTGGCGAGATCGAAGTCATGGCAGGCGAAAGCGAGGAGCCGGCCGCCAAATTCATAAAGGGGCAATCGTTCATCATACCGGCCGCTCTCGGCAATTATGTGATACGGGGAATCGCTCCGGACTCGACCGTGGTCAAGACGTCCGTTTCGCTGCCGCTTGGCATCGGAGACACAAAGCCCACATCTTCGATCACAAACGTCATCAAGAGCCAGCGCCCGGAGTTGCAGGCGCGCAATGAGGCGTTCGTCGCGCTCAATGCGCCGCATTTTCTGATCATCAACCCGCAGGGATACATGGGCCCGGAAGTTCCGATGGGCTCCGTGGATTCGGGCGGCCAGCTCACATACGTGGCGGAGATGGCCCGTCAGCTCGCGAAACGCAGTTATAAGGTCAGCATAGCAGTTCGTTCCTTCAAGCCGGAGAAGGAGTACGAATTGTACGGCGATCGCCGAGGTGTCGCGTTCATGGAGGGAGTTGAAGATCGCGTCAGATTTATCTACGTGCCGGGCGTGCAGGCAGAGGGCGCTGCATTCATGCGCAAGGAAGACATCTACTCGGAGCTTCCCTCCATGGCCCGCAACCTCGACCTATTTCTTCAGGACGAGTCGGAGCCCTGCGGCCTGAATCCATGGAAGTATGTCCAGGTAATCAACAGCCATTACGTGGATGGCGGCGTAGTGGGGCAGCTGCTACAGCGCAGGTGGGGGCACTCGATAGTCGGCGATCATCTCCTCGAACATTTTAGAGCGATTCTGCCGCCCAAGGACGATGCCGGCTCTCTGGATTCGACGAATATCATGGGGCACCTGGAATACAATTTCGGGACATGCGTCGTCAGGGCATGGCGTATGGCGCATGGCATTGACGACAGCCCTGCGATGGCCGGCTTGCCGGTGGACGTTGGAGAGGTGATGCGCTGGGCCGGTTCCAAGATAGGCTGGACGCCATCTCACACGGAGCAGGTGATAGCGAGCCTGAATGAGGTGGAGCCTGCCGGCCTGGAGATAGGCCGGGAGGAGGCCTCCTTCAAGATCGGCTATCGCCTGCTGCATGAGGCTGGCGCAATGGATGTATTGGAAAGAAAGCTGAACTCAATATCCGAGATGCACGTCTGGACTCCCCATTCGCTCGGCAAGCTCAAGGAATATCGGATGGTCCAGGCCGGCAGGCACAAGACGAATCCGCGCGATTTTTTGCGAATGAGCTTTCATACTCGCGAGAC
>JBBAAC010000147.1:0-6212 GCA_041658465.1 bacterium | reverse complement strand
AATCGCCGCAAGTGCGATATCCAGAAGTCCGGCCATTTCGGGATATGAGGTATATCGTGCATACATGTTCACGACCGCTTGAAGCAGGCCATTTTGATGGAATTCCATGACCTTCTCCATGAATCGGGCCTGCACCTTCCCGTCTTTGCTCTTCTGGCTGATGAAGGAGAGGAGAGAGGCCTGCGCCTTATCTTGAAACTCTTTTTGATCCCGGACGCCTTCCAAATTAAAATCGGGGTCAACGAGGAGGAGGGCCACGAGTGCGCGCAGATTCTTCACCATGGCATCGCCGGCTGAGGAGAGCTCGATGAGGCGATAGAACTGCTCCATATGTTGGCGTTCATGCCGATGATCCTCGAGAAACCACATCACTGCCTTTCGCTCATCGCGCGAGCCGCGCAGCTTCTTGGAGCCCAGAAGCTTGCGTATGGCCGCAAACTGTCGTTCATCGCGGGACACGGCGAGCGTCTGGAGGAGGAAATAGGCCGGGATGTCCTTCGATTCTTCTCCAGACTCCTTTAAGCGCGCAAGGCCCTCTCTCAGCAGATCAAACGCGCTTTCCCTTCTGGCCGGCATGATGCCCACATCCTTTTGCACTGCGCGATAGAGCTGCAAGCCTTGATCAAGGTGTCGTACGTCGAGCACATCTTTCATGCGGCGGAGGAATACCGTCTCTTCTACAGGTCTCTCCATCTTTTTTGCGACATCACGCCATTGCTGCATATCCCTGATAGTTGAACAGTGTGCGGCAACGACTTCAAACACCGCCCTTGTCTCGCTCGTTTCGCAGGGACAGGCCTGGGCAATGTCACGGACGAGGTTGTAATACTCATCGAGCAGATCGAAGGTCGTGATGTCATGACCAACATTCTTGAGCGGAATGTACACGACCATGCTGGTATCGTTCAGCTGCGCGCAGACCTTCGCACAGAGCGTGTCGAAGTCCTCAATGTTTTTGACGAGGTGGGCAACGTGCGGAAAGACCTTTGCTATGGCCTCTATGAACTGCGGCGATCGGCAGGCACGATCGACGTAACTTCTGCAGATATCCTCAAGATCCTGTAAACCCTTGATGTGTGGAACGAGGGATTTAAGATTTGCGTGGAGGAACTGCATGAAGATATCGCCTCCATGTTTTTCATTCGGAAACGCCACACTCTGAAGCTCACGTGCATAGGCATGGATTCGGGATGTGGTTGCGTCAACATCATCGATTGTCTCGAGCAGATGTGGAAGATGCTTCAGTGCGACGTTGCGTATGATTGCCATGCGAACGGTATCTTTTTCAGTGTGCCCGTTCGTATGGCTGTTGAGGAGCGATATTGCCGCGTCCAGATCGTCAAATGATTGAATGAGATGGGCGAGCGACGGGATCGCCTTGGCAATATCGGTATTCAATGACATAAGCGTTGCGCCGAGTCGCCCCAGGTCGTCATGCGTGCGGACGATCTGGCGCAGCGCCCGCAGGCACGCATGCGCTTCTGAGGAGAGTCCCTGCATCGCATCGCACACAAGAGGGATATCTTGAGAGTCGGTGACAATGTGCGTTAATGCAGCGAGCGATTCGAAGTCATCCGACGACAGAGACTTCTTCTCATTGACAAAGATATCGACAAGCGGCGCGAGTCCGAATCGCGCGATGAGTGGCTGGATATTCAGGATGTTTTCTACGAGAGTCCGACCTATCATGCAATAATCTGCTTGAATCATCTCGATCGCCAGTGTGTCTTTGTTTTCTTCATACCAATGTCGTGTCCGTTCAAATTCCGGCTCGATCATGGCCATGATATCCCGGGCAACTGCCAGGACAGCCTCTGGAGTCGGGAATATCTTGCGGATGTTCTCCCAGTTTTCCTTGAGGCCGAAGGCAACTGAGCCGTTGCCAAGCTCGTACAGGTCTGCGAAGAAAGGAATACCATAGTCATCAATTATATGTTTGTAGTCGGTTAACTCCTGTTCGACATCCAGTCTTCTTCCTCTCCAATGTAACGATTTATTTCCAGGCGCCTTTGCGATCCTGCCGATTGATGCGATATTCTCGATGCCGTATTTGTTAACAAGATACCCAACGTGTACGCTGCCGTGGAAATCCAGTTTAGACACAGCATCGACGTACTGGCTTATCTGCTCGGCGTAATAGAGGAGATCAGGTGCTGATTTAATTTCGTGGCGCAGGGTGTGTAGATATGTGCAAGACCCATCCGGATGGCCCAAGCTAGTTCCCTGTATTCCGTCGAGGATCTGTTCAGCGTTTTTATATCGTTGCGCAATGTGGACGAATGGCCTGATGCCGATGCGGGAGACGAGCTGCGACATCTCGCCAAGGTCGACTAAGAGGGCCCACGCTCGCTCTGGATTCGTCCGCACGATTTCGATGATCGGCTGCATGCCGAAGCGCTGCGCCAGGTCCATTGCGCCCCGAAAGCCGTGTGTAAAGAATGACCGCCGATCGTGCTCATTTGGTATGAGGGAGGCAATCTTCCTGAGTGCCGCGAGGTTTTTTCGGATAAAGGCGCCGTTCCTGACTAGCAACAGTTCTCCATCCAGAGAAGTGCGCATCGGCTGCCCGATTACAGATTCAACCAGCGCCTTGGTCTCTTTTTCAAAGGGCGTGAGACTTCGGTAATAGTGTGAACGGGTTGCATCAGCCATTGGCTTGTTTGCCGGCCGCCACTGGTTTTTATTGTGCCTCTGCGCGATGCGGAACTGACTCGATTGTTCGATGACCACTGGTTCGGCGGGGACATCTCTCTGAGGTTCAGGGGCGCTCTGCGGCTCGGCTGTGCCCTCTTCAGTGAGCGCAGGCTCGGCCCCTGCATCCGCGCAGGCGGACTCGAACATGGCAGAGCCTGCCATGTCGGCCATAAGGCCTAAGCTGGGTGTCTTTACGGTCATATAATAAGGGGCCCTAACCCTGGCGGGCCAATATAGTTATCGGCAATTTCGCGCGAAAGGTGCGCTGTTTTTTGCGAAGAGGTGCCAGGCCGGCGGATCAGCTGGGTCCAGGTTTGTAAGTTCCGGATCTTCACAAACCGTCAGACGAAGCAGCTAACTAGTTTATATTTCATAGCGTTAGCCATATTCGTCAGTTGCTCTGTCTGACAATTTCTTCTTGATAAGTGAACGCCACTCGATCAAGGCATGTGACATGATGCGGGCAAGTGCAAAGGAGTCGGCTATTATGAATAGAGATAAAATCATCAAAAAATCGGGTGACGGATTGAAGCGCGTCGACGCCCTGCTATCGGATATTCGCGAACTCATCTTCTCTGCGCGACGGGCAGCAGTTCGCAGCGTGGACGCCTTGCAGGTGTTGACGAGCTTTGAAATAGGCCGCCGCATAGTGGAGCATGAACAGCAGGGTGCAAAAAGGGCGGAATACGGAAAACAGGTGCTCAAAGCATTGGCGGATCGGCTGACGGCGGAGTTCGGAAGGGGGTTCTCTTTAACGAACCTAAAGCTCATGCGACAGTTCTATCTGCAGAACCAACACCGGATCAGCCAGTCAGTGACTGACCTATTGCCGGGAAATGAAAAAGGCCAGACAGTGTCTGACCAATCGGGTGAGCTCAAGACAAAGCAACCTGCCCCGGCAATGCCATTCACGCTCAGTTGGTCACACTATGTTTTTCTTCTGGGTATAAGCGATCAGGACGAACGGGCCTTCTATGAAATCGAAGCAGCTGCAAGCGGTTGGTCCATCCGAGAGCTCAAACGTCAGTTTAACTCCAGTCTCTACGAACGACTGGCGCTCAGCCGGGACAAGGCCGGCATTCGAAAGCTGGCCAGGCAAGGACAGGCCGTAGCCAAACCGAAAGACCTGCTGAAGGAACCCTATGTCCTCGAATTCCTGGGGCTGAATGAGAGGGCGCGGTATTCCGAATCCGACCTTGAATCGGCCATAATAGACAAGCTCGAACGCTTCCTGCTGGAGCTGGGCAAAGGTTTTCTCTTCGAGGCCCGACAGAAGCGCTTTTCATTCGATGACGACCACTTCTTTGTCGATCTGGTTTTCTATAATCGCCTGCTCCATTGCTATGTGTTGATAGACCTCAAGATCGGGAAGCTTACACATCAGGATCTGGGTCAGATGCAGATGTACGTCAATTACTTCGACCGCCACGTGAAGAGTGTGGACGAGCACCCCACTGTCGGCATAATCCTCTGCAAAAAGAAGCACGACACGCTGGTGAAAATCACGTTGCCAAGAGATGCGAATATCCATGCAAAGGAATACCAGCTTTACCTGCCGGCAAAGGAAGAACTGCAGCAAAAGCTCGTAGAGTGGGCAAAAGAGCAGGAGAGCGAGGAATAATCGGTGGTTTGTGACCGGTGTGGTTAGGCGACAAGGGGTTTGTCAGAGGGTGCGGGCCGCCTCTGGTCGCTCTTCGCGGACACTCTCTTTGCGTCTTGCGGCCTTGAGGCGGCGGATGAATTCGGAGATGGCATCCGGGTCCTCAACACCCAGTATGCGCCTGAGCTCGGATTGCTTCTGACGTTCTGGCGCAGAGAGATGCTGCGCATATAAGGTGATATCGTGAAGACCATTTCTACAATGGGACTTTGATTCGGGTCACAGCATCAAATCGTCTGAGTCACATCTCCTGCGTCCGGCTGTGCATAGATGCGGCCTGAGCGAGGGTCGATTGCGACGGTGCTGCCGGCAGGTAATCGATGACCGTCGATATATACCGCGCCATCATCGATGCGAAGCGGCACATCATAAAGTACACCCGGCGGAATACTCTGTTCCATGCTGCGGATAACTCCCATAAGGTGCGAGAGCGGATTTCCTCTGCTCATAATTACGCCGCCGGCCTGCATAACTGCTGTGATACCGGATGCGGCATCCGGGTTGTCGGTCACATACACTGCCACGCCGCCGCTGCTCACGATCTCCGCCACGCTGCTGGCCGATAGCGCAACCTGGCCGAGGACAGGATTGCCAAGGCCCTCGCCGCCTTCAGAGACAAGGCGCAGACCCGTGGTGTCGAGCACAATGCTTGAATCAGCATGGATGAGATGCGCCTTGCGTATCTGCAGGAGCCAGAGCCTTCCTGACTCGACCGTGAACTCAAGTTCGACAGGATATCCAAGCTCGGTTTCAAATCGTCCCATCAACTCGACAAGCCTCTCCTTCAGCTCCTCCGAAGGCAGGGGATCGTTTCCTGGATGCGCGCCGCTCACGAGCAGATTTCCCTGCACCTGCCGCCCGTATAGAATCTTAACACCCTGTTCGGTCTTCGCTGCAATGCCCGAGCCACTCATCTCGTCTTTTCGGCCGTCCTTCATCTCCACAATATTTATGGCCGTGCCCCAATCATCAGGGATGCCGTTCGCCAGCCGATATGCGCGCGCAGCCTCGCTATCCCAGCTCGAATACACCTGCTCAACAGCCTTGAGTATCTCGTCTGCCGAGCCGAGATTGAGCACGGTCTCCATGGTGCCCGGCATGCTGATTGCCGCACCTGAGCGCACTGACACAAGGAGGCCATTCCCAAGGCGCTTGCCGCACTTTCTCTCCAGCTCGCGCAGTCCTTGCACGATCGCCTCTTTCTCCGGCTCCGCAAGCGCCCTCCCTGCGGGAAGTGGCGGCAGGACAAAACCCTTTGGCACGAGATCAGGGACAAGGCCCGCGAGAAAATTGAGCCCCCACGCCTTGCCGCCAACCTCGCGGCGATCTATCGGGAAATCAGTGTCGCCGTAGAAATGCGGCAGATAGGGATTTTGAGCAGCATTTGCGCTGGGCGGCCTGAGCATTTTCAGAACCGACTCGGCGATACTCCTGCTTCCCCCTCCAACGCCGAGAACGCGCAGGTGTTCGGCGAGCTGATACATGGCCATGGAACGATACCGCTCGGAGGTGAAGAGGGCGCGTTCCTCCTGGCTCATGCCGAGATCGTTGCCAATCCGCGCGATGAGAGGATCATAATGCTCGTGATATTTCTGCTGTACCTCTTCCACCATCTTCTGTGCGAGCGCTCCCAGGAGTTTGAGTTCGCGCCCCGATGAGGCAGGATCGCTATTCCAACGTCTGCCCAAGTCCTCAAGCCATCGTGCTGCCTCAAGCCAGCAATGATCGCCATACCCGCTGCCATAGAGGACAGTGATCAAAGTGGCCATCTTCTGCGCCTGTGCGGCTGTGCTGCTCTCATTTTCCTCGACCGCGCAGAGCCCAAAGGCAGAGCGCTGCAGGGCAATGGCCAGGCGCA
>JBBAAC010000146.1:0-6261 GCA_041658465.1 bacterium | reverse complement strand
AGGGCGCTCAATGTTTCCCCTGCGTTTATTCTTTTCGCAGGCACGTCACCGCGCGACGGCGCTGACATCGGTCTTCCGTATCGTAGAAAAAGAGAAGGCTTGCTTCTGAACGCGCTTCGCACCCTCAAGAACGCTGAAAAAAAGCGGGCCGAGCAGCATCGTGCTGCGATGAGAAACGCAATCAACCTCATCACAAAGGCTTTGCAGCCGGACGCTGTTACACGGCTTGCACCGTTAGAAAATATAGTTGCCAAAAAGGGGGGCATTCACAAGTCCCGGGCGAAGCAGCACCGTTGAGATCACCGCTGGCTCCTTACTGTCAAATTTATGACCTCAAAGCGACATGGCTGTTCCTGCCCCGCGCCCCTGGAAATCCTTTGCCACCGCCATCTGGAAGATCCGGCCCGAGTTTCCCTCCGGCTTGAAGAGCACGCAGCCCACGACGCGGCCTCCTTCTACAGCGACGAGGTGAAGGCTCTCCTCCTCGAAGGGGAAGGCCTCAGAGCCCTGCGGCATATTGAGCGGCTTGCGCAAGAGCTCGAAGCGCAGCGCGAGTTCCTGTTGGTAGAGGGGATCGGCCGTGGTTATGAATCGAAATTCCATGCGAGGTACAATGCCAACAGACCGATTGCGTGACAAGGTAAAATGATCGCTGAGAATTCTGCTCGCGAGATATGAAAAACCCGGCTGGCCTCTTTGTTGAAAGGCCAGCCGGGCAATGTGATACGTTGTTCTTTACTCGCACAGATTTACATCTGAAGTCGTCGGCCAGGCGCATACAGGAGGTATCTGGCCCCATCCACAGGGGTAACCAGCAGGGCGCACCGCCATGCTCCCGTATGGGCTTGTTGCTGCAGCCATTGCCTTTCCAAACAAACTGACTCGTACCGGGGTTGGCTGGCTTTGGACGTTGCCTATACTAAGTTGACCTTTTGTATTATCGCCCCACATGTACAGATAGCCGTCTTTGTCGATTGCCAGAGACGTCCGTTGCGAGGCAGCGATATAAGCCATTTTCTCCTGATTGATTAACACGTGCGGCTGTAAGTTCACCCATGTGGGAGTAGGGACTTCTTTCTCCGATGATCCTGTTCCGAGCTGACCATAACTGTTGGCGCCCCACGCATAGACCCATCCGTCTTTGGTCAGCGCCATGCCATACTCATACCCTGCAGCAATAGAGACTATCTTATGTGGTTTGAGCGACTCTATCACAGCAAAGTCATGTTCAGTATATGACGGATCTATTTGACCATTTCCAAGTTGCCCCCTGTTGTTGAGTCCCCTCGCCCAAACTGTGCCATCGTTTTTCAGCGCGAGGAGAAGAAATGGACTACCAGAGATCGCTTTGACGTCTGTAAGAATGTCGGGCAAAATATGTTCTGTTAACGTATTCGATACACCATGGCAGTCCTCTGAATACCAAAAACTATTCCTACATACTCCTCTAAATCTAAAATCTGTATACATCTCTTGTGTACGAGTGACCAATCCTACACTTCCATCTCTTGTCAGGAATGCCAGATCGATACCCAGTGCTTGAATATCTTTGATATTGGTAAGCTGCTTTTTAGCAGGAAGATACTCAGTATTACCATCACGATAGCCAGCTTCGGCATCTTCACCATATGTCTCTATCAGATATTGCTTAGTATAGACCATCAACTGAAGAGGTAGAATATCGACCTTTCCATCAGGCTGCTTGGGCAGAGAATATACGGAGACCGACCCGTCTTGGTTGATTAGGAAGTTTTGGCTGGCGAGCTGAGCGCCTTCCAATTCCTTGATCTCCCTGGGCCCGAATCCAGGTTGTGTCGAGTCTGCCCACCTCCACCAATAGACCTTGCCCGAGGGCGTCTGTGCCAGGGAGTCAACCCCATCTGAAGGAGTATATAGTTTAGCCGGGCAGTCGCCATAGGCTACGGCCCTGGCCTTGAACTCAAATGAGTAATCATCGTTCAACGTCATCCCATTCGTAGCACGCGCACCCTTCTCTACTTTGACCATGACTGAGGCGCCACCTTCAGTGATAGGAATCTTAGGCTGCATGACAATCGTGTCCTGATTATCTCCGAGCATCATATTATTCCAGTGAATGTCTTCCGGATTGAGGAGGCCGAATGCGTCTATGTGTACTTGCAACTTGATAGTGCTCGCATCCATTGGCATATTGAACACAATTTTGACCCAGCTGATCGACGCATTTGTTGCTCCGTTCGCAGGTGTAGTTTCCGTTACCTGGAGCTGAAATCCTTTCTTGGCTGCTTCTGAAACTTGCAGGGGTTCCGGAGTTGGTGCTTGTTCTAAAATGGCTGGGTTTACGATACCGAATTTTTCCTTAAGGGATTGCCACCACCCTGCCTGCGCATCAGAGGGCCAGCCTGCTGTCATAAGCGCCATGAGGACCATTCCCGCTATAAATGTCTTCTTCATAAATGCCCCCAATCGTTTTCGGCTTAGATGCCGAATCACAAGAGAGATTAAGAGCAATCTCTGTGCCAAATCGGGAATCGTGTAATATGTTGAAATCTCAGGTTTGTTTTTTTTTTTTTGAATTTCATTTTGAGAAAATCCCAGCAAACCGTCAAATATGTGAACTTCCAAGAGACATGACTGTTCCTGCCCCGCGTGCCGGGAGTGTTGCAGGCGCGAGCCGGGGTGGTTTGTGCCGGAGGAGATCGCGCCCGCCGCGCGACGAAGAGCGTAACTTTCGCGTGGACAGGATACTTAAGATGAAGGTGAAGGATTGATTTTCCCCTTGATAAGTGAACGGCTCCGGAAATAAAAAAATGGCAACAGAACCTGCATTCATCGCTGCGAACCTGGGGGAGTTGGGCTATGGCAAGCAAGAATAAAATTATACAGAAATCGGGTGGCGGATTGAAGCGTGTCGACACGCTTTTCTCCGATATTCGCGAACTCATCCTGCTTGCGCGAAGGGCGGCCGTTCGCAGCGTGGATACCTTGCAAGTCCTGACGAGCTTTGAAATAGGTCGCCGAATCGTGAACCATGAACAGCAAGGTGCGGCCAGGGCGGAATACGGAAAGCAGGTTCTCAAGGAATTGGCGGATCGGCTGACGGCGGAGTTCGGAAGAGGGTTTTCCCGGTCAAACTTAGAATACATGCGTAAGTTTTTCCTGTTCTATGCCGAGCGCCTTCCTGAGATATCCCAGATACCATCTGGGAAATTGCAGGCAAGTCCTCATGGGAAATCCCAGATGCCATTTGGCAAAAAGCCCGCGATACTTCCATTTCTGCAGCACATACCAACTCTACCTGCCGTCAAAGGAGGAACTGCGGCAAAAACTTGTGGAGTGGGCAGACGAACACGATGGAGAGGCATGACGGGAATCACCGCGACACGGCGTCAATCTCGGGTTGGGGCCGCAAACCTGAAGGATTTGGGCTATGGGGAATAAGAGGAAAAAGAATACCGACCAATCCGTTGAAGGGCTCGCTTCCGATATTTCGCAGATCGTTCAAGCGTTTCAGGACGTCCACAAGCGCGCCAGGGCGCTTGGTATTTTCACTCATGACCGCGAGTTACTTGAATGTCACAAATGTGGCCTCACTGAGGACGTGGCCTGTGACGGCAGGCTTCTGACGTTCCAGAAAATAGACGCATCATATAGCGATACGGGGTTGAGATTTGAAGAAATGAACCCCACGCACTTCCGATGCCCTCAGTGCAAAACCGTGATCGAGCTGCTCGAAGGTGATAAATCGTAAGAGAGAGAATTACCTGTTGGAATCGGAGGGTAAGAAGCGGCTGAAGGCCACAGCGAAGTCCACGGCCTTGCTCAAAAAAGGGAAGAAGTGATGTTATAGGTCTCTCACTTGTATGGCTGATTCAAAACGACATGGCTGTTCCTGCCCCGCGTGCCAGGAGTGCTGCGAAGACGTTTAAGAAAGGGGCGATGCGAGCACCCTTTTTTTGAGAACACCACTTGACTTCCCATTTATGAGAACATATGATATATCTGTAAAGAGTGAAATCGCGTGTAATACATGGAAAATTGCTATGTCTCGTTTGAAACTCGAATTTCAAATCTCCTCCCCTTTGTAAGGGGAGGTCGGGTGGGGTAGACCTTGGGAAATCCGCGATCTACCTCCCCTAGCCCCTCCTTACAAAGGAGGGGGATGTAAAAACGAAAATTAAACCAGACAGCCATGATATCGCGTGATTTACAACATAGAAAAAGAAACAGTCACGGTATTTGTCGAACAGGTTGGTCCGCATGATTACTGAGAGGAGATATTATGACCAGATCAAGAACCGATTACGTTGCTGCAAAGGACCGTGCGAACCTCTCCACAGGCGATGTCATTAAGATGACCTGCGAGCTTAATGAGATGACGCAGGCAGAGCTTTCAAGGCGCTCGGGCGTTTCGCCATCGAATCTTTCCGACATCGTTCATGGCAGGCGGCCGGTTGGAAAGGCTATTGCCGAGAAGCTGGCAAGGGCGCTCAATGTTTCCCCTGCGTTTATTCTTTTCGCAGGCACGTCACCGCGCGACGGCGCTGACATCGGTCTTCCGTATCGTAGAAAAAGAGAAGGCTTGCTTCTGAACGCGCTTCGCACCCTCAGGGACGCTGAAAAAAAGCGGGCCGAGCAGCATCGTGCTGCGATGAGAAGTGCAATCAACCTCATCACAAAGGCTTTGCAACCGGACGCCATTAAACGATTTGCACCGTTAGAAAATATAGTTGCCAAAAAGGGGGGCGCTCACCGGTCCCGGACAAAGCAGCATCGTTGAGATCACCGTTTGCTCCTTACCGTCAAATATATGACTTCGATCAGACATGGCTGTTCCTGCCCCGCGTGCCGGGAATGTTGCAAACGCGAGCCGGGGTGGTTTGTGCCCGAGGAGATCGCGCCCGCGGCGCGTTTCTTGAAATTGAGCGAGGCCGATTTTGTCGCGCGCTTCTGCGAGGAGCACGATGAAGACGGCGTGCTGGCGCTATCGCCCGCGCGTAAGCCGGGCAAAAGCGAGTGCGTCTTCCTCAAGCGCGGCGGGCTCTGCGAGATACACGAAGTAAAGCCGTACGAGTGCCGCAAGGTCTACGGCTGCGAGGGCGAGGCCAGGCACCGAAGGCTGCGCGAGATAATTAAACGGATGTGGAGATGAGGGGGGGATCATGAAACAGGAGATCTTGAAGTTCGACGGACAGGATCAGTGCATCGCGGCCCTTGCCCAGTTCATATACACGAGGGCGGTCGAGTGCTGCCGGGCGAGGGGGGTCTTCACGCTCGTGCTCTCCGGCGGGCTTACGCCGATATCCCTCTATGAGCTGCTGGCCGGCGAGAAGTTCGGCGAGAAGATGGACTGGGGAAGCACCCACCTCTTCTGGGGCGACGAGCGGTTCGTGCCTGTTGACGACCCTGAAAACAACTACACCATGACGCGGCTGGCGATGACCTCGCAGGTCTTGATCCCCGAGGCGAACATCCACCGCATCCGCACCGAGATGGCGAGCGCCGCGGCGGCCGCGCTCGATTACGAGGCCCAGCTGCGCGAGTTTGCGACGCTCGAGCCCGAATCCATGGGGCGCGGCAGATTCCCCCGGTTCGACCTCGTCCTGCTGGGCCTGGGCTACGGCGGCCACACCGCTTCGCTCTTTGCGGGGAGGCCGGAGCTTATGGAGAAAGAGCGCTGGGTGGTGGAGGCGGCCGCGCCGCAGCTGGACTTCTCCAAGGAGCGCGTCACCATGACGCTGCCCGTGTTCAACAACGCGCGGTGCGTGGCCTTTCTCCTCTTCGGGGACGAGAAGCGCGCGATCCTCGACGAGATCCAGAGAAATCCGGACGAGGCCGCAAAGGAATATCCCGCCGCCATGGTGAGGCCCGCGGGCGAGCTAAAGTGGTTCGTCGCATGACTCAGAGAGAGACGATACGCGAGGCGGGCTCCGCGCAATTCTCTATCGGCATACCCAAGAAGGAGGATTCACATGAAGATGTTCTGTTACCAGTGCGAACAGGCGGCAAAGGGCACGGGCTGTACGGTGCAGGGCGTGTGCGGAAAATCGCCTGAGGTCAGCTCGCTCATCGACCTCACGATGTACGCGGCAAAGGGGCTCTCCATGTATGCGCACCGCGCGAGAAAACTCGGCGCCGCGGATCGCGAGATCGACAAGGCCGTGGTCGAGGCGCTCTTCTCCACGGTCACGAACGTGAACTTCGACCCTGAGAGATATCAGCCGATCTTGTTCGGGCTCGCAAAGCTGCGCGACCGCGCAAGGGAGCTGTATCAGGATGCGT
>JBBAAC010000145.1:0-6268 GCA_041658465.1 bacterium | reverse complement strand
CGTTGAGCTTCTGCTTGTCGTCCTTGAATTTCTGCTGGAGCTCCTTGAGTCTCGGCTGCAGCTGCTGCATCGCCTTCATGGACTTGAGCGAGCGCACGTTGATGGGGTGCAGCAAGAGCTTCACGAATATCGTGAGCAGGATGATCGCGATGCCGTAGTTGTTTATGATCTTATAGAAGAATCTGAGCAGGTAGAGGATCGGCACGGCGATCACCGTGAACCATCCGTAGTCGATCGCCTCCTCGAGCCTCACGCCGAGGGTCTTGAGCTGGCTCATCTCCTTGGGCCCCGCGTAGACAGAGAACGCTGATTTCGCGGTCTCGCCGGCCGGGATCGCAGTCGATGGGAGCGCCACGCCGGCCCACAGCCCCTGCGGCGACTGCGCATCGGCTGGCTGGCCCGCATTTCCGTACTCGGCCGCAAGCCCCTCGCCCTGCATGCGCGGTATCACCGCGCTCAGGAAATATCGGCTCTCGATGCCGGCCCAATATACAGAGCCCGTGAACGACGCGGGCCTTACCAGCTTTTGCACATCCGTGGCGCGGCGCGCCTTTCCGTCGATGAAATAGACCGGCTGCTTTATGTCTGCCTGCTGACCCTTGAGAAAACTGAAGAACCCGCCCTTTTTCTGCGGCTGGTTCACCCCGCTCCACTCAAGGGCCGGCCGCACCGTGATTGGCTCTGACGAGCGATTCTTCACATCGACTGCCACATCCGCCACATAGCTCATCGGCTGCAGCGAGATCGTCTTTGTGAGCTCGATCTTGGGGGACGTCCAGCGCAGGACAACCCTGGAATCGCCCGTCTCCACGATTTCAAAGCGCGGGTTATCCGGCACGCCGAGCGCGGCGCCGTCAAGCGAAAGGGCGAGCGGGGCGGGCAGCCCGGGCTCGCTCA
Organism: bacterium; assembly: GCA_041658465.1. GTDB lineage: Bacteria > UBA10199 > UBA10199 > 2-02-FULL-44-16 > JAAZCA01 > JAJZQH01. The sequence goes on along the minus strand of JBBAAC010000145.1, from coordinate 5,371 downwards.
TGGCCAGGTCGGTCGGGGGGCTCGCGGCGTCAGGGGTCTGGCGATATTCCTTGGCTCGCCAGCTCGTGACCGTGCCGCCGTCGTTGGTAACGTCCACCTCTATGAGCTCGTTCTTTATAGTGGCGAAGGCCACCGGGATGCGCGCCTGTGGATCGTTCGCCGCGGCGGGTTTTGCTGCTGCTGCTGCTGGGGCCGTCGCCTGCGGGGTCGGTGTTGCCTGGCCCGTCTCGGCCTGAGCGCTCTGGGCCGCAGGGGGTGGCGTCGCCTCCTTCTTGGGCGGGCTTATCACCGTATGCCACAGTATGAAGAACGCGGCGGAGAGCGCCACTGCCAGCAATATTCGATGCTGTGATTTCATCTTCTATCCTTTCATGCTGCCTTGTCCGGGACCGGATCCACGCCGCCCTCGCTCCATGGCCCGCACCGCAAAAGGCGCCTGCCTATGAGCGCGGTCGCCTTCATTGGCCTGTGCTGCGAGAGCGCCAGCAGGGCGTATTGCGAACATGTCGGGTGAAAACGGCACCGGGCGCCCAGGGCCCAAAACGCGGGCGAGCCCACGTAGCGGTAGACCTTAACGAGCGCTATGAGAATCTTTCTCATCCTGATTGGCGTTGGTTGCGCCCAAGCCTTTGAGCAAGAAGGCCCAATGCCCTCTTAAGCGCGGCGCGGATCTCTTTATTATCACATCCGCCGGCTACTGCAGCAGGAATCACAACGCAATCGCCTGCGGGAAAGAACTCCTTGTGGAGGCGAAAAAACTCCCGGATCACCCTCTTTATGCGATTTCTCTCGACCGCGCCCCCGACGCGCCGCGACACCGCGATCCCGAGCCTCTGTTTCTCGGCCGGCAAAACGGCTACTGCAATAACCCCCGCGCGCGCGGAGATACCACGCCTGCGAACCGCGCTATACTCCTCAGGGCTTTTTAAGCGTGCCGCCTTGCAAAACCGCTGCATGAATATACTCAGGCCTCTACGCCAATGCGCGTGCGGCCCTTGCTCCGACGCCTTGAAAGCACCTTGCGGCCGCCGGCCGTCTTCATGCGCGTCCTGAATCCATGGACGTTCTTGCGTTTGCGCTTGCTCGGTTGATAGGTTCTCTTCATATCTTCTCCTTCAACAACAACGCGGTAACGTTGCGCGTTTAACCTGGAGTCAAAAAATGACGGCTAATTGCCGTCATCGTAAGCACTTCTTTCTCTCGTTCGCGCCATGCCTTGAAGCGGCGCGATAGAGCCATTTTTCATTTGTAGAGTCAAGGCGAAATTTCCTTGCGGCTTGGCGGTTTGGAAGCGGAAATATTTTTTCTTTCTTTTCTCTTGCAAACAACTTTGCCTTCACACTAGAGCTGCTCTTCGCGTTGCAGTCATCTTTTCTACGTCGGGGCATCAAATACTAGTCGAGCAGGGCACAGCAGAGACAGCTTGGCATCTTGGAGTTATCCACAATGTGGATAATATTGTGAATTATTCTCCTTATGAATAATATCCTCGAGCAGCTCAAAGAAAACGTCCGCGGAAAGATCAGCGCGCTCAATTTTGGCACATGGTTCCGTCCTATCGCCGGAGCAAGCCTCTCGGAAGGCACGTTCACCCTGACGGTCCCCAACAAATTCGTGGCAGACTGGATCAACGACTACTACAGCGAGCTGATCGTACAGGAAATCTTCCGCATCACGGAGCATAACTGCAGGCTCGCGTTCAATATCGCCGAGGACGCCGCCGCGGCGCCGGATGTCCGGGACGCGGCGGAGAAACAGCCGGTCGTACAGGCGCCCAGGGCCCGCTCGATCGATTCGCTCAATCAGAAATACACGTTTGACCGCTTTGTCGTGGGCAGCGCAAACCAGTTCGCGCACGCCGCGTGCAAGGCCGTGGCAGACCTCCCCGGCGGGCACTATAACCCGCTCTTTATTTACGGCGGGGTGGGCCTGGGCAAGACCCATTTGCTGCACGCGATCGGACTCGGAATCCTGGCCAGGCAGCCGCAATTGCAGGTCATTTACGTCAGCGCAGAGAAGTTCATGAACGAGCTCATCAACGCGCTCCGCTACGAGCGCATGCCGGACTTCCGGAAAAAATACCGCGACCGGTGCGACGTGCTGCTCATCGACGACATTCAGTTCCTGGGCGGCAAGGAGCGCACGCAGGAGGAGTTCTTCCATACGTTCAACGCGCTGCACGAATCGCAACGGCAGATCGTGCTCACGAGCGACAAGCTCCCGAAGGACATTCAGGGCATCGAGGAACGCCTCCGTTCCAGGTTTGAGTGGGGTCTCATCGCGGACATCCAGCCGCCGGATCTGGAGACGCGCATCGCCATACTCAAGAAAAAGGCCGAGGCCCAGGGCCTGCGCTGCCCGGACGACGTGGCGATGTTCCTGGCCAGCTCCATCAAGACAAACGTTCGCGAACTGGAGGGCTCGCTCATCCGCATCAACGCCTTCGCCTCCCTCACGGGTTCCGGCGTGACCGTAGAGCTGGCTCGCGAGGTCCTGGGTAATTCGATCCGCGACAGAGAGCTCTCCTGCTCTATCGAATCGATCCAGAAGACGGTTGCAGAGTATTACAACCTCAATATCTCCGACCTCAAGTCGCCGCGCCGGGTCAAGTCGTTGTCTTATCCCAGGCAGATCGCCATGTATCTCTGCAAGAAGCACGTGCGTTCGTCGTTCCCGGAGATCGGCGGAAAGTTCGGCGGCAAAGATCACACGACCGTCATGCACGCCTGCCGCAAGATAGAGAAATTACTCGAGACCGACAACCGCTTACAGGGCGATATCGCCCACCTCGAACGCGTAATCCTGCAATAAGTGTCGTTGTATCATCGCGAGCCCGCCCTTCGACAAGTTCGGGGATTGCTTCGTCGCCCTTAGCTCCTCGCAATGACACAAATAGATTTCCAGAATGAAATCCCCAGCTGAACGCTGATTTCCTGTGGATTGCTGCCAATTGTCTGTTGACAGCCAAGCTCATGCTGGACTACTCATCAATGCGCTGTGCATAAGTGCGAGTTATCCAGAATTGGTTAACACGGTTGTACTTTAACAATACTCCTGAGTTTCAACGCTCTATTCTCTTTATGAACATTTTCACAGCCACTACTACTACTACTGAATATATATATATTTATCTAAAACATTAATAGAGAGGTCGATATGGAGATAAAAGTCGCACGGACAGAGCTTCAAAAAGGACTTGCTCTCGTTCAGAGTATCGTGGAGCGAAAGACGACGATGCCCATATTGGCCAACGTGCTCCTCTCCGCGGAGAAAAAGGCTTTATCGATCACCGCTACCGACCTCGAAGTAGGAGTAAACGGAACGTATGCCGCTGACGTGCTTTCGGAAGGAAAAATAACCCTTCACGCGAAGAGCCTGTACGACATAGTGAAGGAGCTGCCGGACGACACGATACATGTAAAGGTTAAGGATGGCAGCTGGGTGGAGATAAAGTGCGGGCGCTCAAATTTCAAAATCGTCGGTCTTTCGCCTGAAGAGTTCCCGGCGCTCCCGACGCGCGGCAACGGTCAGACGCAGCGCGCCGAGGCCTCCCTCATCAAGGAGATGATCGAGCGCACGTCGTTCGCCATGTCCAGCGACGAGACGCGGTACAACCTGAACGGCATATATGCGGACCTGTCGGGCGGGGAAGATGGGAAGACCGTAACGATGGTGGCCACAGACGGCCACAGGCTCTCTGTGGTGACAAGGGAGGTCGGGACCGGCTGGAACCTTCCCAAGGGGATCATCATCCCGCGCAAGGGAGTCATGGAGCTCAAGAAGCTGGCGGAGTCCGGAGACGCGCCGGTGGATCTGTGGGCAGACGCAAAGCACCTGATTGCATACAGGGAGAACACTACGCTCGTCATCAGGCTCATCGACGGACAGTTCCCGCCGTACGACCAGGTGATACCTAAAAAGATAAAGCGCATGGTCTCGCTCAGCAGGAACGAACTTGTTCACGCATTGAGGCGCGTGTCGGTCCTCTCCACAGATCGTTCCAGGGGCGTGAAGTTCGCCGTATCGCCCAACAACCTCGACATCACCGCCTCGAACCCTGATATCGGAGAGGCGCGAGAGGAGCTGGCCGCCACCTACAAGGGCGATGCCTTTGAGATCGGCTTCAACGCCAAATATTTCATAGAGGCCTTGTCCGTGATTTCTGACGAACAGGCCGTAATACAGCTTGGCGATGAGACCTCGCCGTGCGTGATCATGAGCGAATTCGACCGCGGGTTCACGCACGTCATCATGCCGATGAGGCTGTAGGCACAAAAACCCCACACGATGCTAATCGAATCACTGAGGCTTAGAGACTTTCGAAATGCCGCGGACCTGCGCCTTGTGCCGGGCCAGCGAATAAATCTGCTCGTCGGCAGGAACGCCCAGGGAAAGACGAACATAATAGAGGCGATAGGGTTGCTCTCGACCGGGCAGTCGTTTCGCGCCCCAGATTTCCGCGACATGATCCGCTGGGACAGGGAGGCCGCTGAAGTATCGGCCAGAGCGATCTGTGCGGCGGGATCAGACGAACTCAAGATTAACATCGACGTGCGGCGAAAGCTCTTCACCCGAAACGAAAAGCGGGTGACTTCGAAGGCGCCGTCAAACTTCTTCACGGTGCTCTTTGCCCCGGAGGAGATACTACTGCTAAAAGGCCCGCCCGCGGGGAGGCGGCGCTACATAGACTCGCTCATCTTCCAGCTCTCTCAGCCACACCGCAACCACGCCATGCAGTACGATAAGGTGATGAGGCAGCGTAATCGCCTGCTTCAAGACATAAGGCTCTCCGAATCGGCACGTACCACGGGGCTGAGGCCCTGGGACGAACAGCTCGCGGAACTCGGCAGCCGGATCATAGTGGCGCGCAACGACTGGTGCGGCCGAATAAACAGCCTCCTGCCGGATCGATACAGGTCCATAGCGCCTGAAGAGGGCTATGCGCGCTTTGCCTACGCCCCGCATTGCGGGCAGCGGGCGTTGGAGAAGGGCCTTGAAGGCGTGATGGAGCGGCTGAGGGAGCAGCTCGAGGAGCGCCGCAAGGACGAGCTGGTAAGGGGCGTATCCCTCGTGGGCCCCCACCGCGACGACCTGGAAGCCGAGATTGGACCCAGCCGCGTCAAACACTTCGGATCGCAGGGCCAGCACCGAAGCTTTGTGCTGGCACTCAAGATCGCAGAGATGGACCTTTTGCGCGAGGCCGCCGGCGGCGAGGAGCCTATATTGCTCCTGGACGACGTAGCCAGCGAGCTCGACCCGGAGCGGAACCGCTACTTTTTTGAGGGACTCCGCGCAGCGCGGGGCCAGGTCTTCATCACCGCGACATCGGAGGCCGACATCAAGCTCCCCGCGGGAAGCGAGATGACGATTT
>JBBAAC010000144.1:0-6353 GCA_041658465.1 bacterium | reverse complement strand
CGTTAGCCTTATTGGCTGAGCGCAACTCCGTGTCGGCTTGCGAGATGCCAGCCGCGGGTCACCGCGTACTCCGGCACGGTGTTAGCTTGCGAGATGATAGCCAGAGGCGCGTTCCGAAACAGACGATCCCGGAACGTCGTCACTAGCGATGTTGTAGGGAACCTCGCGTGGCGCAATAACTGAGATTGAATTTTTTCCTCGTAGGCAGTACTCATTGTGCGTGAAGCGATCGGGTGCGAAATCTTGTCCTTATTGTGGGAAACCTGCGCCTTGGGAGAACAATCCCTTCAGGCCGTTCTGCTCAGGGCGATGCCGCCTTATCGATCTGGGCAACTGGGCGTCGGAGAAATACAGGGTCCCGTCATCGCAGCCCCCGGACGGTTCCTCGGCAGACGAATGGGGAGACTCCGTCCCCCCTGACGGGAAGGAGGGGGAGTGACGAAAAAAATCGTTGAGCGCTTCCGGGGCCGCATCATACATAGCGTGGCGCCAGACAAGGTCGTTGATATTCCAGACGGTGTGCTCGAGGTCGATTCCGAAGGCCGAATCGTCTCCGTGGGTCCTGCTCATCCGTTTTTTCAGGCGAAGTCGCTCGAATTTCCCGCAAGACTCATCATACCGGGGCTCGTGGACGTACACAGCCATATCCCCCAGCTGGATGTGCGCGGCAAGCACGGCGCCACGCTCATGTCGTGGCTCGAGCGTTACATCCTCCCGGCGGAGATGGCGTTTGCAAACAGCTGGGCCGTGGACGATGTGGCGGTGCGCTTCTTCAAAAAGCTCGTACTCAACGGCACCACGACCTCATCCCTCTACTCCACTGTCCATGCTACGGCCACTGACCGCTGCTTTGAGATCGCGCAGGCGTCGGGCGTGCGCTGCTCGATAGGCAAGGTGATGATGGACCGCAACGCCCCGGATAAACTGATCGAGGATACCGTCGACTCGCTCAAGAAGAGCGAGGCGCTATGCGCCAAGTGGCACGGCGCGGCGGGCGGCCGTCTGCGTTATGCCTTCACCCCGCGCTTTGCGCCCACATGCAGCTTCGAGCTCCTCAAGGGCGCGGCCGATCTGGCGCGCGACGCGGGCGCGTATCTGCAAAGCCACATCGCCGAGACCCCGGACGAGAACGACAGGGTGCGCGAGCTCTTTCCGGAGCATCGCGATTACGTGGCGCTATTTGAGAGCGCCGGGTTCCTGGGCCCCAAGACGATACTCGCGCACGCGATCCATCTATCCGAGGGGGAGTACAGCCGGCTTTCTGAATCCGGGACGAAGATCGCGCACTGCCCCACTTCAAACTTTTTCCTAAAGAGCGGACGGATGTCCACCCGCAGGGTCGAAGCTGCGGGGTGCTCATACGGGCTCGGCACGGACGTCGGCGCGGGGACCTCGATGTCGGTCTTCGCAGAGATGCGTCATGCGGATTATGCGCAGGACGAACAGTCGATCGCGCCGGCCAAGGCATTCTGGCTGGCGACGATGGGGGGTGCTGCGGTCATGTCTATGGAATCGGAGATCGGGAACTTCGAGCCCGGCAAATTCGCCGACTTCGTCGTGATCGACATCAGCGGCATCGATCCGGTCTACAGGCTCGCCGCGCTGGACGCCGACGAGGTCCTGTCGCTCCTGATGTACAGGGGGGATAGCCGCGTAGTGGAATCCACCTACGTAGGCGGCGAGCGCCTCGACGTGGACAGCATTCAGGAGGCTATTTCCTGAAGATCCTCTGAAGCCCGCTGCCGACGGATCCGCCGGCCTTTTTTGCCCCGCCGCCGACGGTATTGCCCACGCCCTTCACGCCATCCACCGCTTTGCCCGGCAGATCGAGCGGCGAGACCTGCTTTGCCTGCGCCATTATCCCGTCGCCTATGCCGGTCGTGAGCGCGGTTCCCACGGAGAGGTTGCCCGAAGAGAGGTCGCCGTTCACCTGCGCGTCGACCTCTATCGGCCTTGAGCGCGAGAGCACGAGTTTATTTATGAGATCGCCCTTGAGCCCACCGCCTACGCGCAGTCCTGTGATCGAGGCGTGATGGCTGGACTTCAGAATGCTCTTCTCGGCCCTGGCCTTACTCGAGATGGAGATCGTGCCCGATTCGATAGGGTAGGGCGTCTGTCCGGCGTAGAAGGAGCGGAATGAAGTTATCGGCGTTCCGCTTAAGTGCGCATTGATGTCAAAGTTGATCCCTTCGGCAAAGGCGTTGGTACGGCCGTCTACGGTGAGGCGGCCGCCGGTCTTGTCTATCTGTCCGCTGATCGCAAGCGTGCTCGGGAGCTTTGCGGGGTCTGTCTCGGAAGCGATATCGGTCAGGGAGAGCTCGAGGTTGGTCAGATCGAGGCGATGTCCCTTCACGAGGCCGCGGTACTGCGCCTCTCCGCCTTCCATCCTGACCGCATCCACGATCACGCGCCACTGTTCCTTTTTCTTTGCCTGAACATCAACCGGTTCCTTTGGCTTCTCGCCTCCGAGGTTGAGGCAGCTCCAGTTGTATGACCCGTCCTTGTTGTGAATGACCGCCAGTTTCGGCCTGACCAGGACGACCTCTCGCGCATGCAGAGTCTTCTTGAGCATATCCCTCGGCGCAAGCAGCACTCTCAGCTCGTCCGCCGATGCCAGCAGCGAGCCCTCATCCTCATGCCCCGCGGGATAGATCTTTATCCCCCTGAGCGCGAGCGCCGCGCCACGCCAGTCGATATCATAGCTGCCTACATCGATAGCCAGCCCCAGGATGTCGTGCCGCTGCCGCTCTATGGCGTCACGCGCCGCGCGCGCGGCATGGCGCATGCCAGCGACTGCAGCCGCGCAGAGGATTATGATGACTGCCAAGGCGATGAATAGACGCTTCATGTTTTTTCATATCCCTCCCCTTTGTAAGGGGAGGGGTGGGGAGGGGTAGATACCGGGAAACCCTTGATCTACCTCCCCTCGCCCCTCCTTACAAAGGAGGGGTAAGTCTTTGCTGCCTTCTCGATCGCGTCGAATATCTGCTGGTAGCCCGTGCAGCGGCAGAGGTTGCCTGCCAGCGCCTTCTTGATATCGTCCCGGGTGGGCTGGGGGTTATCGTCCAGGAGGGACTTGGCGGTCAGGACCATGCCGGGGGTGCAGAAGCCGCACTGGATGGCTCCGCAGTCGATGAACGCCTGCTGGATTGGATGGAGTTTGCCGTTCAACTCGAGGCCTTCGATAGTCGTGATCCGTGATTCGTGACAGGTGTGAATGGCCGGATCTACCTCCCCTGACCCCTCCTTACAAAGGAGGGGAACTTTCCCTCCCCTTTGCGACTGAGGCCGGGAACCCACCGGCGGTGGGTGGCCGAGGAAGTACCCGGAGGCGTGAGCCGGAGGGTGAAAGGGGAGGGTGGGGGAGGGGTAGATCTCGCTGATCTTGACCCGGCACGAACGCCGGGGTTTCCCGTCGATGAGCACCGTGCACGCGCCGCAGGCGCCGATCCCGCACCCACGCTTGGTCCCGGTGAGCCTCAGGTCCTCGCGGATCACGTCGATCAGGAGCCGATCTGCGTCGCATTCGATCTCGTAGAACTGACCGTTGATCCGAATTTTAAATCTTGTTGAAGGCATGGGATTCTTCAATCATGTCTTTGTCATTCCCGAGTGTTTTAATCGGGAATCCAACCTGCCTGCCGGCAGGCAGGTGATTACATGGGATTCCCGCTAACGACATGCGGGAATGACAGGTTTTCAATGCGTCAATATCTTGTAGGAAAGCGCACGATCTCGGAGAGCTTCTTCGTCTCCCTCTTGCCGTCGAAGAATACGACCACGACGTTCTCGCCTGAGAGCTCCGCGATGCGGGCGTCTTTCCATATTCGTTTCTCTGCGTGCGCCACTACCCGGTCTCCGACCTTGAAGCATGCCGGGACAGCGGCCGGCCAATGGGCTACGTATTTTGTCCGCAGGTTGCCGGTGCCTCCGTCGGGAAATTTGATCGAGACATAATCGCCGGAGATGCCGTCCACCGTGGCCTCGGAGAATGTGGGGCCGTCGAGATCTGCCACGACCTTTTCGCCCACGCTGAATCCGCCCAACGGGGGCTCGACGCAGTTCTCCGCTGCATAGGCGCTCGTCGCGGCTGTCAGCAGAATCAGAAGAGCCAATGCATTCTTCATGGAGACCTCCTCTAAACGATTATTTCTCTATCGCGCAGCATCCCTTGCATGCTGCAACGGGATCTTTCTCTCGTGCGGCCTGGCGGCGCTCGCTCCAGCTTATGAATGCCGGGAGCGATATGAGTGCGGCCGCAAGGCATGTGAGCTCGCCCAGGAGCGCTGTGGCTCCAAAGGAGACGAGCCCCATGTTTCTGGACGTCATGAGGACCGAGTAGCCTATGATCGTGGTGAGCGAGCAGAGCGTGACTGCGCCTCCGGTGAACTTCAAGACCTGCGCTATGCTGCCCCTGCCGTCCTGCTTGTATCGCTGGTAGATGTTCACCGCATAATCGACGCCGATTCCGAACGTGATCGGTAGGGCGATGAAGTTGAGGAAGTTGAGCTTTATGTGGAAGATCGGGAGCAGGGCCACAAGCAGGACGATGCCCAGCATGAGCGTAGACATGACGATCGCGCTCTCCTTCGTAGCCCTGAAGTTGATGATGATGAGGATCAGCACGAGCGTGAACGAGAAGAGGGTGACGAGAGGGCCTTCCTTCACGACCACGCTGAGCAGATCGGCGAAGATCACCGGCTCGCCGGAGGAATATATCTTCTCGCCGTCGGGCAGATCGACTTCCCTTATTATGTCGGCAAACCGGATCAGCTCCCTGCCGTTCCAGAGATTCGCCGTAGGCTTTGGATAGACGTAGACGATCTTTCCTCTGCTTCCGTCCACCTCCTCGAATTTATCCGTGATCGCAGCGGGGATATCATCGAGCGACAATGATCGCAGGTTTATCTGCGCAAGGAACTTGCGCACCTCCTTCATCTGATCTTCGTTCAAGAATTTGAGCGTGCTGGATTCGAGCGTCTCGCGCATGCTTGCAAGTATTTCGAGCTTCTTCGGTTGATCCCCGGGCACCATCGATCCGAGGGTCTTGCAGTCGTCGATCAGGTTCTGCTCGCCTTCGGGGCCGGACTTCTTCCTGATTATATCGCAGATCTGATCGGCCTGATCGGCTCGGTCCGCCAACACCACCGAAGGCGTGGTCGATTGCCCGAAGATCTCGTTGATCTTCTCCCTGGCCGAAATCTCCCACTGGCTTCCGTGCGCCTTCGGCGGCTTGAACCGCATGTTGTCGAAATTGTATTCGAGGGCGTTGGGCAGATACCACGCGGCGAGCACCGCAGCGCAGATGGAGATCGCGACCGTTAATTTGAGCACGGCCTTGTTTCGCGCGACGAGGGAGTTCGCCAGCCAGCCGTAGAACCGGTAATCGATCCAGTGGCCGAGCGGTTTGGCCTTCGTGACCCATATGCGTTCGGCTAACGAAAGCCAGCCCGGAAGGAAGAAGTAAGTGCAGAGCCAGCAGACGATCATGCCTATGCCGCCTATGAAGCCGAACTGGCTGAATCCCCTGATGTCGGTCATCATGAGGGCCGCGAACGATGCGCTGGTGGTGGATGCGGCCACGAGCGTGGGCTTCCACGTCTGGCTGAGCGCTATAGCCATCGCATCCACGACCTCGCGTGTGTTTTCCCTGCGCTCTTCCAGATACCGCGCCATGAAGATCAGGCTGAAGTTTATGCCGTTGCCCACTATGATTGAGCCGAGGAATGCGGTCTGGCTCGTGAGGTATCCGATGAACGCGTAGCCGAGGGCCAGCGCCACGAGCACGCCCTGGGTCACGGTCACGGTCACCAGCAGGCAGGGCTTCACGCGGCGATAAAAGAGGAAGACGATGCCGCCCACCATCAGGATGCAGAGCACCGTGGTCTTTACGATATCGCCGATGAGCGACTTGTATTCGGTGACTGTCTTCTGGTAGCGGCCGCCGAACGTGAACTTGAGGTTCGGATCGTACGACGCGGGATTCATCCCCTCGATGATGCCGCGTATCTTTCCCATAAGTTTTTCTGCGAATTCGATGTTCGTCGCGCCCTCGCGCGGCTTGAGGATGATCGCCGCGAGGGTGCCGTCCGGTAGCGTGAAGTAGCCGTCCTTGTAGTCGAGATACGCGCCAGCCTTTTTCTTGTACTTGCTCTCTATGTCGGAGACGTCGAACGAAGGCTCCTCATCGCCGAACTCGATGTAGAGCTGAGTGCGCTTGAGCTTCTCGTAGTCTATCTTTCGCTTGAGCCGGTCGTGTATTTCCTGCAGGTCGGGCAGATCGATGTATAGATACTTGTTCTTGTCGTAGAAGTCCGCGACGTTCTTCACGTTGTATTCTACGTTGCTGACCT
>JBBAAC010000143.1:0-6360 GCA_041658465.1 bacterium | reverse complement strand
GCATATCAAAAGATAAACATACGCTCGCTTGTAAACGGCCTCAGAGACCCCTCCCAGGTCGCCATCGCGTCGAAGAGATCTCACGAGACACAGGACGTCCCGGAGCCCATGCGCCTGGTCTGGATAGACACGGAGTTTCCGACCCCCGTACAGGCGCCGGATATATCCGAGTTGATGAGCGCCGGAGGAGTAACGTCGCCGGGCGATTTCTCGATCGCTGAGACCAAGATCTCTTCCGAGACGATGGTGAACTTCGTGCTCGCCGTAAAGGACCTCGATCTCAGCCGGCGTTGGGACCGTCATCTGAGCAATGCCTTCAGGCGAATGAATGTCAATCGCGCACTCGATCATTCCTTCAAGCGCTGCTGTTGGCTCATGATCTACGATGAGAAGATTAAGGAAGTCGACGCTCAGAAGGTAATTGACGATGAGGCGGAGAATAAGAAGTTGATGGACGAAGTCGATCGCGAGATGGAGATGACAGCCAGAAATCCCAGGCAGTCGAAGATCCTGCCTCCAGCGATGGCGGAGCTGCTCTCGGGCATGAGGATTATGCCGGAGGAATTCCAGCTGACCTATTCCATAGAATACAGCCCGCCTGAAGAGATAAACGAAGAAGTGCACTAACCCCTGCCCCGCAGATCAGCGCAGATAAGCCGCGCCTGCTGGCAGGATACCCTCTTTTTTACGATATTTCAGGAGCTTGCCTTTTCCTGGCCGCCCTGCTAGGAAACTCCTGAATCAGCGCGGAAAGGGATGCACGACGGTATTCGGGGCCTTGTCTGCGTCGGCCTGCCCGCCGACGGTTTAGTGGCGGGCGCCGCGTTTCCCCTCTCCTGTATCGACCCTTCACAAGACGCAGTGGACGCCCTGCGGGAGTGCGCCTGTCGCCCGCCCGCGGGCCGGGAGGCAATATGTCGAAGAAGCGCGTACTCATCATGGGGGCCGCGGGCCGCGACTTCCACAACTTCAACACATATTTCCGGGAAAATCCCGAGTACGAGGTGGTGGCCTTCACCGCCACGCAGATACCCAACATTGAGGGCCGTCGATATCCGGCCGCCCTGGCGGGAAAGAGTTATCCAAAAGGGATACCGATCTACAAAGAGGACGAGCTCACCCAGATCATCCACCGCGAGAGTGTGGAGACCGTGATCTTCTCCTACAGCGACGTCTCGCACGAATACGTGATGCAGAAGGGCTCGCAGGTGCTCGCCGCGGGCGCAAACTACATGCTGCTGGCACCCAACTACACGCAGATCAAGGCCAAGGTCCCGGTGATATCCGTATGCGCAATCCGCACCGGCTGCGGCAAGAGCCAGACCTCGCGCAAGCTGGTCGAGCTACTCAAGAAGCGCGGCAAGAAGGTGGTGGCGATCCGCCATCCCATGCCGTACGGCGACCTGGCCGAGCAGGCGGTTCAGCGCTTCGCATCCTTTGAGGACCTTGATCGGCACAACTGCACGATCGAGGAGCGCGAGGAGTACGAGCCCTACATCGACCGCGGTCTCGTCGTATACGCGGGCGTGGACTACGAGGCGATCGTTCGCCAAGCGGAGAAAGAGGCCGACGTGCTCGTCTGGGACGGCGGCAACAACGACATGTCGTTCATCGAGCCTGACCTCGAGATCACGGTCCTCGATCCGCTGAGGCCCGGACACGAGCGCAGCTACTACCCCGGCGAGACGAACTTCCTCACGGCCGACGTGCTGGTGATCAACAAGTACGAGCAGGCGAGCGCGGAGCAGCTCAACACGGTGCTCGCAAATATCAAGCAGTGCAACCCGCACGCAAAGGTGATCAAGGGCGCATCCCGCATAACCGTGGACGACCCTGCGGGCGTAAAGGGAAAGCGCGTGCTCGTCATCGAGGACGGCCCCACCCTCACGCACGGAGGCATGACCTACGGCGCGGGAATGGTGGCGGCAGATGAGTTCGATGCGGCCGAGATAGTGGACCCGCGGCCGTACGCCGTGGGCTCCATCAAGGACGCGTACACGAAGTACCCGAACCTCGGCAACCTCATCCCGGCGCTAGGATATTACGAAGACCAGCTCAAGGACCTTGAGGAATCGATCCGGGCCACGCCGTGCGACCTGGTGCTCATAGGGAGCCCGATCGACATCAGGCGAGTGATCAACGTGGACAAGCCATCGATGCGCGTTCGCTACGATCTGGAGGAGATGGGCGAACCCACCCTCGATTCCATACTGGACGAGATGTTTCACAAAAAATAGTATGAGGCGCTCATAAGAAAAGGCCGGCTCTAGAGCCGGCCTTTTTATTTTCACTGCAGGCGATGCATCTCATTCCTCTGCGGGCTCCTCTTTGGCATCATCCGCCACGGCGCCTTCCTCCTGGCTCGCCGCCGCTTCGCCCTCGACCGTCTGCGCGACCGGGGCACTGGTGGTCCAGGTCGAGATCTCGCCGTTGACCGCAATCACGCCGGTGAGCGTGGCCGTGTAGCTCGTAGATGCTTCCAGCGGATCATGGGCGCAGACGGCCGTCTTATTGCTCGAGGTGTATGTCACCAACGTGCAGATTGTGTCGCCAGCGTTGTCCTTCTTGACAAAAAACGCATTAGTCCAGTTCGCCGGCTCGGTGACATCCGAGCCAAAGACCGCAGTGATCGGCACATCCAAGGCCTGATCGATAGTGCCGTTGGCCGGTGAAAGGGTAACGTCCATGTCCGCACGTCCGCTTCCGCAAGATGCTGCAAACAGCACAATGACCACGGCGAAGATCAACATCGAGAGTCTGCGATCCATTTTCCCCCTCCTCTTCGAGAATTACTGTTTCTTGGACTTCTTCATCTGATTGAGCTCTTTCTCAGCATCGTCGAGCTGCTTCTTTGCATCCTCTATCTTTTCTTCGAGGCTCTTCACGCGCGCGTCGCCCGCTTCACTTGATGTTTCCACTTTGCTGGCCTTGCCGGCCTTGCTTGCTTGACTGGCCAGCTCGGCCTTTGTTTCATCGCGCATTCCCTGCGCGTACTCCTTTGCTGCATCTGGTGTTGCGAATGGCTTCATCCACTCGCTCATCTTCTTGAGCACGGCATCAGGCCCCTGAGCCAGCTGCTCCCTGGTAAACTTGAAGCCCATCATGAGGGTCACGCGCGAATGGTGTTTGTCATGGGCGCGCTCGTCGGGCACATAGACATCCACGGAAATGAGCTTGAGATATATCGTGCCGTTGAATTCCTTGATCCCGGCGATCGCCATCACGTCTCCGCGCTGCAGATACGTGTAGATCTCGCCGCGGCGCGTGGTGATTTTATCATCCTTGCCGAGATTAATGACCACGCCGCGATAGTCGTATTCCTGCCAGTTTATGAAGAAGCGCGCCCGCTCGGCAGGGACGCCGCCCTTTTCCGCCACAGCGAACCCGCGGAGTTTGTCCATGTCCACATCGCCCTGAGCCGACTCAAGCCCGTAGTGGTCGATCGCGGGCGGATAAGCGAGCTCAACCGCTTTCATGATATCCGGCGAAATCCCTGCGAAGAGGGCTCGCGGAAGCAGGACAACGGAGAGGATCAATGTGGAAAAAATAAAGCTGCGGCGCATGGCTCTAACTCCTCGCTAGTTTCTCTGGAACAGGATCGGGGCACCTGTGAAGCCGAGCGCCGGCAGGGGGCACTCTGGTTCGGAATGACGCGTTGCCCCTCCAAATGCGTCGATAGCCGCGCTGAGTTCCGGATGGCACTCGGCATATTCCGCGAGATCCACCCTTTGCACGATGGCCTCCCAGGCCTGCCTGAGGCTCGCAGCGCCGGCTCGCGGTCCGCCGGGATGCCCGAACACGCCGCGGCCGGGAACCATCGCAAAGTCCAGGGTTCGCAGCTTCTCATACATCCCGGCCAGGGAACCGGCCCAGTCGCTGCCGCCCGGCACCGGGAGGACCGGCGCGATATTGCCGAGCCGCGCGCTGCACTCCGCCGCATTGGCCAGGACCTCTTCGTCCGGCGTCATCATCCGTTCTCCGAAACCGGGCATTATTATCGCGTCGCAGCCGCAGAGTCGCTGCAGTTTAGTGAGCACTGTGGTGGATACGCCGAAGTATGGATGGCGCGACATGGGCGCTATGCAGTCGAAGTGCGCAACTATGGGGACCGACGCGCGCCTGCGAAGCGAGCGCACCGCAGAAAGCCCGGTCGCCATTACGTTCACCATCACCGCGTTGATTCCATGCGAAACCGCGATGTCGCACAGCTCATACATCCTCTCGACTTCGTCGGTGATGTTCGCGACAAAGATCTTCCGTTCGCCGGTAGCCGCCTCCGCGCAGCCCTTGGCATAGGCCACGAACCTCATGCGCTCTGCAAAAGGAGAATACTCCGCATCCGCCAGCATCTCGTCGTCCTTGGCTACGTCCAGTCCCCCTTCCCAGCCCTGCTGCGCGATCGCGGCGAAGCTGTGGGGATCCAGGCCCACGTTCGGCTTGACCACACCGAAGAAGAGCGGCCTGTCCCAGACGTTCAGCATCTCGCGGATCCCGCGCGTGCCGAACTGCGGCCCCTGGAATTCGGAGAGATATGATTCAGGGAATTCGATATCGATGAGCTTGATCGACGTGATGCCGTGGCAGAAGAACGCGCCCTCGCCCATGGCGACGGTGAGGAGGTTGGGGATGCGCGGGCCGAAGTTTCGATGCGGGTGCGCAAGCCTGGCGCGCGCGAGCGTATATCGAGCCCCTGCCGAAGAGCTGCCCGCGAAGACCGATGTGCCGGATTCCTCCAGCACCTCGACTCCCACCACCTTTGCCGCATGCGCCGGCCTGAAGTCCTCGTCCTCGCCAGGGCGCTTCCACTGCGCCGTGGACTGCTCGCAGGCGAGCGATGCCGCGGCTTCCCTGGGATCGCCGGCGGTCTCGAAGAGATAGGTGAAGAAGAGATAATCCTCGCGATCGAGTGACTCCTCATCTGCGAAGAAACCTTGGATCTCTGATGAATCCATTTTGGCTCCGATGTTCGAAGACAGCGCAGAGTCAAGATCTACCCCACCCTTACCCTCCCCTTACAAAGGGGAGGGACATTCCCCCTCCTTTGTAAGGAGGGGCGAGGGGAGGTAGATCAAGTCGTTCACGCCAGTCACTAATCACTCTCCAATGATTCTTACCACTACATTGCGTTCGCTGCGCGGCCCGTCGAGTTCCACGAAGAATATCGACTGCCAGCCGCCGAGCAATAGCTCGCCGCTTTGGGCGGGGACCGTCTCCGAGGCGGAGAGCAGGAGCGACATGAGATGGCCGCGCGCGTTGGGCCTGCCGTCCACCGTATCCTCGTCGTGGCGATAGCTGCCTTCGGGCACCGCCGACTTGAGGATCTCCTCCATGTCCTGCTGAAGCCTTTCGCAGCGCTCGTTGACCTTCACCGCGGCGGTCGTGTGCCGTGAGAAGACCGTCACGCTGCCATCGCGAATCCCGCTCGCGGCCAGCGCCTCGCGCACTCGTCCCGTGATGTCGATGAATTCGATCGGCCGCGCAGTAGAGATCTTTATCTCGGAGAGCACCTGCCTCATCTCTTTCGCTCCACCATGTAGCGCGCGATCTCGCGCAAAGGCTCTGCGCCGGGGCCAAAGCCAGCGACCGCCGCAATCGCCTGATCCACAAGGGCCGATGCCTGGCGGCGCGAAGGCTCGATGCCGAGCACCGCGGGAAAAGTGGATTTTCCCTTGCCCTGATCGCTGCCTATATCCTTGCCCAGCTCTTCCTGGTTCCCGGTCAGATCCAGTATGTCGTCCGTGATCTGGAATGCGAGCCCGATCGCCTCGCCATAGCGGCCGAGCGGTGCAAGCTGCTCTTGCGTTGCGCCGCACAGCTTGGCGCCCGCCGTGACGGATGACTTGATGAGCGCGCCGGTCTTGTAGAGGTGGATCGAGGTGAGCGCGGCCTCGCCGATCTTCTTGCCCGTGGCCTCCATGTCGAGCGCCTGTCCGCCGGTCATGCCGCGGCCGCCGGTGGCATAGGCTATCTCGGCGATCGCCTCGACTTGAAGCCTCGGGTCCATGCCGCGAGCCTCCGAGAGTACATAGAAAGCCTCTGCCAGGAGCCCGTCTCCAGCCAGTATGGCGATCGCCTCGCCGAATACCTTGTGGTTCGTGGGCTTGCCCCTGCGCAGCGAGTCGTCGTCCATCGCAGGGAGGTCGTCGTGGATGAGCGAGAATGTGTGGATCATCTCGAGCGCCACGGCCGCGGGCATCACGCGGTCCGCGCTGCCGCCAACCGCCTCGGCGCCGGCAAAGCAGAGTATCGGCCTGAGCCTCTTGCCGCCGGCCTCCAGGCTGTAGCGCATGGATTTGCGCAGCGTCTCCGGAATTGAACCGTCCTCTATCGAACGGCAGAGCGCGGCCTCTACCCACTGCG
>JBBAAC010000142.1:0-6404 GCA_041658465.1 bacterium | reverse complement strand
AGCCTGTGAGAAACGGCAGGTATGCGGGCCCGGTCGTCGAAGGGAAACTCGTGACAGCGGGCAGGTTGGATCCCGGCCCAGCGAGATATCGCGCGATGTTCGGGAGCCGGCCGGCAGCCAGCTCCTCCGCCATAACGTCTGCGCGGGCGCCGTCGGCCAGGATAATGATCGCGGAATCAAATTGAAAATTAAGAGACATAGATTTGTGAATGGTGACTGGTGAATGGTGAATGGTGTGAATGACACGATCTACCTCCCCTGCCCCTCCTTACAAAGGAGGGGAACTTTCCCTCCCCTTTGTAAGGGGAGGGTCGGGGTGGGGTAGATCTCGAAATTTACCACCAGTCACTAATCACCAGTCACGGGTGTTCAGTTGTTCCTCTTCCCCCTGATCTCCGCGAGCTTCTCGCTCATGCGACGGAGGAGATCGGCGAAGCCGTGCTTCTTGATGATGGAATCGAACTGGTACTTGTAGTTGTCCACCAGGCTCGCCTCGTCAACGATCACGTCGTAGATCTTCCAGTCGTCGCTTGCCTTCTTGAGGCGATAGTTGAGCAAAATATCGATGTTCTCCGAGGGCACCACGACCTTGGTACGCACGTAAGACCTTGTGCTGGCGGCGTCCTCGAACTTGTGACCGCGATAAACCACGAAATACTTGCCTCCGCTCTTGCTCTTCGCCGCGGATTGCTCCTTTGAGAAGAGGGCCTTCTGCTCGAGCAGGTCCGTGAGCAGCTGCACGAAGCGGTCGCGATCGCCCTCGGAACACTGATTCCAGTGGCTGCCCAGCGACTGCCTTGCAAGCTCGCGGATGTCGAACGTGCCGTGGATGATCTTCTGCTTTAGCTGATCGTTGCGCGCCTGGTCCGCAGAAGATAGCTTCTGCTCGTTCTCCGCCACCTTGAAATCGTCTAATATGTCATCCAGGTTCTGGATCGCTCGGGTGGGCGAGCCCTCGGGATAGTATTTCTTTATTTTGCCACCGACCTCTTTCGTCTCAGCCGCTGCTGTCTGCGAAGATGCGGCGCCGCCGGTCCCGGCCGACGCGGAGGCTGCGTCCTTTTTCGAACTCCCCGCGACCTTTTCGGCAGCTGAAGCCTGCCACGCGCAGAGGGCCGCGGCCAACATCGCCGCCACGGCGATTGCGCTACTGAACCTTCTCATTATTTCCCTTTTGCACATTTGAATTTCCCTCCTCATCGATCGTTATGAAGCCCGCCTCTTCCTCTTCATCGAACGCTTCGTAATCCTCGACATCCGGCCTCGGCACCAGCTGGGCATACCTCGCCTCGCCCACCCGCTGCTCCAGATCCGCCAGCGCCATGTTGTAGTCGAAGATCGACTTGAAGAAGAGGCCGCGCGAGAGCAGCACGTATTTCAGAGCGTCGCCGTACTTCTCGGTTTCACCGATGCCGATGTCCATGTTGATCTTCGTGATGAACATCATCTGGTTCGCCACGGACTGCGCCTTCTTCGCAAGGGTCAGGTTGTATTTGGCGCGCTTGGCTTCCAGGTATGCCTTGCGTATGTCGAGCGCGAGCGCGCGGCGCGCGATCATGCCGTCGTACACGGCCTTGTGGTACTCGGCAGTCGCCCTCTTTATGCGGCCCGCCGCGCCATGGAAGTCGAGCGTGCCTGAAAGCTGAAAACCGAGCCCGGCCCGGGAGTAGTTGAACGGGTTATTGTAGTCGTCGAGGTTCTGCACGCCGGCGATGGCACCTGCCGTGCGCCCCACCTCCACGAAGAATCCAAATCCGAACCTTGGGAAGAGCTTGTACTTCTCGAGCTGGTACAGGCGCTTCTTCGTGGCAACGCCGATGTCCAGGAGCCGCGCCTCAGGTTGCACCGCTGTGGCCGTGTCCACGTACTCCTGTTCCTTGTCGAGCGATGCGAGGACGGGCTTTAAGTTGTCCGTATCGAACACAATCTCAGCGCCCGGCTCCAGGTCGAGCTGTATGCGGAACCCCTCTTCCGCGATCAGGAGATTCTGCTTCGTCTCCTCGAGCCGGCGCTCGATCTCATAACGGTAGCCCTTGAGCTGGAGCAGGTCGTAGGGGTTCATCGTGGGCTGCTCCTTGGCCTCCTCACCTGCGATCTTATCCTTCATCTTTCCATTGGCCTCATCCAGTAGCTTGATCATCTCCTTGGCCATCTGGATCCCGTAGTACAGTTGCTTCACCTGGAAGATGGTGTTGTTGTGCGCCTTCTCCTCGTTCGTGCGCGCCGCCTCCAGGCCTCCCTGAGCGAGCTTCTTCGCCGTGTGGAGCTGTCCGAATGCCATAAGCGGCACGCCGATGCCCACGCGGATGCTGTTGAAGAAAGTCACCTCGCCGTCAAAGAATTTGTTGAGCGCGTCGTTAACGTCGTTCGGCACCGGGGCGATTCTATATTGATATTCGAGCACCGGCCAGAACGCGGCCTTCGCCTCGGTGAGCTGGCCCCTGGCGGCCTCGACGTCCTGTCCCGCCGCCTTGAGCCTCGCATTTCTCGCGAGCGCCAGCCTGATGCAATCGTCGAGCGTAAGTGCGCCGACTTCAGGCCTCGCAGCCTCGGCACCTTTTTCGAGCACCAGTCCGAACTCGTCGCCGCCTGCAGCGTCGGGCTGTGCCGCGGGTGCTGCGACCTGCGGCCCTTTGACCTCCGTCCCGTTTGAAGGCGGCAGAAACTCGCCCTTGCCCTCCGGCGGGGGACCCAGGTCTATGTCCGTCACCGGGGCCGTGCGCGAGGAACGGCCTGCCCAGGCGAGAGCACTCTGCGAAACGCAGACTACCGCTGCGAAGAGCATGAAAACCATCAAGTATATTGATATGTTTCGTGTATGCATTAAGGGTGTGTGCATCTAACAAAACAACCCCTCAAGCGCAACTTTATATTATGACCTGAATTTAAAGCGAAACTTCAAGGATTTGCGGAGTGGAGGTTGGAATTACGCCGTGGAGGATCCGTTTCCGTATACGCCGATGATCGGTTTGAGCGGGAGGGTGAAGTTGAACTCGCTCCCCTTGCCCGGCTTTGAGTGAAGCCACATCCTGCCGCCATGCAGCTCCACGAGCTTACGGCTGATGGTCAGTCCCAATCCAAGCCCTTCGTGCTGGCGGTCCGCGCCGCCGTCGGCCTGGACAAAGCCCTCGAAGATCGCCTTCTGCTTATCCTGGGGGATCCCGATGCCGGTGTCCTTCACGGATACCCTGAGCATCTCCCCGCACTTCTCCGCGTTGATCGATATCTTGCCGCTGGACGTGAACTTGGCCGCATTGTCGAGCAGATGCCTGATCACCTGGCGCAGCCGCTCCTCATCCCCATAAACGCCAGGCGTGGAGTCATCGATCTTTATCTCGAGCCTCGTCCCGTTCTTTACGTGGACGTTCCCCGCCACCTCTGTGACCACGCGCCCTATGTTCACCTTCTGCACAGCCAGCTGCATCCGGTTCGTCTCGAGCTTGGAGAGATCGAGCATCGCGGTCACCATCTCGAGCAGCCGCACTCCGCCTTGCCTGACGAGCGAGAGGTGTTTTATCTGCTCCTCGTTCACGGCCCCGTCCCCGCCCTCCGCTATCAGCTCGGACAGACCTATGATGCTTGTGAGAGGGGTTCGCAGCTCATGCGACAAGTTGGCGAGCAGCTGATTCTTCAGCTTCGATGTCTCCTGCAGGTCCTGATTCTGCTTGATGAGCGCCTGATAGAGGTTTGCGTTGTGAATCGCCGTCGCGAACTGCACGGCCAGGAGCTTGAGCAGGTCGCGCGTCTCGGAGTCGTAGCGACACCCCTTGCGCTCGCCAAGGTTGATCACGCCGTAGAGCCGATCGCTCACAAACAGCGGCACGCACGCCTCTGCATTGAACTGCACGCAGTAGCGCAGGCCCTGACTCTTGACCGGCAACAGTTCCCGGTCGACCACGAAATCGTGCCTGGTGACGATCTGCCTCTGCTTTTCGAGCCAGTTCAAAAACGGCCTCACCTCGTCCACGTCGAAGCTGAACGGCTTGAGCCCGCACGAGGCCTTCATCTGGAAGCGCTCGGAGGCATCGCGCACTATGAGAGATGCGCCGACCGCTTCCACTATCCTGCACGTGGCGGCGATAATCGCGTGATAGAGCTCGCGACGGTCGTTCATGGAATTGAAGCGCTCGAGGTAATCCTGGAAGATGCGCCGGTAGTCGTACTGCGGCCTGCGAAGGACATAGCGCCTGAATATGGACTTAACCGCCCGCCAACGCAGCGCCAGACCGCTCGCAACAAGCAGCGCACCCACAATCGACGCACAGATGCCCATTGCCGGTAGCGCCGCTGTCCAGAACTGCATTGTCACCTGGGCCAGATTCAAGTTACTCCTTGGGTGTCATTAGGGCACCTCTAAAAACCTACTTGTAAGCCTGTCATTCCCGATTAAGGCACTCGGGAATGACAATCAGGATGACCAGCTCGCCTGTGCATTGGTCATATTATATGGAGATTTCAAGGGGTTGACAAGCCAATCTTCATTTGTACATTAGATTTATTTACAAACTGCACGTTATGATTGGGATTACTCCTTGCTTTCCTCCCCCTCCTTTGTAAGGAGGGGTCAGGGGAGGTAGATCTTGATCTACCCCTCCCTATCCCTCCCCTTACAAAGGGGAGGGAATAATCGAGGGAATAATCGGGGGATTGACCGCATGATACTTGTCTCACGCAGCTTCAAGGGCATCCTCGCAATTGCAGCACTCGCCTCTCTGATATTCTTTGCTGACGGCGCCCTGGGCAAATCACCGCCCGCAGAGGGAAAGCTCCTGGACCGGGCGCTCACCGCCATCAGCCGCCACTATGTCGAGCCTTCGCGCATAAATCCCAAGGCTATGCTGGACGGGGCGCTGGATCAGATGCAGCGCAGGATTCCCGAAATACTCGTAACCGATCGCGAGAGCGGGCAGCTTGCGGTTACGGTCGGCCTCGCGTCAAAGCGCGTGAAGGCCTCGCCGATGAGCTCGCTTACCGACCTCTCGCGCACGATGCACGAAGTCCTCGCTTTCGTGGTGCCGCACTACAGCGGCGACACCGATACCCCTCCCGAAGATATCGAGTACGCCGCGATTGACGGGATGCTGGAGGCGCTGGACCCGCACTCGAACTTCATGCCTCCGAAGGTCTACAACGAATTCAGGGTAGGCACGACCGGCAAGTTCGGCGGCCTCGGAATCGTGATCTCTATAAAGGACGGCATGCTCACGGTGATCGCCCCGATCGAGGGCACGCCGGCATCGCGCGCCGGCATCAAGGCGGGCGATCGCATAATGCAGATCGACGAGGAGTCCACGATCAACATGTCGCTCACCGACGCGGTCAACAAACTTCGGGGAGACGTGGGCACAAAGGTCACGATCGTGGTCGAGCGCCCCGGAGGGCCCGCTCGCAAGATCTCGCTCGAGCGCGCCGTGATCAACATCGACAGCGTGCAGCACAGCCTGCTCGCCGGGGAAGACAAGCGCATCGGCTATATCAAGATCAAGAGCTTCCAGGACAACACTGACGACGACGTGAGGACGGCGCTCAAGGATCTGCACAAGGACGGAGCTGCGCTCGACGGACTGATCCTCGACATGCGCAACAATCCCGGCGGACTGCTCAACATAGCGTCGGACGTGGTGGATGAATTCCTGCGCAAGGGGATAATCGTATCGACCGTAGGGCCCCGTGAACAGGTGGTTGACCAGAGCGTGGCTCACGCCGGCGGCACCGAGCCGGACTATCCGATAGTGGTCCTTATAAATGAAGGGTCCGCTTCCGCGTCCGAGATCGTGGCGGGAGCCCTCGCCGCGAACGACCGAGCGATCACCATGGGCCAGCGCTCGTTCGGCAAGGGGTCGGTGCAGACGCTCTTCGACCTGGGCGACGACGCCGCTCTCAAGCTCACCATAGCGCAGTACGAGCCCGCGGGAACCGTGAACATCCAGCTCGTGGGAATAACCCCTGACATCGAGCTGCTGCCGAAGACAGTCGATCCCGCTGCGATGAACATAGTCGAGAACGAAACCACGCGCGAACAGGACCTCGAGAAGCACCTGGACAATTCCCTTCCGGCTGAGAGCGGGCTCAAGACCCTGCCGAACTCGACATTCAAGGTCAGCTTTCTCCAGCCGAAGGAGGACGAGAAGAAGAGCGAAGAGCGTTCGCTCAAGGAATATTCAAAGGCGCCCGACCTCACCGGCGACTTTGCGGTGGAACTTGCCCGCACGCTCATAGCGAAGGCCGGCATGCCGGTCCGAAAAGAGATGCTGTCGGGCGCGGGCCCTGTAATCAAGGAAGCGGAGGCGGCTCAGCAGGCACTGATCGACGGCGCGCTCAAGGCGCAGGGCATAGACTGGGCGAGCATCCCCGCGAGCGGCGCGCCCAAGCTCTCGCTCGCCTATCATGTCTTCAAGGGCAAG
>JBBAAC010000141.1:0-6446 GCA_041658465.1 bacterium | reverse complement strand
CTCGCCCAGCGCCTGCGCGATCTTCTCGCGGTGCGCCAGGGCCCAGGTCTGGATCCATGAAGTAAGAGCGTGGGGTTCGTCTTCAAAGGGCTGCTGGAGCGTGCGCAGGAGGTCATGGAAGAGTGTCTTGTCCGCGCACTTGACGAGCTGCACGACGAGCCGCACGCCGATGCCGTGGGCGGTGAGCAGGCGCGAGACGTTCTCCGCGATGACCGCAAAGCGATGCCTGCCGCTCAGCTCGCGCGTCTCGCACAGCATGATGCCGCGCTCTGCCGGGGCGAGTTCGATCCGGTTGGCGAAGAGGTCCATGATCGAGAGGGCGCCGGTGCGGCCATTGGCGATCCACGCCTCGACCTTGCGCGCTTCGTACTGCGAGATGAACCTGCTTTCCCCGCGCGTGGGCAGGGAGAGGACGCGGCCCTCGGTCACCGGGCTCATCAGCTGGTGCGCCTCGGCGGTGATGCTGCGGGATGCGCCCTTGGTGACGACCTCCCAGTCGGCGGAGATCGGCTCTTCCGCCAGCGGCTGCGGCAATCCCGCTGGCAGCGCTACGGGCAGGGTCTTTTCCACGGCATCGAGCGCGCGGCTGAGTTCTGCGGATGCGGTGGCGACGGCATTGCGGAAGGTTGCGAGCGACTCGCGCGTGCGCGCGATCTCAACCTGCAGCGAATCGAGCCGCTCGATCGCCTCCAGCACCTTGTTCTCGATGGCTGCGTCGTGGAGCCCTTCGCCTGCCTTCTGCAGCTGCCTGAGCGCGCTGCGGACAAGGGCCTCCTGTTCTGCCATTTCCGTTTCCAGCGAGGCATATCGTTCTTCGAACTCGCGCGTGGAACGCGAGAGATCGCCCACATGGGGCAGGGCAGCGACGAACGAGGCCGTGTCTCCCTTGTGGTTGCGCACTTCCTCGGTCACGAGCGTCGAGAGCTCGACGTGCTCCAGCGTGCGGCGGCCCTGCGCCACGACCTCGTCGACCCGGGCGGCGGCTGCGGTGCCGACGCTTGCAGCGGACTGCAGCGCGGCCTCCGCGCGCTCGATCGCCTGGAGTTCGCCCTCCACGCCCTGCAGCCCGTTGCGGTGCGCCTCCGCGGCATCGAGCGTCCCCTCGATCACGCGGCCGAGCGCCTCCTGCAGCTCCCGGCCGCGGGCAAGGTCTGCCTCGATCGTCTCCACGCTGGTGTCACTGGCCTTGTGCTCGCCCAGCTTCTCGATCAGCGCTGCTGCGTGTGCCGGAAGGGTCGATGCAGCTGCCAGCTCCTTCTCGAGCTGCGCCAGCGTCTCCAGCCGCTGCTGGCTATCGTGCACAAAGGCATCGGCCTCTGCAGCGTTCATGCTGTTGATCGAGCGGAGCAGGGTCTCGATCACGGTCTCGGTCTTGCGCGTGCCGGTCGTGGCCACGCGGTCCCACGTGAAATACGCCTCTGCGGAGCGGCGCTCGAGGTCCGCGGCCGTGCCTGCGATCGTCTGCAATTCCCGGTTGGTCGCTGCCATCTCCCGCAGGTATGCTGCGCGTGCTGCCTGCGCCTTCGGCGCCACAAAGAGTGCGTGCACCGTCTCCTGCAACCGCGGTGATGCGTGCGGTTCACCCAGGAAGGCCTTCAGCATGGACAACTGGCGCTCCGCTGTCTCGGCCCTGGCGAGCGTCGGTGTCCCCGTGGCCAGCGCCAGGCCGCGCTCGATGAGGGCCTGCTCCGTGAGTGGCGGGGGCGGCGTCTCGATCGCCACGGCGAGCGCATCTCGAAGGTCCTCGCCCCCCTCGGAGAGCTGTGCTGCCTCGTCGCGCAGCCAGCGGTACAGGAGCGTGCGCAGGAAGCCCTCGCTTCGCTGCGTGATCTCGCGCGGCGGGAGATACGGGTCGCTGATCGCGGCCTCCACGAGCGGCGCGGGATCGATCGGGACAGCGGAGGTGACGCGCGCAACGCCATAGGCCTGGGCAAAGGCGGCAAGGCTCGCGTCCGAGAGGTAGCGCGCGTCATAGTGCTCGCGCACGTAGGTGGCAAAGGCCGGGGTCCCCTCGCGCCACGCGCGCAGCATCGCGCGCTGATGCTCGAGGAATGCGGCGAGGAATGCGGCATCGCCCTCGCCCGGGATCGATGACTGCGAACCCTGTTTCAGCGCGTCGGTGATCTCCTGCGGCGCGGCCATGGGGCTGTCGGTCACAAGGTGCTGCAGGCTGAAGGCCGCGTTCCAGACGCGCGTGCGGTCGAGCGTGAGGCGGGCGTTTGCCGGCTCCTGCCGCCAGTGGTGGAGCGCGGTTTCAAACTCCTGCCGCAGCATGCCCGTGAGCGGGAGCCGGCGCATGCCGTCCTCCGTGGCGATCGGCAGGGAACCGCGGCTGCTGTTGTGCAGCTCGAGCTGTGCGCGCGCCATGGCAAAAACCCTGCGGCGGTTGGCGTCCGCATGCGCGGCGCTGCAGAGGTCCACGAAGTAGCGCAGGATCGTCTCGTCGATCGGGACCTGCGCGTCGAGACCCTTGGGCTGCGGGAAAAAGGCGATGTAGGCGTCGAGCGCTTCCTCGGCCAGCCGCGTCTCGAGCTCCGAGGCAGTGCTCGTGATCCCTGCAGTGCCGTCGGCCACGCCGACCTTGGGGAAGAAGGTCGTGATCGCAGCAAAGGCGCGATCCACGATGCCCGCGGGCCCCTGTGCAAAGGCCTCCTCCACCCTCGTGCGCAGCACGCGGCGGTTGAAGTCGATGAGAAAACCCCGACTGATCTCAAAGTAGGCCTGCATGGCGCCGAGCGCGCGGTCCGCCTCGTCCTGCGTGAGTAGCACCTGGGCCGCATGCTCTGACCACTGCGCGCGCCAGGGCGGGGCGAGCCTGCGGTGCGGGAGCACCGGGCCGCGCTCGAGGATCTCGTGCTGCATCCGCTCGCCGTTGGCAAAGACCTGTGGCTCGCGGCCGTTGAGACGCGCGGGGTCTGCTGCTGCCTCGAGGGCAGCCACATCTGCTGCCGCGCTGTGCAGGGCTGCTGCATCGCCTGTCCAGAAGGGCAGTACTGCTGCCTCGAGTGCTGCAGCGTCCCGTGTCTTCGCTGGCTCGATGAGGCCGCGCAGGATCGCGTGTCCTGCGATCACGCGGAGTCTTATGGCATCGTCGATGCGGCCGGGCCCCCACGCCTCGCGTTGCGCGCGCTCGTGCACGTCGTCGAGATACAAGGTCGCGATGTGGCCTGCATCGATGCGGTGCCGTGCCGCGCGCGTGGCGGTCACGAACGGGAGCTCGCCCATCCTTGAAGCCACGCTGCCCGTGGCCTGGGTGAGGAAGATCACCTCTTCGCTAAAGGCCTGCAGCTCGCGGAATCCGGCGGCGATCTCCCGGCTGCTGATCTCCGGGGCCGGAGCAGGATCGAGCACAGCGTTCGTGAGGTGTGCTGCCCGAGCCTCGAGTGCTTCATGCCGCTCCTGCAGCCCTGCGAGCGAGAGTTCGGAACCGTCCACCATGGAGATGCGCACGCCGTGGGCTGCGGGCGAAGAGGCGAGGTGATCGAGCCGGCCGATCCCGTCACCTGCGAGTTTGTTCAGCGCATCATAATAGCCGCTGGTCACCCGGATCTTGATGTCGTCGCGAGCGCGCGTGCGGCCGGGCAGGTGCAGGGCACCCTCGTAGGCCGTGAGATCATCCACGAGCCGGATCGCGTGCCGCGTGGGTGCTGCCTCCGAGGGCCGCGTCATCTGCCGGCCGTCGTGGCCCATGATCTCCGCGGTCCGGTCGAGCACCGGGGCCACGCGCAGGACCCCGCTCCAGAAGTGGTTGAGGCTGCGCTCATCAGCTCCGCTGCTGGCTGCCAGCGGACGCACCAACCGGTCGCGGATATTCCAATAGTAGGGCGTGCCTACGTCGCCGTGCGCATGGCCGTAGAGCGTCGCCGGGTTCATCGCGGTGATGAGTTTGAGCTGGATCAGCCGCTGGGCCAACGTGTTGTAGCCCCAGTCGCGCGGGTCGAGATCGCCCAGGATCTGCGCCGGGATGTCGAGACGGATGCTGCCCTGCGCGTCCGCGGTCCGAAGGATGTCGCGCACCACGGGATAGATCGCGGCAAGGAAGTCCCAGATGTCGATGGTCTCACCGAAGGCAGCCACATGCTCATCGAGGAAGCGATACGCCGGCACGATCGCCTCGAGCGCCTCCTTCTTGCGCGGCTCCACGCTCACGTCCTCGGGATGGCCCAGGCCGATGTGATACTCCGTGAAACGCTTCCAGTCCTCGTCCGAAATCTCAGCAGGATGGTGGTCGAGGGCCAGGTCCCGCAGCGCGTCCTGATCGCGGCCAGCGGCAATCGTGCGCGACCAATCGGCGTCGGTCATGTGTGCCGGGCGATGCGAACGCAGGAAGGTTCCGATGCGGTCCTCGGCGATCGCCTGTGAGACGAGCGCGTTCCACACGGCGTTGATGCGATCCGGTTCGGTCTTTGAGGGCCTGCTGCGGATCATGCCCCAGTTGCCTGCTGCGTGCAGCGTGATCCCTGCGGCATCGCGGAAGGCCTGCTCGAACTCCTCGCGCTCGCGCCGCGCTGCAGGGATGTGCATGGCCTCCATGAAATCGGCCATGCCGCCGCCGTTGTAGCGGATGAAGCGTCGGCCGTCTGCCGTGGTCTTGGGCAAGGCATCGAAGCGCGCCTGCCATGCGGGATCCATAGTGGGCGCGGAGGCCTTGCGGCGTGAGTTCGATCTTGGGGCCCTTGCGCCAGCTTCCTTGGCGCCGACGAGGCCGAGGCCGGATGCGTTATCAGCGATGAACTGTGAAAACGGCTTGATCAGGTGATCGATTTCGTCGTTCCACTTACCCGGATGTTTCCCGAAGACCACCTTGTGCGCAATGCGCAGGCTCTTGATCATTTCGTCGGCCGAAGGGGTCAGGCCGCGCGCGATGCCTTCCGGTTTGAACCTGGACCTCAGATCTGCGAGAGCGTTGGAGAGGAGCTGCCGCGTTTCGTATGCGTTCGCGCGGCGCGCGTGTTTAGCAGCGATGGCGTCCGCGGTCGCGCGGATCAGCGCGTCTGTCTCGCCGGCCGTGAGCTGCCTCGCGGCGTCGCTGCTTCCATTGGGGATAGGCGAGGTGAGGACGTTTCTTTGCGTGCTGCCTGCGGGTTGCGCGGCAATGCCAGGCTCAGTCGCATGCGTAAACGAGTCGATAGCGGGATTGCCGCCGTCCTCCCCATGTTCAGGCGGAGCGGTACTCCCCTCTGGCGGACCCTGCACATCGGGCTGCCCTGGAGGAGTGCCGTCGGTGGTTTTGCGGATAATGCCCATTCTCTCCCGATCGCTTTCTTCCGGCGATTCGCGTCTTTATCGGCGCCGGTCCTACAATGTTGCTAACTTTTAAGGATAGGTTGAAACAAGGGAAAGGACGCCATTTGCGGCATTAAATCAGGGTCAATTGCCCCTGCCTCGTCCGGAGCAGCGGCTGCGCACTCCAGGGCGTCCTGGTTCCACTCCACGAGCCTGCCGATATTCTTGAGGTACTCTCCGGTAGTATCGGCGTTCACCTCGCGCCCCTCGTATTGATCGAGGATTTCCGTCAGCGCCTGGGCCGCGTCGCGCCGCGCGACAATCGGATCTTCCTCGGCGCGGGAACCTGCATCTTCAAGCCTGTTCACGATATCGCGTCTCACCAGATCGCCCGTGAAAAAGTGCGGAAAGAGCGCGCAGAACGCAAGCTCGTCCGCGGAAAAGATGCTGCGGAGCGAAATCGTGGGATCCGTGAGGATCCAGCGGCCCATGCGCAGCACGACGTAGATAGTGGAATTTGCAAGCTGCTCCAGCGGCTCTCCTGAACTCTTTGAATCGACGTCCTTCATGTGGATGAATTTCGAGCGGTCGACCACTTTCATAAAGCCGCGCTGTTTCTTCGTTGCGATGACGCGGCGAACTTCCGGTTCGATCTCGTCACGTCGCCTTAGGAAATAGTCGAGACCGCATATATACAAACCGCGCAGACTCAGCGTGCGCTTGTGGTTGATCCTGCCAGCGGACTCCAAGGCCGTCACCAGCGTCCCGATTGAATAGTGATTCTCAGCGCCGGGGAATGTAAACTGGTCCGCAGAAAGTTTTCCCCGCGAGCGAAGATTTTCCACAGCGATCCGGTCGCGTCGCGCGATGAGAAATTTCATAAGCGCGAGATCGTCATCGAGGATCTCTTTCGGAATGCGTTGAAGCGCAGGTGAGCGCAGAAAGATGTCGCATCCGCCGGCCGCGCGCAGGTAATCCGAAGTGCTTGCGCGGAGCCGGTCCCCCGCGTCGAGCGCGTCTATGAGCGTGGTCAGCGCGTAGGGCGCATTGCGCGTTCCATGGCCGTTGCCGCGAAGGCGCTGCTGTTCCTCGGCGATAGCGGGGCGGAGCTGTATGAGCTTTGCGATGAGTGCTGCAGGCGAGGAGAGGTAGGCGTCGCCGATCTCCTTAAGGATCAGGGATCGATCGTAGAACTCGCGGGCGCTGGCCATGCGCTCGTA
>JBBAAC010000140.1:0-6453 GCA_041658465.1 bacterium | reverse complement strand
TCCCGTGCGCGCCGGCATTCCGGTCATGATACCGGCAGAAGCGGAGGACCTAAGGACCGGCCAGCCGGCTTTTGCTGGATCATCGGTAAAGCTTGCGAGAGTTGCCTTTCGAGTGATATCAGGTCCTGACGAGAATCTGGTCTTTCACATCGAACAGGGCACATGCCGCGCAATTGGCCGCGCTGCCGCCGATCCCAACAAGACCGCCGTATTCAATGTGGACATTGCGCTTGCGCTTGACGACGGTACCAAGAGCCTGATCCTCCAGTACATCGGCCGGCAGTTTCAAAAAAGCGGCGCCGAGTTTCAGGGAGGAGGGGAGAGGCTCGGGGCATTCAGGCGAGCGCCCGACGTCGTGCTGTCGGATCCAAGCCTGTCGCGTCTTCACGCCATGGTCTTTTCAGACGGCGAAAATATTGCCATACTTGATCTCGTGAGCAAGAACGGCACATATGTGAACGGGCGGGAGATAGAGTCCAGGATGCTTGCCCGCGGGGACACCGTCGAACTCGGCGATACTACAATAGCCTTCGAAAAGTGAGGGGGATTTCAATGGAATCGATGACCGGATACGGCACTGCCGAGAGTAAGGTCGGCAAGGGTCGGCTCTTCGTCGAAATAAAGAGCATCAATCACCGCTACAGCGAGATCAACATCAAGATCCCGGCGCGCATGGGCGTTCTGGAGTCGTTCATCCGCAGGCACGTCTCCAATCATTTTGCCCGCGGAAAGATCGACGTCTTCTTCAAGGAAAAGGAGCCGCTCTTCGGCGGCGTCTCCATCGCCATAGACCTTGAACTCGCCTGGCAGTACAAGCGGCTGATCGCAAAAGTCCGAAAAGAGCTCGGCCTCGAGGCGCGCGCGGACTTTCTGCAGATAGTGGGTTTGGACAGGATGCTCAGGGTTGAAGAGAAAGAGGGATCGTACGAACGCCTGTGGGCACAGATTGCAAAACTGCTGGATGGAGCCTCGCGACAGGTCAAATCCATGAGGCTCAAGGAAGGCCAGCACATAAGGAAGGACCAGCGAGAGCGCCTGTCGAAGGTTCGGAAGAACGTGCGCGATATCAGCGCTCAATCCGATCGCGTCCTGGGAAGGCATTTCGACAGGCTGCGAAAAAAGGTCGGGGGCGGCGGAGCTGCGGTGGATGAACAGCGGTTGCAGGCCGAGGTGGCCTACCTGGGCGGCAGGCAGGATATCGCCGAAGAGCTCCTGAGGCTCGAGAGCCATCTGAAGCAATACTCTGGCCTGATGGAACTCAAAGAGCCGGTCGGGCGCAAACTGGATTTCCTGCTGCAGGAGATGGGGCGGGAGATCAACACGATCGGTTCCAAGGCAGCGGATGCACACATCTCGCAAAAGGTGGTCGACTGCAAGTCTGAGCTCGAGCGCCTCCGCGAGCAGATCCAGAATATCGAATAACTTCTTACTTATGAACAGAGGTCGACTCTTTGTAATCTCAGCTCCATCCGGCACCGGTAAATCCACAGTGCTTGCGCGCATCCGCGAGCGGTTTCCGGATATCGCCTTCTCAGTCTCCTGCACGACCAGGCCCTGCCGTGGCTCTGAACGCGATGGAGTGGATTACCATTTTGTCGACCGCGAGACATTCGAGGACATGGTAAAGCGGGGCGAATTCGTGGAATGGGCCGAGGTCCATGGCGAATTCTACGGCACACCGCGGACGCTGCTGGAGCAGATGACGGCAAGGGGCCAGGACGTCCTGCTGGATATCGACGTGCAGGGCGGGATGGCGATCAAGGGCGCGTTTCCCGATGCGGTGACGATCTTCCTGGTCCCGCCCAGCCTCGAAGAGCTGAAATCCAGACTCGCGAACCGCGGCACGGAGAGCGATGATCAAGTCAAGCTAAGGCTGGAAAACGCCCGCCGTGAGATGTCCTACAGACAAAACTACGACTACAGTATAGTCAACGACAGGGTGGAGCGCGCGTGCGACGAGCTCGCCGCGCTCATCGGCCGGATGCGCGGCGGAGGCGGCGCATGATTCGCCTCCACGATATCCTCGATATGGTCTCTGCCTATAACCCTGAGGCGGACCTCGATGTCATCAAGAAGGCCTATGTCTTTTCTGCCAAGGCCCATCAGGGCCAGACCAGACGGTCGGGCGAGCCATATCTCACGCATCCCATGGAGGTCGCGGGCATTCTGGCGCAGATGAAGCTCGACGTGCCGTCGATAGCCACAGCCCTGCTGCACGACACGGTCGAGGACACGGTAGCTACGCTCGAGGAAGTCGAGCAGCTCTTCGGCGCTGAGGTCAGAAATCTGGTCGACGGCGTGACCAAGCTCTCAAAGATCCAGTTCACGACATCGCAGGAGCGTCAGGCGGAGAATTTCCGCAAGATGATCATGGCGATGGCGAAGGACATCCGGGTCATCCTGGTGAAGCTCGCTGATCGCGTCCACAACATGCGCACGCTCGAGCACATGCCGGAAATGCGGCAGGTGGCCATCGCCCAGGAGACGATGGATATCTACGCGCCGATCGCGAACCGGCTTGGCATACAGGAGATGAAGGTCGAGCTGGAAGACCTGTCTCTCAAGTATCTCAAGCCGGACATCTACCACATGATCGACGAGCAGGTGCGCAAGCGCAAGGGGCAGAGGGAGAAGTATATCACCGATATCCAGCGAATCGTCAGCGACCGAATGCGCGAGCACAATGTCGAGTGCGATATCTATGGCAGGCTCAAGCATTACTGCAGCATCTGGCGCAAGATGGAGGCGCAGCACATACCTTTCGATCAGGTCCATGACGTAATCGCATTCAGGATAATCGTGGATTCCGTTCAGCAGTGTTACGAGGCGCTCGGCGTGATCCACGCGCTGTGGCGGCCGGTGCCGGGCAGGTTCAAGGACTACATCGCCATGCCCAAGGCAAACGGCTATCAGTCGCTGCACACGACCGTGATCGGGCCCAGCGGCGACCGCATCGAGTTTCAGATCCGCACCAAGGAGATGCACGAATTCGCTGATCACGGAATCGCAGCCCACTGGAAATATAAGGAAGGCCGCCTGATCGAAGACAAGGAAGAGATGAAGTTCAAGTGGATCAGAAAGCTTTTGGAGTGGCAGAGCGAGCTCTCTGATGCGGCCGAGTTCCTGGATACGGTCAAGCTCGACCTGTTTGCAGAGGACGTCTACGTCTTTACGCCCAAAGGGGAATTGCTGGAATTCCCGCGCGGATCGACGCCGCTGGATTTCGCTTATGCGATCCACACTGGCCTCGGCCACACTACGATAGGCGCAAAGGTCAACGGAAAGATCGTGCCGCTCAAGTACCAGATGCACAGCGGCGACTCGGTCGAGATTCTCCGAGGCAAAAGGCCGCAGCCACATAAAGATTGGCTTTCCTTTGTCAAAACCTCACGCGCAAAGGCCAAGATCCGGCAATGGCTGCGTCAGGAGGAGCAGGACCGCAGCTCGCTCATCGGCCGTGAGCTGCTCGAAAAGGAATGCCGCAGGTACAACCTCTCCATCAACAATCTCCTGAAGAGCAAGCAGGTGGAAGATTTCGCGCAAAATTCCTCGTACGAATCTACCGATGCGCTGCTCTCAGCGATCGGCTTCGGCAAGTTTTCGCCCGCGCAGATCATCGCGCTCGTCGTGCCTCACGCGGAGCTTCACCCCGAGGACAGACCCAAGGAGGCGCAATCGGTCATCGGAAAGATCGTTCAGCGGCTGAGAAAGCCCAAGGGGCTGGTAAAGGTCGGGGGCATGAGCGACATGATGGTGACCTTTGGCAAGTGCTGCAACCCGGTACCAGGCGATCCAGTAGTCGGCTTTGTCACAAGGGGGCGGGGGGTTACGGTTCACGTCTCGGATTGCGACAAGGTGCTCGGCCAGGATCAGGACCGGCTCATCCAGGTCGAATGGGACATGTCAAACCTTGCATCGCGCGTGGTGCGTGTCCGAGTGGTTTGTCAGGATCGGATCGGCATCCTGGCGAAGATGACCGAGGCGATCACGGAGCAGGGTGCTAACATCGCCGGCGCCTCGATCCGCCTGAACGACGACAAGACAGCTACGAACAGTTTTGACGTAGAGATAAAGGATCTCACGCAGCTGCGCAATGTGATGAAGGCGCTGGAAAGGGTGAAGGGAATTATCTCGGTAGAGCGCGTGCGCGAGTAGGCTTCAGGCCTTCTCGACCGCGCCAGAGCGAATGCAACGCGTGCAGACCCTGGTACGGAATGTGGCGCCGTTTTTCCTTACCCGGACTGTCTGCAGGTTTGGAAGAGAGATTTTGGGGGTCTTGTTGTTTGCGTGGGATACATTGTGGCCGACGAGCCGTCCCTTGCCGCAGATATTACATGTACGTGGCATTAGAAGCCTCCTGAAACTCATCAAAAGTTCGGCTCATCTAGCACGGACTTAAAGGTCATGCAAGAGAAAACGAGCAAAAACAAGGGGCTAGGAGACGCTGGCGAGGATGCGGCGGCAGGGTATCTCGTAGAACACGGTTTTCGTATAATAGCCCGGAACGTCAGGTATAAAAGGGGCGAAATAGACATCGTCGCGGCAAGAAAAGGGGAACTGCATTTTATCGAGGTTCGCACTCGCAGCAGTACGAATTTTCTCGACCCGATAGCCAGCATTACCGAGGCAAAGAGGAAGCGGATCAGGCTGGCTGCACAATGTTATCTTGCAGATTCGAGAAATGGGTTTACAAATAGAGAGCTGCCTCCCTGTTTTTTTGGAGTAATCGGTATTGATCTATCTAATAAAAACAATGAGATAGAATGTATTATTGATGCTTTTGTTTAATACTATGAAGCAGAATATAATTGCTCAATTTTTAAAGACATCTGAGCTCAGGGGCCAGAAGACCTGCGCGATGGTCAAGCGCGAAGGCCGGTGGATCAATGTCACATGGGATGAGGTGGCCAGGCGCGTGCTCACTAAGGCCGCAGCCCTGAGGCAGATGGGTCTGAAAAAAGGCGATCGGGTCGCCTTGCTCGTCCATACGAGCCTTGAGTGGACCATTGCAGACTGCGCGATCATGGCGGCTGGAGGCATTTCGGTACCGATTTATTGCTCGCTTACAGTAGATCGAATTGCGCATGTATTGAGGGATTCTGCCCCGATCATAGCAATCGTAGAGGACCAAAGGGTGGCAAGGCTCTTTGAAGAGGCCAGGCAATTCGACGGGATTCGTGAAATGTTGCTCATCGGCGTTACAGCGGGGGCAGCGCCGTATAATTTCAACGAACTGGGAGAAAATGCAGATCCGGAAGAGGTCTCAAGCATACGCAGAGAAATTGAGCTCCTGGCACCCGAGGACGCGGCGACTTATGTCTATACGAGCGGGACGACCGGCGAACTGAAGGGAGTAGTGATCACCCACAGGATGATCGCTGCGGAGATCGACGCGGCACGCCAGGTCTTTGACTTTACACCCGATGAGGTGGGGCTCGTCTGCCTGCCGCTTGCCCATGTCCTTGGACGTCTAATGCAGTTCTACCAGCTCGTTCAGGGATCTGTCTCTGCATATGCAGAGAGTTTTGAAAAACTGGCAGAGAATTATATGGAGGTCAGGCCGCATTTTGTCTGCGGCGTCCCCCGCATGCTCGAGAAGATCCACGAGAAGGCCGACGAGCACGTGGCCGGCTTGTCGCCAAGGGCAAGGCGGCTTGCGGAATGGGCGCTCGAGGTCGGACGGGAGTGCAGCCAACTGGATCAGAAGCGCCGCAGGATTCCTTTTCACCTCGCGATAAAGCGGATACTGGCAGACTTCCTTTTTTTCAGGAAGCTCCGGGGGCGGCTGGGCGGGAGGCTGCACACCTTTATCTGCGGCGGGGCGAAGCTGCCGCTTGAGACCGCCCGCTTCCTGCACTCCGCCGGCATGCTGGTGCTCGAGGGGTACGGCCTCACCGAGACCTTCGCTGCTGTCACCGTAAACCGCAGGGACGACTATCACTTCGGGACAGTTGGCAAACCCCTGCCGGGCGTCGCCCTAAAACTCGCAGCGGATGGCGAGATACTGGTGAAAGGGCCCACGGTATTTCGCGAGTATCTGCACAGGCCGGATGAGTCCATAGCATCGTTTGACAGCGAAGGGTGGTTCCGCACCGGCGATTTGGGTGAATATTCGCGCGACGGGTTTCTGCGGATTGCAGGCCGCAAGAAGGACATTATAGTCACTGCAGGGGGCAAGAATATAGCCCCGCAGATGATCGAATCGACGATGCTGGCGTCGTCCTTCATAAGCAACTTCATGGTATATGGCGACGGCCAAAAGTACCTCACGGCGCTCGTCACCTTGAAACGCGGCGAGGTATTGCGGTTTCTGCGCTGCAAGGGGCTCTCTGTCAGCGAAGTGGACCGGCTCTCCGAACACCCGGAGGTAAGGACTCTCATCGCGGCCCATATCGAGGACAGGAATCGCAGCCTCGCGCGCTATGAGACGATAAAGAGATTCGCTATACTGGA
>JBBAAC010000139.1:0-6468 GCA_041658465.1 bacterium | reverse complement strand
CAAAGAAATCGATGCCGCCATCGTGGACTATCACTATGAGGGATCAGAGACCACAGGCGTCGATCTCATTGCATACCTCAAAGCCAAGGGCGTCCCTTGCGTTCACCTCTGCACCGGCTTTCATGATGACTTGGAGATCCGTCGCTGTGCCCATGAAGCTGGCGCCGAATCGATCATCGCTAAACCCATAGATTTAGATCACATCACCAATTTGTTTTCATGACCGCACGCCATGAATCGTGACCTCAGAAAATCAGACGGAGAAATGGTCCTGCTGTCGGCTGCCTGCTCAAGAAAAGGCAGATGCCCATGCGCTGAAGGAGCTTCTCGATATGCAGTATGATGATGACATGCGCAAAGTCAGCGAGGACCTCGCTGATGCGCTCAAACACCACTTCGGCTTTGCCGCCTTTCGCCCGGGACAGGAGGAGGTAATACGCTCCATCATTGGAGGGCGACACACCCTCGCTGTCATGCCCACCGGTCGCGGCAAGTCGCTCTGCTTTCAGCTCCCTACGCTCATGTGCGGCGGCTTATCGATCGTGGTGAGCCCGCTCATCGCACTCATGAAGGACCAGGTCGATGAACTCTCGCGCCGGGGCATTCCTGCAGCAGCAATCAACAGCTCGATGTCGGCTGATGAGCAGAGTCAAGCCATGCGAAAAGCGCAAGAGGGCGCGCTCAGATTTCTGTATATTGCCCCCGAGCGGTTCAAGGTCAGCTCGTTTCTGGAGATGCTGCCGCGCCTCAATCCGCGCCGCTTTGTCGTGGATGAGGCGCACTGCATCTCGCAGTGGGGCCACGACTTCAGGCCTGACTATCTGCGGCTCGGCAGCGCCATCAAGGCCTGCAACGCTCTGCAGGTGATCGCCATGACCGCCACGGCAACCCCCGATGTGCAGCGCGATATCGTAAAACAGCTCGCCGTCGAAGGGATGGTCACGTTCATTGCGGGGTTTGAGCGGCCGAATCTCTCCTTTGCGGTCACGCGCGTGGCCAAAGACTCGGAACGCGAGAGTCGCCTCGTGGGTCTCATAAGAACAACAGACGGCCCTGCGTTAATCTACACGGCTTCGCGCAAGGCAGCGGCCGAGGTCGGAAGGATTCTTGCGCAAGAGGGCGTGGCGATCGGCGTGTATCATGCAGGGCTCGAGCACGGCGAACGAACGCGCGTGCAGGAAGCCTTCATGAAGGGTGAACTCGCCGCCATCGCCGCGACAAACGCATTCGGCATGGGGATCGACAAGTCAGACATCCGGCTCGTCGTGCACTACCAGATGCCAGGCTCGATCGAGGCATATTACCAGGAGGCGGGCCGCGCGGGGCGCGACGGGAAACCATCGCGCTGCGAGCTGCTCTTCTCGTTCGCTGACAAACACATCCAGGAATTCTTCATCGACGGCTCGAACCCGGAGCCGCAGCTCATCCGCGAAGTTTATCGCATCATGCTGGACGAGGGGGCGGACAGGGTCGAGCTCTCTGCGCGCGCGATCGCCGCCCGAATTCCCGGCTCGTCGGACATGGCGGTGGCCAGCGCGATCTCCCTGCTCGAGCGGTTTGATCTGATCGATCGCCGGCCCGCGGGCGAGTCGCGGGGAAGGATCGAGCTCGCGCAGCGCTTCCTGCAGAACCCTCCGCCGGAGCGCGCAGCGATTCGTCATCAGCTCTGGCAATGGATCAAGTCGGAAGCGGGCGGCGACGGCAGGACGATAGAAGTATCGGCCTCGATGCTCGCCCGTGGGCTGGCGCTGGACGTGGAGCAAGTGCAGCGGGGCCTGCGTGCGCTGGAGGGCGACGGGCTCATTGCGTATGAGACGGCGTTTACCGGCCGTGCTGTTGTTATGCGTCGCCGCGTCAAACCGCGCGAGCTTCCGATCGACGAGGCCGCTCTCGCGGAGAAGCGGCGGCGGGACGATCTCAAACTCAGGGCGATGCTGGACTACGGGACCTCGCGCAGCTGTCGCCAGCTCCAGCTCATCCGCTACTTCGGCGGTAGTGCGCAGGCTTGCGGGCGCTGCGATCTCTGCATGGGCGAGGTGCAGAGGAATCCTGCGCGCCAGGATGGCCCGCCCTGCCGGAGTCCGGCGAGCGGTGCGCGCTACCAGAGTCCGGCGAGCGGCCCGCGCAGACCTCCTCCTGGTGCAGCGCTCGATACGACGCCCGACGGCGTGCTCTTTGAAAAACTGCGAGCGTGGCGGCTTGCGCGATCGCAGGCCGACGGTGTGCCGGCCTTTGTCGTGGCCAGCGACCGTGCACTGCGGTCTATTGTAGCCCAGCGGCCACGCACGCTTGCGGCGCTTAATGACTGCTTCGGCTTCAGAGATGTGAAAGTCGAGCGCTATGGAGAAGAGATCGTAGAGGTCGTGACCCGTGATAACATGGGTGTCGCTAAGGATAAAAAACATCTATAAAACAAATGGTTGCACTGAGATTTTCCGCCGACTTTTTCCTTGACCTTTCCGACGGATAAACGTAAAAGCGCTCAATTCGTGAACGTTCAAACACTGAGCGTTCAATCCCTGAATGTTTCTTCCAAACGGCGGGGTCAAGATTTCAGAAGTACCTTCTCTGGTGCAGTCAGCTGCATCACCCCGGCGGTAGCCTGTAAAAATCAGTGATTAGTGACTGGTAATTAGTGACTAGCGGTAAATAGCAAGTGAAGAAGCAAATGAAACCAAGTCATTCACACCAATCACCAATCACCAATCACTAATCACCAGTCACTTTCCCGTGGTTCCAAACCCTGAACTGACATCCAGCGAAATTGCGGTGCTCGAGTCCCTCCACGACGCCACGGAGGCGGTCTCGCAGCGCGAGCTTGCGCGCCGCGCGGGCATATCCGTGGGGCTCGTGAACGCGGTGCTCAAGAGGCTCGTGCACACGGGCTACGTGAAGACCTCACGCCTCGACCGCCGCTCGCTTGAATACTTGCTAACTCCAGAGGGTTTTGCCCAGACCGCGCTGAGATCCTATCATTATATTGTGGATACCGTGCGGAGCTTCCGCAGCATAAAGGAGCGGCTCGTCTCGCTCGTGTCTCGCCTGCGCGCGGAGGGTGTTGCCGAGTTCTACCTGTACGGCGAGGGCGACCTCGCAGGTCTTGTGGCGGTCTTCCTTGAAGAGGAAGGCCTGGGGCCCATAACCCGCGGCCTGCCCCCGGCCGATGCGCGCAGGCGCGGAATCATCGCGGTGCTCAACGCGGAACCCAGGCCCCTGCGCTCAAAGGGCGCGCGCGTGATCGAGCTCCTGGAGGAGTTCAGCAACGGGTCTTCGCAGCAGCAGGCAAAGAAGGGAAAAAATTCTACTGCCGCCAGGCCGGGCCCAGGATCAAAGGGGTCCGCGGGCCACGAGGGCACGGGCCGACACTTCGAGCGCATAGAGGAGTTTTACGGTGGAAAAAAAGAACCCATGTAGTGTTGAGGAGGTCGAATGAAGATCAAGGTGATCGTTCATAAAGCGGAAGAGGGCGGTTACTGGGCCGAGGTCCCGGCGATTCCGGGGTGCGCGACTCAGGGTGAAACGTGGGAGGAATTGCTAAAGAATATCTATGAGGCGGTGGAGGGATGCCTGTCGGTAGATATTCCTGAAAAGAAACCGCCGGAGGAGGCAGAGGTCCTGGAGATCGCTATATGAAATCGATGTCCGGCAAGGAGCTGTCCAGAATTCTCAAAAATGCCGGCTGGAATTTGGTCAGGGTGCATGGAAGTCATCACATTTTCATGAAAGAGGGAAGAAGAGAACGCTTGAGCGTACCTGTTCATAGTAATCGACCTCTCAAGAAGGGTTTGCTTGCTGCGATTCTGAAACTTGCGGGGATAGAAGAATGAATATCTTGGTTACAGGCTGTGCCGGTTTCATCGGTTTTCACTTGGCAAAGCGTTTCCTCGATCGCGGCGACGAGGTCGTGGGCATCGACAACATGAATGATTACTACGACGTCTCGCTCAAAGAGGCCCGCCTCGCCGAGCTTCGCAAGCTCCACGGCTTCCGTTTCATCCGCATGGACATAGCCGATCGCGCGGCCATGGAAGGCCTCTTTTCCGAAAATCGCTTTGACCGTGTCGTCCACATGGCCGCGCAGGCCGGCGTGCGCTACTCGCTCACGAATCCGCACGCGTATGTGAATTCAAACGTTGTCGGTTTCCTCAACGTGCTCGAGTGCTGCCGCCATCAGTGGCTTACATCCCCCCTCCTTTGTAAGGAGGGGCTGGGGGAGGTAGATCCGTCTTCGCGTGCCACTCACCATTTAGTCTATGCTTCCTCCTCCTCGGTCTACGGCCTCAACACGAAGATGCCGTTCTCGGTGCACGACAACGTCGACCACCCGATATCGCTCTACGCCGCGACAAAGAAGGCGAACGAGCTCATGGCTCATACCTACAGCTATCTCTACAAGATCCCGATAACCGGCCTGCGCTTCTTCACCGTCTATGGCCCCTGGGGACGCCCCGACATGGCGCTCTTCAAGTTTACGCGCGCGATTCTGCGGGGCGAGCCGATCGACGTATATAATGAAGGACTCATGCGCCGCGACTTCACCTATATCGACGATATCGCAGAGGGCGTTGTGCGAGTCACGGATCGTATACCTACCCCCCTCCTTTGTAAGGAGGGGGCAGGGGGAGGTAGATCATGTGAGGGGCAGGGGGAGGTAGACCTTGCTGACACACGCCAGTCACCAGTCACTAGTCACGAGTCACGTGTTTTAGACCCAGGCTCCAGTCCCGCCGCCCCATACAAGATTTACAACATCGGTAACCACAGCCCGGTCGAACTCATGGAGTTCATCGCGTCGCTGGAAGAGGCGCTCGGCAAAAAGGCCAAGATGAACCTCCTGCCCATGCAGCCGGGCGACGTGCCCGCCACATATGCCGACGTGGACGACCTCACGCGCGACGTGGGGTTTGCCCCGAAGACGCTGATCAAAGAGGGAATCGCGAAATTTGTAGAGTGGTACAAACGATATTATGCCTGAATGTCATTCCTCGTTGCGCTCCGGATCCCCTGAAAGATAATTATATATCGTGCAAAGCAAGGTTAAATGGAGGCTAAGATGACCGAGCAAGTATTTACCGCAGTCATTCATAAAGAGGGCAAGTGGTTTGTGGCGGAGTGTCCCGAGGTGGGTACTGCCAGCCAGGGGAAAAACGTGGATGAGGCGATGAAAAACCTCAAAGAAGCCACTGAACTCTACCTGGAGGAAAAGCCGCTCAAGAAAGCGGTGCCTCCATGGATCACGACCTTCAAGGTGGCGGTCAATGCCTAAATTACCGATCGTGACGGGACGGGTTGTGATTGCGGCCCTTGAGCGAATTGGTTTTCGGGTAGTGCGGCAGCGGGGCAGCCATGTCGTGCTCAAGAGAAGCGCTGCTTCAACAGATGTATGTGTCGTGCCAGTTCACCGGGAAGTTGCAGTGGGTACGCTGCGTAGTGTCTTGCGGCAGGCGAATATAGCGCCGGAGGAGTTCCTGGCAGTGCTGACGAATAAGGTGGGAAAGAAAAAATAGTGATCGCAAACCCGGTCCTTTCACCTTTGAGCTCTTATGCAGCCCGGCGACGTGCCCGCCACGTATGCCGACGTGGACGACCTCACGCGCGACGTGGGGTTTGCCCCGAAGACGCCGATTCAAGAGGGGATCAGGCAATTCGTGGAGTGGTATAAGGACTATTATCGTATCTATTCAGGTACACATACAAGGAATGGACAATGACGGACGTAAATTGTGTCCTGAAAGCGCTTAACGAATATTTTTCAGGAAATGATGATGTAGTGATGGCGTTTCTATTTGGCTCGCAGGCCAAAGCCGCCACTCATTTGGAATCGGATATGGATATTGCAGTGTATTTCAAGCGGACATTAAACGACGATGAAGAAAGTGGCGTTTGGGCGGAAATAGAAAAACTTGCCGGCATCAACATTGATTTTGTTGTTTTAAACAGAGCCTTTCCGCAGATTGCCGACAGCGCGTTAAAGGGAATTCCAATCATTATAAAAGACCGAAACATCTATCTTCGATTTCTTATCAGAACGATTTCTGAAGCCATAGATTACAGGGCGTTTGTCGAATCATATTGGCGCATCAAACAAAGGAGGATGCATGCCTCTTATTGATCTTTGACTAATAATGGATACGCACTGACCCCTCCCCTTTGTAAGGGGAGGATGGGAGGGGTAGACCCCTGATGCAGTCACGGTCTACCTCCCCTGTCCCCTCCTTACAAAGGAGGGGAAAAGAGTGGAATCAAAGATGTATCCATTACAAGTTAAAGATCAATAAGAGGTAAAGAAGCTGGTTTAAGCGCTATGTCGATGAATAGGAAAAAATTCTGGGGAGGCATCGAGGAGATCGCGCTGATGAAGGAATCCCGCAGCGCCAAGCGCGCATTCACTTTGCAGGGCAAGCTGCTCCGCGACGCCTTCGTCTCCGCCGACCGGAGAGCTGCACTGAGCGAGGATGCTGAAAGGTT
>JBBAAC010000138.1:0-6516 GCA_041658465.1 bacterium | reverse complement strand
AAGGAGTTTTTGAAGATAGTGAAATAATAATCCCTCCCCTTTGTAAGGGGAGGTTAGGAGGGGTAGATCAATTCCCTCCCCTTTGTAAGGGGAGGGTTAGGGAGGGGTAGATCAGGGGGTAGATCATGAGCGCACCGCGCACGCTGAAAGGGGCGGCGGAAAACAAGAAGAGGGCAAGCGCTCTCCGTTCCAACATGACAGCCCCTGAACTGGTGCTCTGGACAAGGTTGCGGTCACAACAGATGTTGTCCTGCAAGTTTCGGCGTCAGCATGGCATCGGTCCGTACATCGTGGATTTCTTCTGTGCAGAGAAGAAGATGGTGATCGAGATCGATGGCGAGAGTCATGGTGAATCAGATCGTATTTCGTATGATGCTGAGCGGGAATCCTATCTGAGATCCCTGGGGCTCACGGTTATTCGTTATACCAATCATGAGGTGATGAAGAATGTAGAAGGAGTGCTGGAGGATATTGCTGAAAAGTTGAAGGCATTATCTACCTCCCCTGGCCCCTCCCCGCCTGCCGGCCGGCGGGCAGGCTTACAAAGGAGGGGAATGTGAAAGACATGAAAAACTTC
This sequence comes from bacterium, assembly GCA_041658465.1. Taxonomy (GTDB): domain Bacteria; phylum UBA10199; class UBA10199; order 2-02-FULL-44-16; family JAAZCA01; genus JAJZQH01. Next base: position 5,939 of record JBBAAC010000138.1, on the reverse strand, counting down.
GACATTATTCCCGACGAATATCGCACCCTCGACGAGGTCGAGATCAAGCAGCGCATTGGCGCCGCAAAGCAGCGCCTTGGAAAAAATCTCACGATCCTGGGCCACTACTACCAGCGCGACGAGGTGATCGAGTGGGCGGATCACGAGGGCGACAGCTTCGAGCTCTCGCGCTTCGGCGCTTCCGCGCCTGCGAAGCATATCGTCTTCTGCGGCGTGCGGTTCATGGCAGAGGCGGCAGCGATACTGGCGAGCCCTGGTCAACGCGTGTATCTGCCGAACATGGAGGCGGGCTGCCCGCTTGCCGACATGGCTGACATAGAGCAGGTCGAGGTCGCCTGGAAGGCACTCGAACGTGCAGGCGCTGCGGCCGATATAGTGCCTGTCGCATACATGAATTCGAGCGCCGCGCTCAAGGCGTTCTGCGGGAGGATGGGCGGCACGGTCTGCACATCATCCTCTGCTGCAAAGGCGTTCGCGTGGGCAAAGTCCCAGGGCAAGCGCGTCTTCTTCTTTCCGGACGAGAACCTGGGGCTCAACACGGCAATCGCATCCGGCATCGACCGCAGCGACATCGCTACGTGGGATCCGATTACAGCGGATTGTGAGTCCGCAGCGCGCGCGGCAAAGGATGCAGCCGCGATCGTATGGCGGGGCTATTGCCACGTGCACACATTCTTCAAGCCGGAACATATCGCGGATGCGCGCGCCAATAACGAGGGGTGCAAGGTCGTGGTGCATCCCGAGTGCTCGCCGGAGGTGGTGGTACTCGCAGATGCGAACGGCTCGACTTCTTACATCAAAAAATATGCGGAGCAGGCGCTGGCGGGCTCCACGGTAATCATCGGCACTGAGATCAATTTCGTGAATCGCCTGGCGCGCCAGAACCTCGGCAAGCGCATCAAGCCGCTCGTGCGGTCGCTCTGCCCGAACATGTTCCGCACCTCACTTGCGGACCTGCTCTGGACCCTGGAGCGCATAGGCGAGGTGAACGAAGTGACCGTCCCGGCATCCATAAAAATGGAGGCCCGGATCGCCCTGGATCGGATGCTGGCTCTGTAAACCCTCCCCTTTGTAAGGGGAGGGATAGGGAGGGGTAGATCGTCCATGATCTACCTCCCCTACCCCTCCTTACAAAGGAGGGGGATAACGTACTGATAATTAACGCTAAAAAACTTAAAATACCACGCAACTTTGGGGGGTGGGGGGGCCGATAATATGGGTGGAGGGAAGTCTCTATGTGGAGTGGCGGGTTCTCAGTCCAAGCAGCACGCACTGCCCTGGAAAACGCGACCGACGCGACGGTCCAGGCCAGCGGCGATAGAACCACTGCAAGCACTGAGGCCAGCGACAAAGGTGAAATATACGGCGAGAAACTGAGCGCTCGTAGTCAGCTCCAGTCCGATCTCACCACTAAAGCAAACCAGCTGACCGGCGCCAAGAATGGAATGGAAGGTGCCGAGGACGGACGGCGCCAGAACGAGAACACCAAGTACGAAGGTAAGGTCAACTCCGATCTGCAGTACAAGAACGGCTGGGAGACCGTTCGCCATTCGGTTTTTGCCCACGAAGTCTGGCTTCGGGATGTCGTACGAGATTTCATGATATCAGGGCATGAAGCGATTGCCAGGAACAAAAACACCGCGGCTGAATGTATACGCGTATTGCATGCTGCCTTACTCCTCAAGCCTTTCGACGCAATTAACGGCACCAGGACTTCTGCGCAGATCCTCTTTAATCCGGGTAATTATCTCAATCACCGTGAGGCCAGGAAGGATCAGGGCGTGGATCTGTGGGGTCAGGCCATGGCAGCCCTCAACAGCGCAGCGAACAATGCGGCTTCTCTGGCCGAACGCGGTTTGAATACGTATTTTGATAAAATGCTCAACGAAAAGAAGGATCGGTATCACAAGGCCGTGACTGACAAGAGAGACACGGACATGAAGTTGGCTCGGACAGAGCAGGAAATGGAAACTTCCAGAAATGCCAGGGATTCTGCCCGCGGGAATGCCAATACTGCTTTGCAGGCCTACGAGCAGGCCCAGGCTGAGCAACAGAGGAAGGCGCACGAACTCAGTGCGGAGCAGCAGAGGGAATACGACGAGAAGAATAAGAAGGCCTAACCCAATCCAATCCCATCAATAGTTGACTTGCACTTCGGGCATTCGCCGCGTGGCGCGATGTGGTTTGCCTTCACGGAGAACCCCTCACGCTCGATGAGCATCTCGCCGCACTCGTAGCAGTATGTGTTCTCCGCCGGATCGCCCGGAACGTTGCCCACGTAGACATATCTGAGCCCTGCCTTGCGTCCGATATCGAGCGCGGCCTTGAGCGTCTTGGCGGGCGTGGGCGGGGTGTCGTGCATCTGGTACTGCGGGTGGAAGCGGCTTATGTGCCACGGTATGTCCCGGCCTACCTCCACGAGAAACTTCGCGATATCCGCGAGCTCCGCCGGGTCGTCGTTCATGCCCGGCACCACGAGGGTCGTCACCTCCACCCAGATGCCCAGCTCCTTCATGTACTTGATCGAATCGAGCACTCCGTCCAGCTGCGCCTTCATGACCTTGCGGTAGGTGTCTTTGCGGAACGACTTGAGGTCCACGTTCGCGGCGTCCAGATACGGTTTTATCGTGTCCAGCGCTTCGCGCGTCATGTAGCCGTTTGTCACGAAGTTGTTCCCGAGCCCCTGTGCGCTCGCCAGCTTCGCGGTGTCGTACGCGTATTCGAAGAAGATCGTGGGTTCCGTATATGTATAGGATATGCTCTGGCAACGATGCGCCTTTGCCTGCGCCACGATCTTCTCGGGCGGCACATCCAGCTGAGGCTCGCGGTCGGTTTCGGTCCGGCCGTACTGGGAGATGTCCCAGTTCTGGCAGAACGAACACTGGAAATTACAGCCTGGCGTGGCGACCGAAAAAGCGAGAGAGCCCGGCTTGTAATGGAAGAGCGGTTTCTTCTCGATCGGGTCCACGGCCATGGCGATAGGCCTGCCGTAAAACATCGTGTAGAGCGTGCCGCCCTTGTTCACGCGCACGTTGCAGATGCCCGCCTTGCCCTCGCTCACAAGGCAGCCGTGGCGGCAGAGAAAACATCGCGCCTTATCGCCGTCTTCTTTTGTGTAGAGCATCGCTTCTTTCATCAGCCGTCCCTTCCCCCTCCTTTGTAAGCCTGCCTGCCGGCAGGCAGGGAGGGGATAGGGGAGGTAGATACTTGATCTACCCCCTCCAACTCCCCCTTACAAAGGGGGAGGGTGCAAGTAATCTCCCCTACGATTAACGAGTCACGTTGATATCATACTTCCTGATCTTCGCCTGCAGCGTAGTGCGCGCGATGCCGAGTTTCTTTGCCGCATGGCTGAGGTTGCCGCGGCAGTTCTGCAGCACATCCATTATATAGGCGCGCTCCTGCTCCTTGAGCCTGCCGCTGCTGTCGTCGCTCAGGTCGAGATAAACCACGCGCAGGTCCTCCGCCTCGATCACGTCGTGGTCCGTAAGCAAAAGCGTACGCTCTATGGCGTTGCGAAGCTCCCTCACGTTGCCGGGCCACGGGTGGGTCGCTAGCCTCGCGAGCGCCGCGTCGGTGAACGAGGGGCTCCTCCCGGTCGGCGCCAGCTCCGATGCAAAATGCCTGGCGAGGAGCGGTATGTCCTCGGGCCGTTCGCACAGCGCGGGCATGAGGATAGGGATCACGAAGATGCGGAAGAGCAGGTCTTCGCGGAAAAGTCCTTCCCTTACGAGCGCTGCGAGGTCGCGGTTGGTGGCGCAGACGAGCCTGAAATCGACCGGTATCTCTTCCTGGCCGCCCACGCGCCTGACGGTTTTTTCTTCAAGCACTCGCAGGAGCCGCGTCTGCAGATCGAGCGGCATCTCCCCGATCTCGTCGAGAAAGAGGGTGCCGCCCCTCGCCTGCTCGAAGAGACCCGCGGTGCGCTCGTGGGCCCCGGTGAACGCGCCGCGCTCGTGGCCGAAGAGCTGGCTCTCGATTATGTTACCGGGTATCGCGCCGCAGTTTGCGGCCACAAAGGGCTTGTGGCTGCGCGCGCTGGTGCGGTGCAGCTCGCGAGCGGCGAGTTCCTTGCCCGTGCCCGACTCGCCCGTGATGAGGGCCGTCGCCTGAGAAGGCCCCACGCGCTCTATGAGGGCGAAGAGCTCGCGCATCGCGCGCGAGGCGCCCACCATGGTGCCCATGCGGGTGGACTTTGCGGGCTCGATCTCCTCCACCTCCGTTGCAACGTGATAGTTGACGAACGAGCGACCGATCCTGAACTCGCCTTGCCTTGGCATTGCGATCTGCGTGACGCGCGCATCGCCCACGAAAGTTCCGTTCGTGGAGCCTAAGTCTGTGAGCTTCACCTTGCCGTCTGCTATCATGAGCCTGCAGTGGCGGCGGGAGACGTAGGGGTCCGCGACGGCCACATCGCACGCCGCGTGGTGGCCGATCGTTATCTCGTCGCCAGCCACGCGCTTCTTCGTGGGACCCTGGTCTGGAGAACGCACGATGACATCGACGCGCTCCGTGGTAAGCCGTTTCTTCGCGTTATCAAACGACAGGACGCGCGTGGCGTGCGTTGAGGACGCCACGGTCTTTATGGGCACCGCGTCGATTGAGGTCTCCAGGACCGCGGTCCATGTGCCTATTGCGATGCGGTCGCCAACCTGAAGCGGCGTCTCCTTTTTGAGCTCGCCGTTGACGTAAAGGCCGTTGGAGGAGAGATCCAGCGCGTATAGTGTCTCGTCCCTCCATTCAAGGCGGCAGTGGTATCTGGAGATTTCAGGATCCAGGAGGCGGAGCGCGTTGTCTGCGGCGCGTCCGATGGTAAGCGGTGCAGGGGTAATCGGCTGACGCATAAGCCTCTTACCGCCGCGCTGGAGTGTGAGCTCCAACATGTCTCCTTTCTAGCAACACGGCTCCCGCATAGTCAACGGACAAGCGCCTGCCTGCTCATTTTTTATCTCAGCTGCTGCGAATCGCAGCGCCTCGTCCGAGCTGCTTCGCCATAACGCGCTGAAATGGACCTTGTGAGAGACGGGAAGGTGGCATGAATCCTGCATTGCATGTTGATCATGAAGCGAGCCACATTCCTCACCCTGATCGTGCTCCTGTGCGCCTCATCGCACAACGCCTGCGCGGATTTGCGGATTGATGAACATGCATTGCTGATAAAGGCGACGTCTGCCGCATTTGCAGCCATAGGAGATCCGTTCGAGCAGGCGATGGTCCTGCCGCAGCACCGCCTTACAATGGATGCGCTCATCCTGCCGACGCAGGGCAGGCTCACCTCATTCTTCGGCATGCGCGCTGATCCGCTGTACGGAGCCGCCGCGTTCCACGAGGGGATAGACATCGCGGAGCATCTCGGGGCTATTGTGCGCGCAGCGGCCGCGGGCCGGGTAGCGAGGGCGGGGCCCATGGGCGGGTGCGGGACCGGAGTCGAGATCGATCACGGCAAAGGGTTTGCCACGCGATACTGCCACCTGGGCGGGCTCTTCGTGAGGCGAGGAGCACGCGTCGTCGCGGGGGAGACCATAGGGCACATCGGCGTCAGTGGCCGCACCACCGGGCCGCATCTGCATTTCGAGGTGCGCGTTCACGGCCGCCCCGTGGATCCTGTGGAGCATCTGTATTTTTAAGCCATCATGTGATGGCGTTCCGGGATCATCTATTTCGGAACGCGCCTCTGGCTATCATCTCGCAAGCTAACACCGTGCCGGAGTACGCGGTGACCCGCGGCTGGCATCTCGCAAGCCGACACGGAGTTGCGCTCAGCCAATAAGGCTAACGGTGGATTTCCAGCCGATGCGGTCCCCATTGCTCGAAGCCTGCCGCGGGTCACCGCTTGTTCCGTGCCGGAGACAACCTCAGACTGCTGACAAAGGCCTTTTTGTGTCATTGCGAGCAACGCAGTGACGATCCTCAAAGCAGATTGTATCATGGCGCAGAAC
>JBBAAC010000137.1:0-6559 GCA_041658465.1 bacterium | reverse complement strand
AAAGATGGACGAGGCGCTGTCAAAGAGGGTCACGGGCAAGGCGGTGCGGTTTGCGATCGGCTCTCCTAAGCGACCCGACAAAGAGGGTATCATAGAAGTTCCGGCCGACATTTTCATCGACGGCAACAGCGTCAGGCTCACCTATTATCTGATCAAGTGGGCAGGCGGATATCGGCTCGTGGATTATGATGCCGAGGGAGCGCTCCTCTCGCGCAACTATCGCGGCCAGTTCAATTATCTCATCAGGAACTACGGCTACGCAGGGATGATCGAGAGGATCCGTCAGAAGGCCGAGGCTCAAGCCGCGCGTTCGCAGATCTCTCACAGCTGAGTTCATCTTCATCAGCATTTATCCGCAGTAGTGTCCGGTTCAATATTGATAAATTTCAAGGTGTCATTGCGAGCGAAAGCGAAGTAATCCCCGTCAGAACCATGCTAGTGGCAGGCTGAATATCTAAGCAAGCACAGGAACCGCTCTCACTCCCTTCTTCCTATTTCTTCATTTCTTCTTTGCCTTGGATCGCAGCCGCCACGCCTGCCCCCCATGGGGTCGTCGCGAAATGGTCCTGATCTGTGTCCGTCCGTCCAGTGCGTATGATTGTTACCACTGTCAGGCGGAAGTTGGCTTGCCGGTCCACATCCGCTTATGAGCCCGAATATGAGCAGCGGCGAGAGGAGCACGGCAGCGACGATGCCGAGCGGCGAGTTGAACGCGTCGTCGGCCGCTGCCGGCACGCGAGCGGTCTCGATCGCGCTTTCCTGGTCCGTCTGCGCCATGGATTGCATGAGTCGATTCAGGCGCAACGTCATTGCTCCGTCTCTGGACAACTCATGATTGACCGTTAGGTACATGTCGGGCTGCACCTGGCTGCTGTAAAACCCGCGATCCAGGCGTCCGTCGAGCGCCACATCATATGCATCGAGATACGATTGAACCTCAGCCCGGTTATCCTGTTGGACAATGCCCGCTGCCGTAGCTGCCTTGATTACAGAATCACTGTTTACGAATTGCATAAACCCTCCTTTCTTGAGTTTAGTTGTGGATCTATGTCAAAGTTTTTTCTTTGAAGCGCCATGGCGTTGATAATTTAAACAATACTCCTCAAAGCGAAAGAACTCGCGATTACGTTTCCATGCGCGATCAAACGTCGCGACTGCAGCGTCCACATACAAACGATCTGCGGCATTGACCTGGGACCCCTGCTCACGCAGCCATGTTGCCGCATAACAGTCCTGATCACGATCCTCCTCTCGCGACGAAACAGGGGCGAGTTCTACTCCATCCGTTGGACAGAATGTCGCGAACTCCGGGTCATAAGCGAGGTAGACTCGATATCGATCCCACATCAAGCCGGCCGAATCGGTCCCATGTTCCGAGAGTGGGTTTCCAAAGAGACGTCGCCAATCGAATCGACCATCATACATCTTGAGACTTACAAGGCCGTTCTTCCAACAGAGCTCCCGATTTTCTTTGAGGGGAATGCAGACACCGTCCAATGCCGGCAAAATAATCGGGTTGGAAAAAAATGTTCCATCGATCATGGAACTAAAAAGCGGGACCTTATCGGGAAGCCGCTCGATCCCGCATTTCAGGACGCTTTGATATACCGAGATTGCATCCTTTAAGCGATAATCGGCATGTCCCCACGAATCCGCCATCCAACTCAATGGAACCCACGGATGGCCATTGTGATCGACATAAATTCGCCAGTCACTGGACTTCGTGGGGCACAGATAGGCCGACCCTTGACTGCCTGTCAGGAGAAGAACCTCGGTTCCATATCGGTCGGACCAGAGATCACGACCACCGCACCCACCGTCGGCAACTGAATCCACGTCATAAGGAATGATGTATGCCTGAATCTGCATTTCACCCATGAGTCCTCCTGGCAAAATCAATTCGTGCGGCCAGTAATTCAGTAGAAGATTATGCAAGGGACGTGCCATCGGCGAAAGGGGTTGTGGAGCGGTTTTTCGATGGTTTAACGTCTGAGGGAGATCTATGACGTGTGAATTGTGTGATCGACCGTGTGCGATTCAATCGCTCGTCTTACATCTTTCCAGCCTTTGCGCGACCTATCGCCTCTTCCATGAACTGGCGGTGCTTCTGCGGCAGGTTGTTGAAGAGGCGCCGTTCGTTGCCCTCGGCCGTGAGCTTTGCCACGTTTCGCAGGTAGAAATCGATCTTGCGCCGAATGCGATTCAACGCTGCGGGCGCGTTTCCCCCGACCAGCACGATCGCGGCCTCTTCAGAATTCCAGCCCGCGAGCGAGAGCACCTTGAGGGAGATCCCTCGGAGGTGGTTCGAGAGCGTCTTCGCCTCGCCGCTGTAGCCCAGCTCTGCCTCGCTGGGCGCTATGCTGAACTGATGCCTGCGAAGCACGCTGATCTCGCGCAGCTCGTCCTGATCGAATACCTGCGGCTCGTCCTTGAATCTCGCGCTGCGCACGAACGCCTCGCGCAGCGGCCCCTCGAAGCAGTCTGGCTCTATGACATCGATGCTGCGGAAGAGGGCGTTGTCGGCCGCCACCTTAATCGAGCTGGCGAGCTCGGCGATATTGAAGTGGCGGTAGTCGTAACGGCCCAGCAGCGCTTTCGAGCGATCGCTCATCTGCAAGGGTCGGCCCTTTTCCGTGCTCCAGAGCCCGAGGAAATGCGCTGCGAGGGCGTCGATGTCCGTCATGCGTTCGCGGAGCGGCGGTATCTCTATGCAGCCTCGCGATCTGATGCGCCTCAGCAGGTCATTGCGGAAGCGGCCGGCGCGCACCTCGTCTTCGAGGCGCACGTTGGATGCGAAGACGAAGCGGACGTCGGGCTTGTGCGGCTGTCCCTTGCCGGCGGCGGGATTGAAAGGGCGTCCCTCGAGCGGGAGCAGGAGCGTGCCCTGTGTCGCCAGCGGCAGGAGCGCGATCTCATCCAGGAAGAGCGTCGCGCCGTCGCATTCATCGAGCAGTCCCTTCTGGCCCTCTTTTGGAACTCCAGGAAGCCCGGAGTCTCGGCCGTATCCGAAGAGTTTTCCAAGCACGATGGCAGGATCCGCAGCAGCGAGCTCCGCGCAGTTGTATTCCACGAAGCGGCGGTTCGCCCTGGCGCTGAGGGCATGTATCGACTCAGCGACTCCCGTCTTGCCGGACCCAGACTCACCGAAGAGGAGGACCGGGTCGCTGTCGCGCGACCTGATGATGATGTCTCGAATGACTCGTAGGAATGCGGGCGAATCCCCTATTATTCGATCTGAGCGCAGCTCGCGGAGTTTCGGGAGTTCTGTTTCCATCTCGGCGATGAGTGACTTGAGTTCGACAGAATCCCTCGAAGTCCCTTCCTCCGCGCTTTCGAGTGCTACGGACTCCGCCTCAATTTCCTCCAGCTCCACCTCTCGCTCTTCGATCTGTTTAATCCTGTGGTTTGCCTCATCCAGTTCCAGGGATTTGGAACGGAACATCTCCTCGGTGCGCCTGAGCTCCGCTTCCATGAGCTGGAAACCTTCAACGAGATCGCCGATCTGGTCCTTGCCGTGCGGGATGCGAAGGTCCGGCCTGCGGCCCTCTCGCATCTCCGCGACCGCCCTGGACAGGTGTTCCACAGGAGACGCGACTGCGCGCGCCCACGCGCGTGCTATCAAAATGCCTCCGGAGAGGAGCGCCAGCACGGCCAGTATATTCGCAAGCGCCGCGCGCCTCACCGCCTTGCCGAAGGCGCTGGCGTCGAGCTGAAACTGTGCGATCGCAAAGCGCCTTCCGCCCGAGGTGATGGCGCCGAAGGTGTTGATGAGCTCTTTGCCCGCATCGCTCGCCGGAAGGAAGGTATCGGAGAGGATCTTGGGCACTATCGAATGCCCAACGTCCTGATGCGAGCTGTCTGCTATGTAAAAGCCGTTGCGGAAGACCTTGACGGAGATTACGCCCTCCTGCGCTGCGAGGCCGTCCGTAAGGGATTCTATTATACTGTAGCCGGTCCCGGAGACCGCCTTCGCCGCCTGCGCGATGAAGAGGTTGATGTTGCGCTGCCAGAGCAGGGAGATGTTGTCCAGACGCCTCGCGAGATCCGCGGCAAAGAGCGCGCTGACCCCGAATGATACGAGCACCATTGCACCCGTGATGCTGGTCGCAAGCTTCATGCCGAGATCGCGCCGGAGTTTTCTGCGGCGCGCAAAGAGCAGCGCGAGCAGGAGCAGGGAGGCGGCGGCGGGCGCTGCGGCTATCCACGACCACCCCTTGTGCCAGGCGCGTGCGCGCGCTGTCGAGAGCTCGGACGGCACCCTGCCGTAGTCCACGCTGTAGGGCATCTGTGGCAGTTTCGCCGCCATCGCCTCGTAGCGGCGAACCGAGTCGTAATCCTTGTCGGTGATCGGATCGAAGCGGACGATCTGGAGTTTTTTCATTACGTCTGGAGATACGCGCTCGTGCATCGTAAGCAGCGCATCACGAATCTTGGCCGTCACTTGCGCGTTCAGCGCGGGACTGGCAAATATCGGTTCAGGCGGGATCGGTGCACTCTCAGCTATGACCCTGACCCGGGATTTGAGCGGCGACGAATCGAACAGATAGGAAGCCATGGCCGCGGCATAGATGCGTCCGGACGCCACTGCGTTTATGGATTCGCTGTGGTGGCCTGTGAACACAACGTCACTGAAGAAATCGGCCGGCTGATCGATACCTTTTTCCGCCAGCAATATGCGTGGGAGGAGATAACCTGACGTGGAGTAATCGTCGGTGAACGCAAAAGATCTGCCCTTGAGATCATCTATATCCCCTGCGGGGCTGTCGTCTCGGACTATGATTACGCTGTGAAGGTCGGAGCCTCGTGCTGCAGCGGCAAGGAGATTGGCTTCGCGTGAGGCCGTTGTCTTGACGTAGGCAAAAGCCCCGACCATGACCAGATCGATTTCACCCCTGGAAAAACCCTCTGTCATCTCCTCAAAGGAATTCTTGAGAACGATCTCAAACGGGCGTCCAACAGCTTCGGAGAGATAGCTCACCAGCGGGTACCACTGCAGGACCACGGAGTTCGGATTGACCTCGGTCACGAAGCAGATTCGAATGTTGCCGCCTGATGCGACGGCTTCGCCTGCAGGCGCGGATTGTGACGCGAACGTAACGGAAGATATGACTGCTACGACGGCCAGAAGGGATTTCAGCGGATGTCTCATCATTCCTCGGGATGATTTCTGTTCCATCTTTCTAGAACAAAAGAGCCGGCCGCACAAAAGAAAAAAACTGGCCGCGCACGTGGCCTGACATACACACGCGAGTTCACACGGATCACACCGATCCGCCCCTCACCTCCCTGCAAATGGCCTTAAAACGCTGTTTACGGCTTATCAGGCACGCCGTATCTGGCACGCGATTTGCTTTATGAGAGCTGACAACAGGGAGGAGGGCGATATGGCAGACGCGGCAGTCGAAGCAAGGGATCGCAATTCAAGAGGCGCCTTTGGGGGGTTTGATGCTTATCGAATACCCTACGACCTGGACCCGATGGGGGGCGGCGGATGCGAGGGCCGCGATCTCTGGCCGGATTCATACGGGGAGGAGGTCCTGCTGCTCGTGTCGGATGCGGGCTCGGCTTACATTTGTCCAGAGAAGCTCAAGGCCGATTGGAGGATATTCATAGGGCCGGGCGGCCGCGCCTGGAAGCTCTTGAAGTGGCCGGCAAATTCAAAGGATGCCTCTTACGAGAGCGAGGATGCCCGAGAGCAAGCGGCCGGGATACTCTCATGCGCGCTCCGCAAGCGGCCCGAGGCCGTGTCCACGGTCAAGGCGATGATGGACGGCTCTTTCTTCCAGGGCAATCCCGCCCTGCCGCTGATGCTTCGCGGGATCGAGATCGCCCTGTCAAAGGGTTCGTGGCGCGACTGGAACCTGGCGGCGGATGACGGAATGATAAAGGTCGAATGCAACTCCAAAAAATTCGTGGTGGACGATGTGCCCATAGCGGCGAGGTGGAATCAGAGCTGCGATGTGGACCCGGAATGGAACGTGGCTGCCTGCGACAGCGACCGGAGCGTGTTTGCGTTTGACGAGAAAGACATGAAGGAGGTCTCGGAGATCCTCGCGACCAGGCTTTTGCGCGCAAATGCATCGGAGCGCGCAGTCATCGATCTTGCGCTCATGGCCTTCGAGCGCGGATGGGCGAACGTGCAGGAAATAGAGAGATTCGAGGAGGCGTGCAAGGAGGCGCTTTCACGCTGATTTGTTTTTCAGCGCGTTCTTCCTGTGAAAGAGTTCGTGGACCCCGAGTACTGCCAGGGCGACAAGCAGCGGCAGGAGGTAGAAGATTGCGCGATACGCGAGCAGCGCCGCGAGTATGTCCGGCACTGGCGCGATTGATTTGAGCGAGATGAGGATGATGCCGTCAAACACGCCGAGACCGCCGGGAACTTGACTCATGAAGCCGGCTACATATGCGGATATGAATATCGCCAGAAAGGCCGGGTAGGAAATGGAAAGTCCGGGTTCAAAGAGGATGTAGAGGGTGGCGGCCGCAAGCATCCACTCGGAACAGGAGATGACTACCTGGCCGATGCGAATATGGGGCGCGGGTATGCTGATGTGAAGCC